>NZ_CAURTC010000028.1:0-51784 GCF_963527835.1 uncultured Clostridium sp. | reverse complement strand
CCCCCATTACGGACTTTCACCGATTAGTACGTGCCCATGCTGGGCACACAACAAATAGAGACAAGCATTTATGCAGATACTTATCTCTATGCTATATGATTATTATTTTATAATGGTTAAAATTTAGTTAAAGTTTTTATATTCAAATCAATGTATTTTATCTAATAACCTTCATTGATTCATCAATTATCATGTCTATAAGTTTTTCAAATGATATATTAAGTCCTGCTGCACTCTTAGGAATTAAACTGTTAGGAGTCATTCCTGGTAGAGTATTAACTTCTAAAATATATGGAACTTTATCTTCAGTTACTATCATATCAACTCTTGAATAAACTTCACATTTTAATGCTTTGTATGTTGCTAAAGCCATTTTTTCTACTTCTTCATGTAATTCTTTTGGAAGTTCTGTTACAAATTCATCTGATCCTCCATCTGCATATTTTGCAGTGAAATCAAAAAATTCAGCTTTTGGCTTTATTGCTACAACTGGTAACATCTTATCAACGAATACAGGACAAGTTATTTCATCACCTTTTATAAATTTTTCTATAATAACTTCGCTGTCCCATTTAAACCCTTCTGTCACAGCATCTTTTATATCTTTTTCTTCTTTTATTATAAATGTAGCAACACTTGATCCTCCATGAGTTGGTTTTACTACTACTGGATATCCCATTTTTTCTATTTCTTCATAATTTATTTTATCATTTCTTCTTAGATTTATCCAAGGTGCTGTTCTTATATTAGCAGCTTTTAATATACATTTACTTATGTCCTTATCCATGCACATAGAGCTACTTAATGGACCACAGCCTGAGTATGGTATTCCAAGTGTTTGAAGAACTGATTGAACCGTTCCATCTTCTCCAAATTGACCATGTAATGCTAAAAGTGCAAAATCAATTCCTTTAACTTTATTTATTATATCTTCTTTTTCATCAATAACTATAGAAACCACTTCATATTTATCTTTATTTATACTATGAACTATTGATTTACCACTTTTTAAAGATATTTCCCTTTCTGATGAAATACCACCCATTATTACTCCAACTTTCATAAGTTACCTCCAATATTTTAGTTCAATATTATTTTGTATATTAATAATAGTCTATTAATTTTAATATATCTTATAATTATATATTAATAAATTTTTTGCAAAAATTAAAGAACCACTAATAATAACCTTTAAATTACTAGTGGTTCTAACTATCTGCTATTTAATGGCTCTGTTTTAAATATGTGTTGATATATGCAATAGATAAAATGGTATTCAATATATCAACACTTTACTGAAACTAAGACTATTTTTTATCGTCATATTTACATATGTTATTTAATGGACATTCCTTACATTTAGGATTTCTAGAAATGCAACATCTTCTTCCATGAAATATTAGCAAATGATGAGTTAACGACCACTCACTTTTAGGTAACTCTTTTTGTAACTGCATTTCAACTTCTAATACATTTTCAGAATTTGCAAGATCTAATCTATTTGACACTCTAAAAACATGAGTATCTACAGCTATTGATGGCACTCCAAAAGCGTTTGATAAAACTACATTTGCTGTCTTTCTGCCTGCTCCTGCAAGCGAAGTTATTCCTTCCATGGTTCCTGGAACTTCCCCATTAAATTTTTCTTTTAATTGTCTAAACATAAGTATTAAATTTTTAGACTTGTTACGATATAACCCTATTTGTTTTATTCTTTGCTCTAATTCTTCATTTGTTATAATTAAAAAGGAATCTAAGTCAGGGTAATCTTTAAATAAAGTTTGCGTAACTTCATTAACCTTTTTATCAGTAGTCTGTGCTGATAAAATCGTAGCCACTAACAGTTGAAAAGGTGTTTCATAATTTAATTCACATTTAGCATCTGGGTAAGTTTCTTTTAGAATATCTAAAATCTTTTGTGTCCTTACTTTCATATTATTTACAATCTCCTCTTATTTATAAACTCCCCTGTATTCTTCAGGTAATAAGTTCGCTATACTCTTCATTAATATATGGAGACATCTATCATCATATTCATGTTTATCTTCATTTTCATTTTTCTTTGGAAGTTCTATTTTTTGTCCTACATTTATGCTAACATCAGCATTTTGCCATTTTTCTCCTCCCATATCTCCACTTTTACTTATAGGAAGAAGCTTTTCTGTTCCACACATTCCAATAGGAATTATTTCTGCTTTTGACATTCTAGCCATTAATAATATTCCTTTTTTACCTTCAATCATAGCGCCAGTCCTACTTCTAGTTCCTTCTGGGAAAATTAAAATATCATTTCCAGCTCTGAGAGTCTTAACAATTCTTGTTATAGCATCTTTATCTGGTGAATTAGGCTTTATAGGAATGTTTTTTATAACTTTTGTTCCTAATCTTGTTATAAGATCATCACTTAACTTAGCACCTGCAATAAAATATGGATCACTTTTTTCTCTTAATATTCGATCTAACACTAATCCATCTGCGTTACTTAAATGATTACATATAAAAATTCTAGGTTTTTTAGCTTTATCTATATTTTCAATTCCTTTTAAGGTTATATTTGCATATTTTTTTATATAATTCGCAATTTTCATTTTACCAAAATTCACAAGAAAACTTTCTGGTAACATTTCTAATATTTTTACTATAGTTGGTGATAGCATATTTCTCACTCCTGCTCTAATCTCTATATCTCTTTATATATAATAATTATATTCTAGTTTTTTGGAAAAGTCTATTTATATACTCATTTAAATATGGTGATTCAAACTTTTGATTTTGGTCTAAATTATTGCTTTTTAAATACATTTTACTTCTAATCAAAGCATTTCTTTTCAAGATATTTTTCCCTCTCCATCCACAAGATGTATTCTTAAAACTTTCCTTAAATTGTCCATTTCCCATATTAATAATAAATTCTTCATTATTATTAATCATAAAATCAAAAGGCAGAAATTCTGGTATTTTAGATAATTCTTTATCTATATTATAAGGGCATACCAATTGACATGTATCACATCCAAACATTCTTCCCTGCAATTTTTCTATTTCCCAATTCTCTAAATCTTTTTTTTGAGTAATATAAGATAAACATATATTGCAATTTTTTTTATTAGAATTAATAGCTTTAGTTGGACATGCTACGTAGCATTCTTTGCATTCACCACATTCCTTAAATAAATTCATATCTTCAAATGTACCTTTATCTTCATCATAAATCTCTAAATCAGTTATTATCTCACCTAAGAAAATATATGAACCATATTTCTTATTTATAAGTAAATTATTTTTTCCAATAAATCCAACTCCACCTAAATAAGCTATATATCTTTCAGGTAACGAATTGCTATCAACAAAACTTTTGGCTTTTCCACCATGAGATTCTATTATTTCGCAAATAATTTTTAAGTATTTATTTACTACATAGTGATAATCCATACCCTTTGTGTATACAGAAAAACCATTATTATTATTTGATTCAGAAGTCAAATAAGGGAAAGCTATAGAAATTATAGTTTTCCCCTCTTTTAAATATTGAATTGGATTTATTCTTTTCTCTATATCATCCTCTTCAAATTCATTTTGCAAATTTAAATCTTTTCTATCTTTATAAAAGTTCTTTAGTTCATCAAACCTTCTACACTTTATAAAACCTATTGAGTCTATTCCTAAAGAAGAACAGGTTTTAATTATTTGATCTTTTACTCCCATCATCATATATTCCTCTAAATTATCATTTCATTATAAATTTTTTTCTTTATTCCTTTTAAATCTTCTATTTCAATTATAGAAGCCTTAGTTCTAACAATGTTTCTAGCAGAAACCCCTACTGTTGTTGCCCCTTGTGGAACATCATGCAATACAACTGCATTAGAACCTATTTTAGCATTGTCTCCAATATTAATTGGACCTAAAACTTTTGCACCTGCCCCTATAAGAACATTATTTCCTACTGTTGGATGTCTCTTACCTTTATCTTTACCAGTACCACCAAGAGTTACTCCATGATATAAAATAACATCATTACCAATTTCAGCAGTTTCTCCAATAACAACTCCCATCCCATGATCTATAAATAGCCCTCTTCCTATGGTTGCACCTGGATGAATTTCTATTCCTGTAAGAAAACGTGATAATTGAGAAATAAATCTAGCTAAAAAGAAAAACTTGTGCTTATATAAAAAATGTGAAATTCTATAAGCTATAAGAGCATGAATACATGGATATAAAAGTAATACTTCCACCTTACTTTTAGCAGCCGGATCATTTATTAAAACCCTTTCTAAATCATAATTTAAATTTTTAAACACAATTCCATTCTCCTTCTTCAATAAAATTCAATAGAATTTAATTTTAGTTTATATTTTAATATAATTTTGATATATACAATAGGTAAAGTGGTATTGTAACTTAACTATAGTCATTTTAGCATTCATAAGTTTAATTACTCAGTACACCTTTACTTATGCATATATCAAAACATCACCTAACTTTATTAATCATATATTCCCATTGATATATATTTTTCTCCTCCATCTGGTGCAATTGCTAATACTTTTTTTCCTTTTCCTAATTTTTTTGCTATTTCAATAGCTCCATATATGGAAGCTCCAGCTGATATTCCTACTAAAACACCTTCTGTTTGTGCAACATCCTTAGTAATTTTTAATGCATCTTCGTCTTTTACCTTTAAAATTTCATCTATATATTTTTCTTCATATATTCCTGGTATAAATCCCGCTCCTATACCCTGTATTTTGTGAGCCCCTGGTTTTCCTCCACTTAATACTGGTGATGAAAATGGCTCTACTGCCACTGCTTTTATTTCAGCATTTTTATTCTTTAAATTTTTTGATATTCCAACTAATGTTCCACCAGTTCCAACCCCAGCAACAATAGCATCTAAATCCGGTATATCTTTATAAATTTCTTCTGCAGTTGTTTCATAGTGTTTTTCTGGATTAGCTATATTCTCAAATTGTTGAGGAATAAAGTATTCATCTCCAACACCAATTTCTAATGCTTTTTCAATAGCACCTTTCATGCCTTTACTTCCATCTGTTAATATTAATTCTGCCCCATACGCCTTAATTAAATCTCTTCTTTCTTTACTCATTGTTTCAGGCATAACTATTATAACTTTATATCCTTTTAATTTGCCTATTAAAGCAAGTGCTATACCTGTATTTCCACTTGTAGGTTCAACTATGATTGATCCTTTTTTTAATAGACCTTCTTTTTCTGCTTTTTCTATCATACCAAGTGCTGCTCTATCTTTTACACTTCCACCTGGATTAAATTTCTCTAATTTAACATAAACCTCTGCCATATTATCACCATTAACTAAATTATTTAATTTTAAAATTGGTGTTTTTCCTATTAATTCTAATATTCCATTATAAATCATTTTTTCTCCCCCTTAGCATTCATTTTTAGTAATTTACATATTGTCTAATTTTTTTGATATAAGATTTCTAATTATTTTATACCCAGAAATCTTATTATTTTTTTCATTTTATATAAAATAAAAAACTCCATCTCTTATAAAAATATAGAGACGAAGTTATATCCGCGGTTCCACTCTAATTGAATTAAATAAATTTAATTCCTCTTGAAATTTAGCACAAATTTATGCATCATCACTATAACGGGTGATTCCGAAAAATCTTAATATAAACATTTAAAATGCTTAATTCAGATTTCAACTCCAAAGTGCACTTCACATAAATTCTTGATGAAAAAATTCCAGCTTTCTTTTTTCTCTCTGTAAACTTTCCTTTATGCTACTTTACTTTTTCACAGTTTTTAATTCTGAGTAAATTGATATGCTTTTATAGTTTCATTATATGTTATTTCAAAAAAAAGTCAATATAATTTCAAAAAATAATTTAATTTTTCTTTTTCCAAAAAGGGAATAAAAATTCATCTATTAAATCATGGATTATCACTATTCCAACTAGTCTATCTTCATCATCAACTACTGGTACTGTAACCAAATCATATTTAGCCGCTGCTTCTATTGCTTCATTTATTTCATCATCATGTTTTACACGTGAAACAGTTTCATCCATTATATCTTTTATTTTTTTAGTACTATCATTTATTATTAAATCTCTTAATGAAATCATACCTTCAATTTTGTCTTCTTCATTTGTTATATATATATAATACATGACTTCTTCATCAGGTTGCATTTCTTTAAGTATATCTAGTGCATCAGAAATTGTTATATCTAAATTTAATGATATAAACTCTTTACTCATGATACTACCAACAGTTTCATCTTCATATTCTAATAATTCTTTAACTTCTTTTGCATCTTCTTTTTCTAGATTTATTAATATTTTTTCTCTTTCCTCTTCATCTAAATCATCTAAAAGGTCAGCTATTTCATCATTAGCCATATTTTCTAATACTTCAGCTGCTTTAGTTTCTGATAAATCCTTAATTATACTACCTTTATATTCTGGATCTATTTCTTCTAATGTATCTGCAGCTAGATCCTCATCTAATGATTCAAATATTTGCTTTCTAGATCTTGCATCTAAATCTTCTAATATATCTGCAAGATCAGCTGGATGTAATGTTGATAATTTTTGATATGGTACTACTAACTTTAAATTATTATCAACCATTTCTAATGATTCAACATCTTCCCACATTAAAACTTTGTCTTCATAATCTTTGCCTAAAATTTTATATAAACATTTAGCAATTCCTGCAACATTCAATCTTCTGTATCTTGCAAGTGGCCCTGTTTCAACTGCCACAACTCTATATTCCCCTGCTATTTCAGCAATTCTTAAATCATTAACACGTACTACTTGTTTGCCATTTATATCTACTATTTTTTTGTCTAATAAATTTTTTGAAAGAAGATAAGTATAAGTCATTGGAAGTATTTCTTTGCTTCCTCTTGTTCTTATCTTTACATCTCCATTATCATCTAAAAATTCTATATATCTAAACTCATAATGAAATGTAATTCCATCCTTCCTAAGTTTGTAGCCTATAACTCTTGGATATCCCTCTTCTGTTGTTACATAAACATCTCTTAATTCTCCTAGAGCATCCCCAAATTCATCGTAAATATTTTTAAATAAAATACTTGTATATAAAAATACTGATAATTTCTTCATGAAAGATTCCTCCTCTATGTTTTCAGAAAGAACTTTCATTGCATTTAAATAGATGAACAGCTCTTCCTAAATATATTAAGTTGTAATTTTAAATTATTAATAATCTGAGGTCCAGCCTCCATCTTTTACACCACCTTATAATCTACAGTATAATTTGAGTTATCCTTAGCTTCTTTAATAATATAATTTTCTAAAGAATAAAAAATTCAAATTACGTCATCATCTTGTTTATTTCTACTAATTATTATATTACATAGATGCAAAAAGGCAACAAATTTTTTTCTGCCAAAGCCCCTTATATTACAATGTTACCGTTGTTCTGAAATGTATGATTATTATTTATTTAAAACTTGCGACTATTTTACTAAAATAATAATTATTGTTATTTGTAAAGTAATCTTGCGTATGTTAATATAAACTGAGTTATTATTCATAGGTTAAATGTGTCTTAACCCTTGATAAATGCTTGTTAAATACTATTAATGAAATTAACATATACTTGAAAATAGTATATGTTTTATAAATTGAGTATGTTTTTATCATATGTTGATATATACAATAGTAAATTGGCATTGTAATTGTAATATTCCTAAGTTCAATTATCTGTTCAGCTTTACTTATACATTTATCAATATATTACCAAAATATACACTTAAGTTATTTATACACCTTAGTAATATGAATTTAAATTAATATATGAATTGGAGTTAATTAATATATGAAACTTTGTAAAGAATTTTTACCTATATGTAAAGAAGATTTAGTAAAAAGAAGTATTGAACAATTAGATTTTATAATTGTAACCGGAGATGCCTATGTTGATCATCCATCTTTTGGTACTGCTATAATTGGAAGAACTCTTGAATCTGAGGGTTTTACAGTTGGAATTATTGCACAACCTGATTGGAATGATTGTGAGGACTTTAAAAAATTAGGACGACCTAAGTATGGATTTTTAGTTAATTCAGGCAATATAGATTCTATGGTTAACCATTATACTGCTGCAAAAAAACGTAGAAGCGAAGATTTATATTCTCCAGGTGGTAAATCAGGACATAGGCCTGACAGAGCTGTAATTGTTTATTGTAATAGAATAAGAGAAGCTTTTAAAGATGTAGCAATTGCAATTGGTGGCATAGAAGCAAGTCTTAGAAGATTTGCTCATTATGATTATTGGGATAATAAAGTAAGAAGAGGTATTCTTCTAGATTCTAAAGCAGATTTATTGATGTATGGTATGGGAGAAAAAACAGTAGTTCAAATTGCTGATTTATTAAGATATGGCGCCAATATAAAAAATATCACTAATGTTCGAGGTACATGTTACTTAACTAATGATATATCGCATATTGAAAACCCAGTTATTGTTCCATCATATGAAGAAGTAGTAAGTGATAAAAATGCTTATTCAGAAGCTTATAAATTAGAATATTATGAACAAGATTCAATTATTGGTAAAACAGTAATACAAAAATACGGTGATCGATATCTAGTTCAAAATCCACCTCAAGAAAACTTAACACAAGAGGAAATGGATATTACATATAATTTACCTTATACAAGAACTTACCATCCAATGTATGAAGCTGATGGTGGAATACCTGCAATCCAAGAAGTTAGATTTTCAATAACAAGTCATAGAGGATGTTTTGGTTCATGCTCATTTTGTGCATTAACATTCCATCAAGGAAGAGTAATTCAAAATAGAAGCCAAAATTCTATAGTTGATGAAGCAAAATTATTAACTACTTTTCCTGATTTTAAAGGATATATTCATGATATTGGTGGTCCAACTGCTGATTTTAGACATAGAGCCTGTAAAAAACAAGAAGTACACGGAACGTGTAAAACTAAACAATGTATGTTTCCAGCGCCTTGTAAAAATTTAAAGATTGATCATACTGAATATCTTTCTTTATTAAAAAAAGTTAGACAATTACCTGGTATAAAAAAAGTATTTATTCGTTCAGGTATTAGATATGATTACTTAATTCACGATAAAAACGATTCTTTCTTTAAAGAATTGTGTGAACATCATATAAGTGGTCAATTAAAAGTAGCTCCAGAACATGTTGTTCCAAAAGTGTTAAATCAAATGGGAAAACCAACAAGAGAAGTATATGATAGATTTGTTGATAAATATTTTAATATAAACAAAAAATTAAATAAGAAACAATTCCTTGTACCTTATTTAATGTCTTCTCACCCTGGTTCTGATTTAAATGCAGCAATAGAGCTTGCACAATACGTTAAAGAAATGGGATATACACCAGAACAAGTACAAGATTTTTATCCTACTCCTGGAAGCTTATCAACTACTATGTACTATACTGGATTTAATCCTCTTACTGGAGAAGAAGTTTATGTTCCAAAAACTCAAGAAGAAAAAGAAATGCAAAGAGCTTTAATTCAATTTTCTATACCTAAAAATCATAAAAAAGTAAAAAAGGCCTTAATTACAGCACATAGAGAAGATTTAATTGGTAATGGTAAAGAGTGTTTAATTGGTTTTACACCAGCTAAACTTGGATATCAAGGCAAAAATAATAGAAATAAATCATCTAATAACAATACAGACAATAATTCAAATAAGAATAATAATGGAGCTTCTAATAGAACTAGTAACAAAAAGTCCACTTCTAAATCTAGTTCAAACGGTAAAAATATAGAAAGCGCCAATAATTCTTTAAATAAAAAATCTAAAAGTAATTTTAAACCTAAAACTTCTAATAGAAGAAAATAGATTAAATTTATTAATAAGAAAAACAGTCACAATAATTATTTATTGAGGCTGTTTTTAATACTACGCTTAACTATTAAATTTATCATAAACTACTATTCCTTTTTCAATAATAATATTATACCGACATTATCTTATACCATTCCTATTTTTTGTAATATTATTCCAATATATTGTATTAAATTATCATCTGCATCTATTTTCTTCAAAATACAATAAAAATCCTCAAACTCATTTATTATAGGTTGCTCATACATTGAGTAAATACATATCCTTCATAATTTTTTAGGATTTCATTTATTAATTAATCATAACTCATATTTATATCTTGAAAAGATCTTGTCCTTTTTTAATGTCAAGTAATGAGCTAGTAGATGCACCTTCTAACTCTAAATAATATATTCCATTAATATTAGTTGTTATTAAAATTGACAAAAATAAAAAACACCTAAGATGATTAAATCCTAAGTGTTTCTAAAATATATTAATGACTTTTTTTCATCCTAAGAGCATCTACTTCTTTTTCTGTTAATCCAGTTTTTTCTGATATTGTTTTATTATCTAGAATATCTAGTAAATTTTTTGCTATTTCTAATTTTCCTTGCTTAATTCCTTCTTCTCTACCTTCTTCTTTTCCTTTTTGTGTATAATGTAATTTTCTTATTTCATCAACAGTCATTTTCAATACCCCTCCTTTTTTCTTTTTATAATTGTTATATTTCTTTTCTATTTCTGAACTTTGAATTAAAAATAAATACTCTAAAAAATCTACCAATGCTTTTATTTGCTCATTGTTCTTTACTTTATCATAGTTTACTAATTCTTCTGCTAATTTTATTTTTGCTTCATAAATATCTTCGTCTTTTTGTTTTTTATTAATAACTATCCAATTCCTATATTGCATACTTCACTATATATTGTTCTAGTTAAAAGGCCACAAACATTAATGTTGAAATTCTCAACTATAATTTCAAATATAATTATTATTTTAGAGTTTCTTTAATCTCCTGTAATTCTACTACAAAAATTTAAAGATTCATATATTCAATAATGATATACTATTTTTATATTCTTACTTTCTCAAATAACAATATTTTAACTTTTCTTCTATTTCTTTAGGTAGTTGAATTATTGATGTTATATATTTTATTAAATTTTCAAATTCAAACAATAACAAAATATAATTATAGAATACTATTACCGCATTAGAAAATGTACGTCCGCTTACAATGTTAATTTTTTCATTATTTACTCCACAATAATTAATATCATAAAAACCATTAACACTTTCAAGGATAATAGCCCCTCTTTTTAAGTTACCTAAACTGAAAAATTTTTTATTAAATTCTTTTTCTAAAATCTGTATAATTATATCTGAATTATCTTCATTACATTTACTAAGTTCACGCCTAATTAATGTGTTTCCCTTAGGATGTTCAAATATTTTTTTACTTAAAATATATACTCCACAAATTGCTGTATTATAATTTTCAAATTCACAAATTTCAAAACCCTCTCCTCGTTGCACCTCATACAAAGTCCAAGTATTAATATGATTTTTTATTTTAATATAAGTTTCTTGATTCACTCCATAATTAGTTAAATGATAAACTTCTATTCCTAGTTGTTCTTCTTTTACCACATATTCTTTGCCTAATATACTCTTTAATTTCTCTATCATTTTATCAAACCTTCCTTAACTAAATCAGTTACATCTTCAATTAAACCTTTATCTATTAATTCATCTATTGTATAAAGTTTTCCATTTTGATGATATTTAATATACTGTTTTGCTCCCCCTGAACTTCCAAACCATGGTGCTGCCTTACCAGATGTAACCTCAAAATCTTTTATCGTTCTATAATAATAATGGTTTGCAGTTTCACTATGAGGTGCTAATGCTCTTATTTTATAAGCATCTGTTGCTGGTGCAAAAAAATTACCAGTAGATTCACCATATCGGTCTAATAATATACTTGAATCCAATGTTTCATATCCTGTAAATTCTTCAATAAACCCATTATTTTTTGGCCAATTAATATTTCCTGTAGCTTGATTATAATATAAATCATTATTATAGACATCCTTATACTTTAAATATAGCTCATCCTTTGGTGGCCATCCCCATTTAGATAACTTTAATCTCTCATAATTACTAATATTAATGCTAAGAAAGAAAAACTCCAACCGATACCTCATTAGCATCCATTAGAGTTTTTCTATTAGCTTGAATTAGCCATCAAAAGAAGTTTTTGCTGAATCCGCTATGTTTCCTATAGCAACTAACATTAGAACCCTCTTTTGATAACTATTTGCAGTTTTTAGAGTATGTTTTTCCTGTGGTAGTCTCCAAACTTACTACAGAATTATTATTATTCAGTTAATTTTCTTTCATTAATTATTACTTTTACTATATTTATAACTATTTAATTTTTATGAAGTTAATTAATACAAACTTCTGTATACACTTTTAACTTACTTTTTCTTTCTCAATTCATCTAAACTTTTTTTCCTCATTGGTTGAAATTCTATCCTATTATACTCTTCTTTTTCTGCTTTAAATTGTATTCCATTATCATCTTTATATGCCTTAGTATGAATGAAAAAATTGCGTTTAATTTCTTTTGGTATACCATCAGGAAAAGCTAAACAACAATCCCCTTTACTATGAATACAAAAGAAACATTGAGACACATTTTCTTGCTTAACCCCTTTATCTAAAGCCCATCTTTCTATTACTGATGCTGGTTTATCACTCATTATTTACTTACCTCCATTATTACGTATTTATATCCATCTTCTTTCTATGCTTTTACAATTTTATATGTCAAACCTCTTTCTAAAAGAATTTCACTTTCATCTATTCCAGAACTTATAGCATTTATATTAGCCCTATTCGTATTAGATACTTTTACATACGCAAATATGCCTTCATCATCATGTAACATTGCAAAATTATCTGCAGTTGATGGTTTTAAACTTGTAGATCCATACCCACCATCTATATAATTCAATTTCATTGTTTATTTTTCCTTTTAATATAGCATTATCTAGATTTTTTATTGTTTCTCTTTAATATAGTATTTACTCCTAATCCTCATAAAACCATGTCTCTTTTATTTCACTTTCATCTTCTACTAAATGAAAATTTTCAACCCATTTATTTTTCCTAGAAATATGACCTATTAGCAATCCACTAAATCCTGTCTCCAAAAATATATCTTGTACTATAGTATTATTTATACATACACACAACTGCAATGCCTCACAAATTACTTTGTCCTGTTTTATTACAACATTAATTCCTCCTAATTTCTTTATGTAATAATCATACACTGGATAGTCAAAAACAAAATCATTAATACTGCCTCTACATATCTTTTCATCTAAATCTACTAAATATTCTATTTTGTCAACAATTGTAACTTCAATTTTTGAATCACCATCAACACTTTTTAATTTTATATACCCTTTTTCCATTTCTATAAATATATAAGTAGAATCCATTACAAATTCTTCAATATCTTCACTATCATCAATAACTCCATATCTCCACAAATGCCTTATTGTACCCCTAAACAAAGATTTAAATTCATTTAATATATTCATACATGTCCTCCTAATAAAATATTTAATCCACTATACATAATATTTTAAATTAAGTATTACTTATTTATCATAAATGTATCAATCGTTTTTGCTAAACCAGTGTCGCTATCTTCTAACAAAGTAACCCATTCACCATCAGTTTTTGTAGCAACAACAAGTCCTTCTCCTTTATATATATTCCAAACAGGTCTATTTTGAATACCAGTACTTTGACCTACATATTTAAATGTTCCATTATTGATAAGTTCAGATATATCATTCAAAAATTCTGGCCCATTTGCTTTTAATTTTGAATACTTTTTTCCTGTGATATTTTCTAATAATTTTCTATATCTTTGAAAATGATTTTTAAAATTAGGCCCTGCTGTTACTTTAGGATTACTTATCCCCTGGTATGATAAGCTCATACAGATTAAATAATAGTCATTTCAAAAACTCTAATTATTATTCTTAATGATCTCTTGAGTAATTTATTCTATTTTTATTGTTTAATCCCTCTAATTTTGAGACCATATTCCCGTATAGATAGAGGTTTACTTACGTCCCCTTGAGGCATCTTTTAACCTCGTCACTAAGACTGTTACCTTATCTCTGCGAGATATTGCGTATAAGCTGGATATTGATTATATTATTATAATTCATCGTATATCTAACCAGGATGTAACTTGCATTGCACTGAGGATTCTATATAAATATTTAAAGGAGATGTTTTTAATGTATATTGTTGGTATTGATATTGGTAAAAACAATCATGAGGCTACTATAATTAATGAAACTAGCATTATCATCGGTAAGTCTATTAAATTTACTAATTCTCATAGCGGAGCTAATAAACTTATTAAACAAATTAATAAATTAATGTTTTGTCGCTTTCTTTAACTTTGAATATTTTCTTATTTTTAAATTTCTATTATTTTATACTTTTTTCATAATCCTCTAAATGCATTTTGAACTTCTGTACTAGTTCATTTATCATTCTTATTTACTCCTTTCAATATTTTAGACATAGAAAAAAGGCTAACGCCTTTTGTATCAGCATTAACCTTCATTAATTTTTACTTTTTACATCTTACTTCATTATGATAATTATGCAGTATGTCTTTTATATCTGATTTAGTAAATTATATTGAAATACTACTTTTTATAAAACTTCATGCATGTTCACAAATTTTGTAGTTACTTTAAGCAATATTATGCACTTAGAATATTTTTATTCTTGTAATTTTCTAATAAAATCCTCAAATATTTTTCGTGTAGCTATACCGCATTTGGGAAGTATTTTTTCAACTCGTTGCATGATTGTTTTATCCCTTGATATTATCCCTATATTATTTGAATTAGCGATACATCTTAAAGAATCAATGCATGTTTCAAATAACTCATCATTATCTATACTAGAAAGTAAAATCAAACTTTTTATTATGACTGCATCATTAATATCACTATCAGCACAATAAGCAAATCTAATTTGCCATTCCATAGATTTTGAAAGAATGTTATCTAATAACTTTTCACAATCATATTCATTAAATCCCGCTAAAATCTCTCTAGCAATTCCAAAGCCCTCATCATACCAGTAATCATCTGTAAAGTAACCTGATAAATATTCGTCTAATTCTTCATACATATTAATTTCCCCTAAATAATAATAAATTTTCTTTTAATAGATACCTTCTATGAATAAGTATTCCTCTAATTTTTCAAGTGTTATTGAAATGCTGCTAGAAGTCCAGATGCTTCTCTACCTGTCGGTTAACCACTAGTTACAATATTTCCTTCTAAATAATCTTCTACAAGCTTTATCTTAACTTGTGGTAATATATTAGATTTTCTTCTCATAATAAAATGCTCCCTCTATAGTTACAGTTTTATTATTTTAACTGTCTACTATAAATGGAGCATATCATTTCAACATCTATTGGATTTATCAGTGATTTAAATTTTTCTTTTTCTACACGCTAGCTACAGAATTATTATTTTACATTTAATATTACTCTATACTTATTGTTTATTATTAATACTTTTATTTAATTTATAAGTTATATAATTCTTATATTTTATTTTGTAGTTAGTTTAAATAGTATTTTGCAGTTAATTTATATTTCCACTACTCATCATCTTTACTATTCAAGTATCTATCTATTATTTCTTTATGATTTTCATTAGTAGGTTCAATACCTAGAACTTCATACTCCCATATTATTTGTCTTTCTCCTGATAAAAATGGAGATTTTAATATATCATCATAATTAAATTTAATATTAAATTTTCCACTGCTATCTAATAAAAAAGTAAGATTAGTCCATTGCTTATCATTATTTTCTTTATATTCTACATGCAAACCAACAACTAACTTCACTAATTCTCTTAATAATTGACGATATATTTTTTTATCAACATTGTAAGTCTTAGGAATATCATGTCCATACACTATATGGCTGCTAGTCATAGAATCAAAATAGAAATATACTTCTCTAGAATCCTCCAAAACTTCTCCATATAAATATATTTTACTCCATTCATCTGGTATTAGTTCATTTAATTTGTTAGCAATTTCTCCATAAATAATTCCCATCTTCTTTGTTTCCATTATACTAACCTCCTACTTGATTTAATATTTCTATAAATTTAGTCTTCATTCCTTCTATTCTATATTCTACATCAAAACTTACTGGTCTTGAATTTCCTGGCTCATATATTGATTCAATTTTAACATAGACACTTTTAGGTGGATTTTCTTTTAATGCATTAGCCCACTCCGTCTCCATATTGTACCATTTCCCACCTGCTCTATTAATTTGAGAATTCATAGGTACTAGATTATCTATCTTTCCTGAGCCTAAAAATTGTGAACCAATTAAATGACCACCATCATCGTCTGGAAGTCTGTAATCACCACCTACAGTTCTTTGTGCATACAAACTTCTTTTACCATCTCCAAGCTTTAATGTTCCTTCTACTTCTTCTATGGCTCCCGAACTATTAGTTTTATATTTATATCCTTCCTTTGTAGTATATTCAACATCAGGTTTTAGTACTTTTTTACCATTCACTCTAGTATATTGATTTCCATGTTTTACTTCTTCAACAGTTTTACCTGCCGCCTTAGTTTCATTCCCTTGAACTTTATTTTCTATATCTTTACCTTTATTATTTGAACTACTTTCTTTCTCATAATCTTTCTTATTAGCAGCATTATTATTTTTATCTGTTTCTTTAATACTTCCATTATTTGAACCTTTTGAAAAATTATAAACTCCAAGCCCTAGTTCTGCTCCACCAATCCCAGTTCTTACTGCTACACCTATATCAGCTATTTTAACAGAGGTAGATGTAGATATAGCTAATGTACCTTTTGTACTAAAGAACTAAAATATAATTCATTGATTTTTTTCTTATCTAAATCCAATATCAATATAACATCTTGCTTTTGTTTATCAGAAATAACAAATTAATATCTACATTTTTTATCCGCTTATTTCATATACCTATTTATATTTTTTGTTTTCAAATTCTATCTAGGTCATAAGTTTATCACATTTAGGTCATATTAAACCGTTGATACTACCGGTTTTGGTCGCAAGTGCATACTTTCAATCTAATTTTATTTTACTATTTATTGTTGAATATTTTTTCTATAACTGAATTGCACTCAAACTTAGACCTATACACCCAACCCATTGATTTTACTAAGTTTTCTGTGTCCAAATCACACCCAATCTGCATCCATATTGTGTCCATGTTAACTATTAGAAAAAAAACTCCAACCGATACCTCATTAGCATCCATTAGAGTTTTTCTATTAGCTTGAATTAGCCATCAAAAGAAGTTTTTGCTGAATAATGCTATGTTTCCTATGGCAACCAGCATTAAAACCCCCTTTTGATAGCTATTTGCAGTTTTTAGAGTATGTTTTTCATGTTGTAGTCTGTAAACTTACTACAGAATTATCATTATGCAGTTAGATTAATATCAAAAATGCATAATATTTAATTTATTAACCATTAAAATTATAGAATTTTTATTCCATAGTTTTTAATATTTATTTTATTTTCAATCTGCATAGCTTCCCATAGTCCTTCTTTTAAGGACTCACCTTCATATTCCTTAAGTACTTTCAAGTCATCTTTATATATATCAAGTGCTTTTTTTAACTCTTTATTTATTTTATCTTTATTTATTTTAAATGATGATTTATTACTTAACTCCATTCTTAATTGATAACTCAGAACTGAAAATACAGCATATACTCCAATACCTGATTTCCACGTTAACCAATCTAGTAATGTATTCTCTAATTTTAAATCCACCCTTTTTTCAGGTTCATCAATATAGTAACTATATATAGCTGACATTGCAGGTGATAAATTTAACATAGTATTGCCAGGAGCGTAGGGATTATATCCTAATCTATACATCCCACTTCCGCTTAAAAATTCATCAATCTCATTTCTTTTTATTGCAATTAATAACCCTTCCCTATTTAATTTCTCATTCATCTACTTATAGTCTCCTCTACTTTAAAACTATCTCTTTACATTATTAATAATTGTATTATATAATTTTGGATAATTGTCCCTTGTAATTTGCTTAATTATGCCTTCCGTAGTTCCACCTATTGTTTTTCCTCCTGGAATCCATTGATAATTACAGCCATCTTCAATTCCATTTACAATGTGTAAATTAATATCACTATCTAAAGGCACTTCAACCCTTACTACACCATTAGCAAAAACATCTTCAGGCAATCCTAATTCCTTAGCAAGTTGTACTTTGAATTCAGATGTAGAATTTGAAATAGAACCTAAATCAGCTAATTTACCTTCAATAGAATCACCAATTTTTTGTGGGAGTACAAATTGCCTACCATTCTCCCCTGGTCTGCCTATTGTTCCATATTCTAAAACAAAATTTTCATAAGCATCTTTAGGCATATAACTTAGTACAACTTTACTGTCATTCCCATAAAATGTTTCATTCCAATTTTCAATCAATTTAGTATTTTCTAATGATTTTAAGTATTCTTCTGGATTTCTAGTAGCTTTATCTTGATTTAATATTTTATAGTAATCTTGAGCGTTATACCCATTCTCAACACACTCACTCAATCTAATATCAGATAATTTTAGTAATTCATTAGCATTATCTTCTATATATTTCATAGAATCAGAATCTGCCATAATATTAGATTTAAATTTATCTATCATTGACATTTTTTCGTCCCATGAAATATTATTTAAATCAATTTTTTCTTTTTTAGAATATTTGCTTAATTTACTCCATGCGGTATCATCAATTACACCATCTTTTAATTTTTCATAATATTTTAATCTTTCAGCTTCACCTATCCTCTGGTATGATAAGCTCATACAGATTAAACAATAATCACACCAAAAGCTTTAATTATTATTCTTAATAATCTCTTAAGTTATTTATTCTATTACTATTGTTTAATCCCTCTTATTTTGAGACAATATTCTCGTATAGATAGAGGTTTGCCTACGCCCCCTTGAGGCATCTTTTGACCTCGTCACTAAGACTGTTACCTCATCTCTGCGAGATATTGCGTATAAGCTGGATGTAGATTATATTATTATAATTCTTCGTATATCTAACCAGGATGTAACTTGCATTGCATAGAGGATTCTATCTAAAAAAACAAAGGAGATGTTTAAATGTTTATTGTTGGTATTGATATTGGTAAAAATAATCATGAAGCTACTATTATTGATGAAACCGGCGCTATCATCGGTAAATCAATTAAATTCATCAATTTACATAGTGGCGCTAATAAATTAATTGAGCAAATTAATAAAAATATTGGTGATTCACAAGTTATTTTTGGACTTGAAGCTACTGGGCATTATTGGCTTTCTTTATATTCATTTCTTTTAGAAAAAGGTTATGTAATTAATGTTATAAATCCTATTCAATCTGATAGCTTTAGAAATCTTTACATACGCCAAACTAAGAATGATACAAAGGATTCCTTTATCATTGCTGAAGTTATTAGATTTGGAAGGTTTACAAATACACAATTAGCTGATGAAAAAATTCTTTCTTTAAGGCAATTATGTAGATATAGACTTTCTTTGGTTGATAGTGTTTCTGAACTAAGATGCAGGATCATCACTGTGCTTGATCAAGTTTTTCCTGAATATGAAAAGTTATTTTCTGATACTTGGGGAATAAGTTCTAAAAAGCTATTGGAAAAATATCAAACTCCTGAAGAAATTCTTGAAATTGATACAGATAAATTAGCCGAATTTTTAAGAGAACATAGTCGAGGACAGCTTGGCCTTGCCAAAGCTGAAAAAATACAAGACGCTGCTAAGAATACTTTTGGAATAAAATTTGCTCAAGATGCTTTCAAATTTCAACTTAAGCAACTAATAAAACAAGTGCTTTTTATAGAAGAGCAAATTAAAGACTTAGATGTAGAAATTGAATTTTATTATACTAAATTTGGTTCACATCTTGAATCTATTCCCGGAATAGGTAAAGTTACTGCTGCTATTATTCTTAGCGAAATTGGTGATATTAAAAGATTTAAAAGTGCTAAAGGCCTAGTAGCTTATGCTGGTATTGATCCAACAGTTAAACAATATGGTCAATTTTTAGCTAACAATAATAGAATGTCAAAGCGGGGTTCTCCTTACCTTAGAAGAGCTTTATTCCTATGCTCTTCAACTTGTACCTTACACGAAAGTCCTCTTAATGATTATTATTTAAAGAAACGTAGTGAAAGTAAACACCATCTCACTGCCGTGGGAGTGGTAACTCATAAACTTACCCACATTATTTATGCTATTTTAAGAGACAATAAGGACTATGAACCTATGTCATAATCCTTATTAAAATTTACATATTATATTTAGCTATTAAAAAATTTTATATTTCTGATGGCTTATTTATTATGCTTCAATTTATACAATTCTTAAATAATCATCTTCACCCTCACCATCTAAATCATAAATTGCTTCATATTCTGCAAACGTACTTTCTTCATATTCTAGTCGTACTTTTGCAGAAATATATTTACGCTCTTCATTCTCAGCAATGTGCCACATATTTATCACATATGAAACACTGTGAAATTCGTATTTCACTTTATCAAAATCCATATCTTTAAATAATTCGTTAAAATCTTCTTCATCATCTTTCTTATATTCACTTAAATAGAATTCTAAATTCTGCATTACCATTTTCTTTATATCATGATCTTTTAACCATTGTTCTAATTCCATTATTAATACCTCCAAATAAATCATATTAATGTAATCTTTATCAAAACACTCAAAAATCATTTTTCTACTGCTATCTTTATACCCATAAATTCTAAAATCCCCATACTCCTTATTTTTAACTTTTATTTCATGTGTATATTTACCTTTATAAGATTTTCCCTTTAATGGCTTTATCAAAATTTTGTCCTTCTGTTCCAACTATTCCTTTATTCATTGCTTTTTCAAAGGCATCAACGCCTTTTTGGCCCCACTTTTTCTTTATAGATTTTATAGCTTTTTCAGAAATTTCGCTTGACTTCACATAGCTGGTCTTATTAACTCCTAATATCTCTTTATTTAATTCATTAAGTATCTTTTCAGCCTTTTTAGAATTAGCTACTTTTTCTGCTGTATTTAATTTTTTAATTTTTGAAAGTTTAAATAGTCAATTTAGAAAAATGGCAAAAACTAAACTAATATTTTCTAATGGTGATAGCTTATTAATATGTTATACCTATCCATTGATTGTGCAGCAAAGGAATGTACCATAAGTTATACATATTGGAATTTAGTTGTTAATTAGCTTAAAATTGTATTTAGTGATATTCTAGATAAAACATCTTAAGAAAAAGAACTTTAAGTTAGGATATTCCTAAAATTAAAGTTCCTTAAAAATTATTTCTAAGAAGAAAATTAGAATACACAAAAATATTTACAGCCTCTCCTTATTTTTCATAAATCAAATTTTATTCTTAATACCTAATTAAATAATTAGTTAATTCTAACTTCTAATTATATTGCATATAAAATTTATTATCATTTTCAAAAATAATATAATATTTAATACTTAATAAAGTCACTAATTTTTTATATTTACTCTATACCATATGCCTCTTCTATTAGTAAAAGTTTTTCTTGCACTATTTCCTTTTTATTCTCATGCTTTTCAATATAAAACTCACATGTAAAATATAAATATAAATACAACTCATCATAATCTATAATATCATAGCAGTCATCACCTGCATAAAATAAGACTTTATTTTCTCCAAAGTACTCATCATCATCTTTCTCATAGTCTTCTGAATAAATTACCCCTAAGATTTGGTTCCTTTCAGTTTCTTTACTTTTAAATTTTTCTAAATGTTGTAAAAATCCACTTCCATTTACATATGAATTTAAGACATCAATAACTGTACCTTTATCTAAATAATTCTTCTTCATTTTCTCATTAAACTCTTTGTATTCATACATAACTATTCCCCCTATTAGCATAAAATATTAAATTTATTTATATCTTCTAAATTATCCTAAATATAATTTTTTATTTTTAGTGCTTTTATATCTATTATCTTTTTCTCTAAGCATTACTTCGTAGTAAAAGAAATCTGTATCATGTAAGTCAATTCCTAAAGTTAATACCTTATGATATTTTTCTAAATCTTTACTTGCCTTATAATTAACTTCATTATTTAAAGCATAAAATTTTAAACTAGGCTTTCCAAAATAAATTATATTGCTTGTCTATGCATATTATTGCTATGAATTCCATTAACTTTTAAGTGTAATTATTGAGCCTAGGTCTTCCTAGCTTATCAAGTTATACATCTCTTTTATCCTTGTTTTACTGAATCTTAAATGTATTAGTATTGATTAACTATGATTTCCTTTATCAATTAAATGTATTACTTTAGCTATTAGAAAATATTTTATCCCTTACACTTTCTATAAAAAAATATCGACACTATTGAAGTATCGACATTTCAGTTAAAACTATATTTTCTTTTAATTTAGATGAAAAGGGGTTAAGGTAGTAGAATTTTTAAAAAGTATTTTTTATCTCATCAACTAAAATTACTTTTTAAAATTGTCTACCACTCTTCCCCCTTTACCCACTACTCACTGCTTTATTTAGATTATGCAGTAATCTAATCTTTATATTTTATTAACATCACTATACTATGTTAATTTAAATTATTATAAATTGAGTTAATATCTAATTTTGCATTTAGTTATTCAATAATTTAATGTAAATTTAACTTTATTTTTTGCTCCTCTGCTAGTTTTCTATAAGGCTCCAATAAACCTATAATTTTTTCAATAAATTCACAATCCTCTATTAATCCATTGTTTTCATTTATCTCTTTAAATATTATATAAAAGTTTTGAATTTCATGTATAGATGAACTAGAACTTATATCATCTTCATCACTTAGTCTACTAATTAATTCATATAAGCTTATTCTTTTTTCTCTATATAACATATAGTAATATCCAGCTACAACATCCTCTTGTAAAAATTCATTATTTTGATAATACGATTCTTCCATTCTTTTTTCATATATAGCTTCGTATAACTCATCTGTATCTTTAGCTAATGAAACATTATATACCCATTCTTCAACATCATCATTATTTAGTATTTCTTCATCAGCCCATTTTTGCCAATCTGATTTTGAATAATAACCGCTTATTACTGCTATATATATATAATTTGCTATTGTCATTTACTCACCTCTCTTATGGTGTATCAGGATGTAATCCTGGAACCCCGTCACCATGTTGTGCTGGATTGTTATAAGGATTTGAATGATGATGAGGATTTGTATGGGATGGAATATCAGGTCTACCATGATCAGTATAATCATTATTACCTATTCTTCTTCCATATTTATCAAATATAGTTTCTCTTATATACGTTTCTCCAGTCTTACTATTAATCTTTACATCTTTAATACTTCTTTCTCCTGGTACTGTATATAATCGTTGCCTTGTATTAATGTTTTTTCCATTCATCACTTTATATACAAATTCTCCATTTTCTTTTACTTTGTCAATTGAACCCGCACCTTGTTTCCAATATGCTTCATATCTAGCTGCTTCTGCTGGCTCCATCATATCAACAAAAGTTTTTCCAGGGTTACTTACCCCCTTAGTATTCTTTAATCTATTTAATTCCTCTATTGTATTTACTGTATTTTTAGTTTTATTGGCAATTTTATCACCAAATTTTAATATATTTTGTGCTTTACCTGAAAATTTGGCTAGTGATATTCCAGATCTAGCAATGTTTATTAGCCCATATCCTGCTATTACAGTATCAATCAAAATTAAGCTAACGCTAGTAACTTTGCTTACATTATCAAATACATCTTTGTTAGGTGCTTTTTCTCTTAATTTATCATAGTCTTCAGCATCTCTTCTATCATCTTCTGCATACATATCCCTTAATTTTCTGTTAGATTTAGAATCAACTGCACATTGATCATAGTTTAATCCTAAGACTTTTTCTCCAAACTCTAAACCAGCATCTCTTGCGAATGTACTGAATTTTGATATTCCCCCACCTAGTGCATAAAAAGCACTTTTTAACGTTGATTTACTCTCATTTCCAGAACTTCCCGACTTATCTATTGTAGAATTATTATTTTTATCTGTTTCTTTGCTACTTCCGTTATTTGAACCTTTTGAAAAATTATAAACTCCAAAACCTAATTCTGCTCCACCAATCCCTTTTCTTACTACTACATCTATATCATCTATTTCAACAGAGGTAGATGTAGCTAATGTACCTTTTGTACTAAAGAACTAAAATATAATTCATTCATTTTTTTCTTATCTAAATCCAATATCAATATAACCTCTTGCTTTTGTTTATCAGGAATAACAAATTAATATCTACATTTTTTATCCGCTTATTTCATATACCTATTTATATTTTTTGTTTTCAAATTCTATCTAGGTCATAAGTTTATCACATTTAGGTCATATTAAACCGTTGATACTACCGGTTTTGGTCGCAAGTGCATACTTTCAATCTAATTTTATTTTACTATTTATTGTTGAATATTTTTTCTATAGCTGAATTGCACTCAAACTTAGACCAATACACCCAACCCATTGATTTTACTAAGTTTTCTATGTCCAAATCGCACCCAATCTACATTCATATTGTGTCTATATTAAATCTTAGAAAGAAAAACTCCAACCGATACCTCATTAGCATCCATTAGAGTTTTTCTATTAGCTTGAATTAGCCCTCAAAAGAAGTTTTTGCTGAATTCGCTATGTTTTCTATTGCAACTAGCATTAGAACCCTCTTTTGATAACTATTTGCAGTTTTTAGCGTATGTTTTTCCTGTGGTAGTCTCTAAACTTACTACAGAATTATTATGCAGTAACATCATAATTCACTCATTTTCTTAATATATTTATTTAAAATTATTTTTTACATTTAGTGAATAAATTTAAATTTTTTCATTGAAAAAAGAATAAGTTTTGCAGTCAGCTTTCTATTCTATACGCTCTATTATTAACTTCATCCCTTCTTTTTCCATTTTATTTCCTAATGCTTTCATTTCAATTGCTGTTCCCTCAAATGTTATTAATTCCTCTTTCTTCAGTTCCTTTATTTTTTCCATTGAATATAAATATTTTTGCATTAAAAACTTTAAACATTTTATTTTATCATAACATTTTAGTTGCCATAAACCACTTTCCTGTATTATCTCATTTCTAAATTTTTCTGGAGTTATAGTGCTATCCTCGTCTCTAGAAAAACCACATTCACAATTATACTGCATAAAGAATAAAACTTCTCCTCTAGATATTGTCTGATTATAATTTACTTTAATAATTTTCTTACACATTGGGCATTCACATTTTAAAAAAGGCATTTTATCACTCCCACCATTTTTTAGTCTCTTTTGCTAGTTCTAATATTTTATTATACGTTTCCTCTGTAGGATTATTTTTCCACATTTCTACAAATTCAAGAAATTTTTCTTTTTCCACAACAACTCCTCTTGGAGGATGATGTTGAAGTACTGATTGGTATTCTCCTCCATAAACTCCGTCCATTTTCAATCTATTATGTAATTCCTCATGTAAGATTGTATCAATTAAATCATTTCTATTTGAAAATTGCATTTTACCAATCTGAGAAATTGGTCCCTCATCTGTAATCTGAGATATACCTGATGTTAAAAATGGATTATATTGTGGAGTAACACTTAAATTAATATCTTTCAAATCTTCCTTCATTATTGCTGTAATTGCTTTATTTCTTGCATTTGTACCTTTACCTATTACATGAGATAAATCAGATGCTACTGAGTAAGGCGGCTCATGAAGAACGATATCTTTTGGATAACCTATATGTCCTATTGGTGCTCCAATTCTAGCCATTTCTTCACTACTAGCATAACTTACCCCCTTATTAACTCCAAATATCTCTTTATTTAATTCATTAAGTATCTTTTCAGCCTTTTTAGAATTAGCTACTTTTTCTGCTGTATTTAATTTTTTAATTTTTGAAAGTTTTCCACAATAGCTTGCTGCTCCAATACCACTATCTAATAATGTTAACGCTTCTAATCCTATTTGAGTGGCATCAAATGTTTCTTTGTGGGGCGATTCATTTTTTAAATGTTCATGCAATAAATCAGATGGTTTTCCTTTTTGTTCTTTTATCCAGTCAAAATAATTAACAATTTTATTATTTGTAGATTCATCAAAAATTCCTCTTGTCATTACATATTTGTATGCATCAAATGCTGAATCTGATGCTGAATCTAATGATGTATTGACAAAATCTAAAGCACCATATCCCATACTTTTTATTGCATCCTTTGATGAATTATGCTCTTTATAATTACTCTTATCATATGCTTTAAATGCACTTACTCCTCCAGCACATGGTGCTGACTTGCCTGCTTCTCCTAAAATATATTCACCATCTAATGATTTAAGTTTTACCATTGTTCCTTCTTTATATTTCTTAGTTGCATCAAAAGTTGCTATATCCATTCTTTTTTCTAGCTCTGATCCTGACATTGGAATTCCCTTATAAGTTTCAGGCATTTTATTAATTTTATCATTCTGCATAACAACATTTAGCATTACATTACTACCAAGAATACTTAGCGATAATAATTCATTTTTGTATTCAAGTTCTGCTAGTGCTTCAGCTACTCCATTTTGTGGATCATCATCTGTAAATGGTTCATATGTTTCTCTACAGCTTCCATTTTCATATACTGCATTACTTTGATTATAGCATTCTCCTTCAAGAGAAATATAGCTTGATTTACTCTTTTGAACTACTACTTTATTACTTCCACTAATTGATACATTTCCACCACTTAAGCTTATTCCTCCTGAAGCTCCTAAACTTAAATCACCTGAACTGCTTATATTAATTCCATTTTCATCATTTAAGTTTACATTCATTCCACCTCTATAGAAATTAATAGCTCCTGGTAATATATCTAAATTATTTCCACTTTCAGTTGAAAAGTGTCTATTGTTTGTATTTGAAATTTTAGTGCAACTACTTCCATTTTTTCTTACGCATCCAGTTACAATAGGTTCATCATATCTATTAGGAAAATAGAGCATTACATTTTCTCCAATGTTTGGCATTGCATACATTATGTTTCCTGTTGGTGGGGCATACTTAAACCATGATGCTTTGCTTATATCTTGACTTTCATCTATATTTAAATGAAGTTTTACTTTTTCTCCATCTACTGCAAGAACTTTTCCTTCTATGGATATACCATTTAGTTTTTCATTGTATATATTTTCTTGCCAAATTCCATTTTTTCTACAAAGCCTATATTTATATATTAATTCTCTATTATGCATTTGTCCATAATATTGATTTACATAGAAATCTCTTTCTTTAAAGTTTATTAAATCTCCAATATTCATTTTTTCTCTAAGCATTACTTCATAGTAAAAGAAATCTGTATCATGTAAATCAATTCCTAAAGTTAAGACTTTATGATATTTTTCTAAATCCTTACTTGCCTTATAATTAACTTCATTATTTAAAGCATAAAATTTTAAACTAGGCTTTCCAAAATAAATTATATTATTTAAATTTACTACATCACAGATTAGTTCTAAACCTAGATAGCTTCCTATTCTTTTTAAAAATTCATAATCGGTTTCTTTATATTGAAATAATGACTTTTCAATACTCATAGGTTGGCTCATACATTGAGTAAACCCATATCCTTCATAATTTTTTAGGATTTCATTTATTAATTCATCGTAACTCATATTTATATCTTGAAAAGATCTTGTCCTTTTTTCAAGATCAAGTAATGAACTAGTAGATGAACCTTCTAATTCTAAATAATATATTCCATTAATATTAGTTGTCTTAACATTTTCTATTATTCCATTAAATATTATTGTTATTTTTTCTTCATTTGTTGTATTTTCATTATTATTTAAGTCTGTGTTTTCTTCTATTTCTTCATAAACACATATTTTATCATTGGTGGAAGCTTCTATAGAATACTTAAAATTTACGCTATCATCTATTAAGCATTTTAAATATACTTTTCCATGTTCATTAGGTTTACAGGAAATTTTAATATCTTCTATTTTAAGTATTTTGTATGGGCATTCTACTTTTAGTTTTTTTATTGCTTCCATAATAAATTAAATCCACCCCCTTACTATTAGTCGTTTTGTCCACTAGTTACAAAAGTTATATTACCACCACGGCAACAATATATTACCGAATCCGTCGTAAGTGCTGGTTCACCCTCCACTATAGTATCACCTTTAGTTTTTATCCAATCATGAACTATTTGTGGTACACACTTTATGCCAGTTTTTAAATTTCCATTATCGTCTATTACTGTTATTTCAGTTTTTTCTACAAAACATCCTCTTTCTTCACATACTCCAAAATAACTTATATTTTGTTCTGTATTATCCTTTTTATTTAATATTGGTTTATCATTTGCATAACTTCCATGGCTTACAGGAAGGTTTATCTTTCTTTCATTACTTCCTTTATTACATTTCATTTTTGATCCTCTTACGACATAGTAAACTGCCATACTCTCCCCTCCCTTAATTATTTATTTTTTACTTCTAATCTTTCTAATAAAATCCCCTTAAAATCACGTCTTAATAAACTTTCTGCTACATCTAATCTAACAACAATTAATGTTTTGTCACTTTCTTTAACTTTAAATATTTTCTTATTTTTAATTTTATTTTCATCTATCACTATTTTTTTAACTACTGTTTTATTTAAATTGAATTCTGATTCTTCACTTAAAGCTTGTACTTCTTCAAATATAGGCAAATAATAAATATGTTGCTCTAAATTTTTATAATCAGTTAATGCAATCATTTTAAAAATTATATTAGAATTATATTTTGATAATATCTTTTGCAAATCTTCTGAAACTAAAAATATTGGAGTATCAATAATGTCTACGTACTCAATTCCTTGTGCTGATCTAACATAAAGAAGATTATTATCTTCAATATTATCTGCTCTTACTAAATTCAAATCCTTAGTATTAAATTTCTTAAATAAGTTTAAAATTTGCGGAGCATTAGAGTATCTTTTATCTTGTTTTAATAAAAAATAATCCATATATATTTCCTTTCTTATTCTTTTTTTGATGGTGAATCTTCATATATAAGTTTAACTTCATCTCTATATTCACCAACAAATATCATTATTTCTTCACTCTTTTTCATCTCTTTATATGATTCACAATTCAAAAAATCATATACGATACTTTCTAAAATATCAATGACTACATCATTATATTTATTTCCTTCACTAATTTTTATCTTTTCAATATCTATTTCTGTTATAGTTCGTCCATACTCTTTTCTTTTTTCTAGCAGTTCATTGCTATGATTAAAAAGTGGCTCATATATAAAAGATAAATTAAGATTTCCACTACATTCTTCTTTGTCTAAAAACCATTTATCATCATACATATCAATTCTATAAATCCCACTATTTTGCATTAGATTTGTTCTTAGATATGATATATAGATATATTGTATTTTTCCTTTTAAATTTTTATTTTGTAGATTATTTGCAATTTTACAAACATGATCAAAATTATTAATCAGTTCTTTTTTTATTAATTCTTTCTTACTATTAAATTTTTCATATATCTTTGAACGTTCTTCACTAAATCTTTCTTTAACATATTTTCCATTAAACTCTTGTAATATTTTTTCTTTATCTACTGGAATTATCATTAATCCTTCTCTCCAATGCAATAAGATTTTATTGTGTATTAATCTTACCTCCGCTCATAACTATGTCATCTTTTATTTTTAGTTTTGCTCCGTTTTGAGATATTGTAACACCACCGCCACCAGAAATAGATACATAGCCACCACTTATGTTTACACTTGATCCAGACATTGATATAGAGTTGTTACTATTTATAGATATTCCACCATTATCACTTAAGCACATTGAATTTTTTCCTGAAATAACATCTATAGCTCCCGGTCTCATTATTATTTCTTTTCCATATTTAGTTCCAATACTTTTTACAGATGGATCACTACGCTTAGATGAATTACTTGATTGTAGATTAACTGAACTTATAGCATAGGCATTACTTTCAACGTTATCTGGGAAGTATAACCTTATTGCATCTCCAATTTCAGGCATACAGTACCATCCTGTTCCATCTGGTGATGAAAATACTGTTGAATATGGCAACCAAATTGTTGTCTCTTTTGTATTTGAATAAGCATCAATTTTAAGTGAAACTTTAACTAAATCCTTAGTAACATCAAGTATATAGCCTTCTAATGATACCCCTGATATATTTTCATTAAATACTTTTTTAACCTTTGCTCCATCTTTATCTTTTAATATATATTTATTGAATAGTAATCCCTTAACTAAGGTAAATTCACTTTTACATATCAATAACTTTCTTCCTTTAAAAGCAACTGAAGTAAGTGAATTTAAAATTCTATTAGTAACTACTTCATAGCTAACAAAATTCATATCATTTAGTTCATAGCTACCTTCCCTGGATTTAAGCTTATACTCTTTTATTCCTTTATTTACAGAATAATTAAATTCATCTAATTCATATACTGTGCCTGGTCCATCATCTCCTATATAATATTTAGTTCCATCTAATCTGCACTCTGGTATTAACACAGTATTAAAATGAGATGCTAACCTCTTTAAAAACTCCCAATCTGTTTCATTGTATTGAACAACCATATTATCAATGGTTTTACTATTTGTTACATAATCTATCATTTGAGCATTATGAATTTTGTTTATATCATTAAAAATTTCTGAATATGTTAAACATTCACCTTGGAAACTTCTGCTTTTCTTTTCTAAATCCATTAGAAATGTTTGGCTTTGTGCTTCTATTTCTAAAATTCTTACATTATTAAAAGTATCTATTGATATATTTGTAACTATCCCTTTAAAAATTTCTGTTATATTTTCTTTATCATCCTTTAATGATACCTTTATTATGTTATAACTTCCCGTTTTCTCTACATATTCATCTGATATTTCCTCTGATATAATTCCCTTTACATAAAACTTTCCATGCTCATTTATTTCTTTAACTACTTTCAACTCTAGAATTTTTAAAAATTCATAGGGCTCTATTAATATATCTCCCTGTGTGTATACATATTCCATACTCATTTATTCTCACTTCCCTTTAATTATTTTCTGAGCATACTTCTTTATTTATCTTTATTGTTTTAAGTATTTGAAATACAATATCATCCTTCCAATGTTCATGTTCACTATAGCCGCAACTAAATGTACCCATTAAGGTTTTTCCTTGAACTTCTAGAAAAAACATAATATTATATAGGAAATCATCTATAGCAGAACTTTTGTAATCAAAATATCCAATCTTCTTTTTATCTACATCTATAATGTCTTCATCAAAATATATGTTTGCTGGGTTTAATCTTTGGGTTATTAATTTCATTATGCCCCTTAGTTCCTCTATATGATCATCATCTAAAGGACTATCTATAAACTTTAATGTTATTGCAATACTTCCATCTTCATTGCATTTTATTATTTCTGGTCTGCTTTCTGATGGATATTTAAGTTTTCTTGCTTCAATGGGCATATCTTCAAATGTATTTGGTATGTACATTTTTAAAGCTCCATCCAAAAATTCTGTTTCCTTAAACTCATAAAATTTGTTGTTTATCTTAACTAATCCATTTGTAATGTCTTTTCTAAGTTCTTTTTCTTCTGCTGCATTGATAAAATCTAATATCTTTTCATCCACTCTTTGATACATATTTCTCATCCCCAATCTATTCTGTATAATTAAAAAGAATTCTTTTTAATTTTCGTATTTTTATTCCATAACTTTATTTTTATGTAATATTATATAATTTTATGAAAAAAAAGATGGACTATGTATTTAACATAAACCATCTTTTAATCTTTAGGCTCTGTTTTAAATATGTGTTGATATATGCAATAGGTAAAGTGGCATTGTAATTGGACTTTGGGAATTCTTAATGAGTATTGTCACATTTACTGCTTGTCTCAATTTTATATTGGGAGCAAGCTAAAATGGGACTATACTCATTTTAGCATTCCTAAGTTCAATTACTCAGCCTACTTTGCTTATGCATATATCAACACTCTGCTAAAACATAGCCAATCTTTAATTAAATTTTTTATTATATTTCTCCCCTAATTTTTTTAAAACCATTGAGTACTAAACTCATAATTATAAGAAATATAAAATCTCCTATAACTGGGTAAGGAAAGATTTTTATTCCACCTAAAATGATAACATCCTCAATCATTACAATTGAAATGGATAAAATTATAAACCATATGCCTTTCTTATTTACAAAAGGCTTATCTAATATAATTACATTAAAAATAAGTAGTATTCCTAATAATATTAATGAAAATAAAAACATTAATGTTTCTTTATCTATCTTTAAAATAAAACCATATAAAGTATTTACTTGCACTGTTGCTTTAGAAAAATATATTATTAAACCATAAACAACTGATATTATTGCGGCAATAATATAATTAGTTCTAAATTTTAAGTTTTCAGATCTAAGATACACATATGTTATAGCTAAAATCATTAGGGGCACTGCTATATGATTTAAGAAAATTATCGATTTAAAATAGTATACAATTGTACTATTTTTAAGTATGCATAAAATAAATAATGCTATATGTCTTAATAAAAATAATGTAATTACAATAGTTACATATATTTTTATTTTCTTAGGTGAAACTTGTATATTCTTTTTTAAAAGTATAAGACATAAAAAAATTATAAGTAACAAAAATAAATAATATGCAAAATTCACAAATTACACTCCTATCTACCATTCCTGTTACTTATATTTATTATATAATTACATATTTTATACCTATAACTACTTAATAATTGCTTAACTAATCAATTCCTAAAACTTTAATTCCACTTTTAATACATTTAATATTCAATGGAAAATCCGGTCCTCGTTCTCCATCAATATCTGTAACTATTTCTTCATTACATTCAATATATAAATCATCTGTTTTAAAGTATACTACTTTATTAGAATCTAAATGTTCACCTTTTAATACTTTAATAAATAATGGTATTAATTCAATAATTGGAATCGCTTTAAATACAATTACATCAAGCTTACCATCTGTCACATCTGCTTCTGTAGCTAATCTAAAGTTTCCAGCACTTTCTCCATTGAATACTAATAAGAGATACATTTCACCATGATAATTACACTCTTTAGATTTTATATTTACTTTTAATCTTCTAAAATTAGGTAACTCTTCTATACCTTTTAAATAATATGCTAATTTACCTATAGTGTTCTTTAAGTTTACGTCGGTCTTCTGAGAAACATCTGTAAAAAGGCCTGTACTTGCTACATTTATAAAATATTTATTATTTATTTTACCAAGATCAACTCCAACAGGTTTTGAATTTAATATTCTGTTGCATGCATCTATAATGTTATTTGGTATGTTGATAAATTTTCCAAAGTCATTTGCAGTTCCTACTGGTAATATTCCTATTGGTAAATCTATTTTTCTTTGTTTCATAGCATTCACAACTGAATCAACAGTGCCATCACCACCAGCTATTAATATATATTCATAAGTATTATCTACATCCTCTAAAGCTTCCTCCAAAGATTTCCCTCTTTGAATTCTATACGGAATAATTTGTAATTTAGCTTCTTCATGTAGTTTTATAACATTATCTAGTTCATTAACTATAATACTTTCTCCTGAGTACGGGTTATATATGAATTTAACCTTTTTCATAAATATAAATTCCCTCCAACCAAATTTGTTATACAGATGATTATATCATTTTGTACTTTTAATGTCGATAATATATTATCTTTTTTGTATTTTTTTGGTATAACTTTCTTATTTTATAAATTAAGAAAATATTAATATTATTATACCTTATATTTTAAGCATATGTATGCTATAATAATATTTCGTAAATGATTTTTAATAAATTCAGGAGTGATTTTATGAAAAAAAGTTGTATTCCTAATATATTCACATTTATAAATCTATCTTGTGGAGTTCTTTCAATACTATCAGTTATGTATGATAGAATAGATTCTGCAAGTATTTTTATATTAATTGCCGGCTTAGTTGATAGATATGATGGTAGAGTCGCACGTTTTTTAAACGTATCTAGTGATTTAGGAAAAGAATTAGATTCTTTAGCTGATTTAGTTTCTTTTGGTGTAGCACCATCTATACTAATATATATATTATTTGAATTTACAAATTTAGGACCAAAAGGATCTATTGGAATAATATTATTATTATTATTCCCAATATGTGGTGCATTTAGACTTGCCAGATATAATACTTCTGACTTCGACGGAGTTTTTACTGGTATACCAATTACAATTGCAGGGTGCCTTTTAGCACTTTTCGCTTTATTTAATTTAAAAGCTCAATCATCTATTTATATTGCAATTATACTTATGCTTACATTTTCATATTTAATGGTAAGCAATTTTAAATTAAAGAAACTTTAAAATTTAAGGGAATATTAAAAACTATCTATCAAGTAGTTCTTAATATTCCCTATTTTTTATATTTATTCGTATTCATCTTCATCTCTCTTCGTACTCTCTTGAAAGTCTAATTCCTTATCTATTTCTGTAAGTATAATATTTTTGTCTGATTTTACTGAAATATAATCACTTTTAATTTTACAATATTTTATATATCCACTTTCGCACTTATCTAACGATACTATTAGCTTATCAATCAATTCTCCCAATTCACTAACTCTGTCTAGTGCTTTTTTTACTTCACTTTTTTTGGCAAGATTTACATTATATAATTCGGATGCTCCACCTATAAGTAGTCTATAAGAATCAACATAAGTTTTAAGTAATTGACTTAAAACAGTTATATCCTGGCTCTGTTCATTTATCAAATTTCTATATTTCATAAACTATTAACCTCACAACTTATAATTTAATATTAAATCATTTTATAAATAATACCTCCATTGTTTAATGAAAAACTATTTACATATTGTTATAGAAAAGTGTCTATGCCACGTTTTCTTAGTGGAAAGATGAGAGTTGAAAGTTTTGATTGAAAATCTTATGGACTTTTCAAAAATATTTATTTAGAAATTCTACTATGGAATTTGTTCCTTTACTCTCAATTTTCAACTTTCAATTCTGAACTAATATTTCCTTTCCTCCCTAGATTTCATAAGCTTTTTAAACTTAAAAAACCTATAACATTCTTTTATTTCATCAATTGACTCTCTGAATATTCTTCATCTATTTCTTCCCATATCTTTTTGTTTTTAATATCTTTTAATCCTTCTTCAATAGAAATTTCTTCTTTTCTCTCTACTTCTTCTAAGATTTCTTTTTGCGTGATTTTACATTCCTCTGAAAAATCACATTTATTAGATAATAAATCACTAAATTCCTTATCATTTATTACTTCATCAATACCTTGTAATCCACGTTTATTTAAAAGTACTTCTTCTTTTTCTTCTTTAATTTCAGTTTCTTTTTCTTCAGTTATTTCTTCTTCAATATTTTCATCTTTATCTGTCCTTAAATTTTCTGTATTTAAATCATCTATTAAATCACTTACTGATTTAACAGGGATTAAAAAATCATTTGGAAATTTAAAATACATAATTTATTATCCTCCTATTTTTCCGCATCTTTTTTACAGATTTTTTCAAAGTATGCTCTAGGATATTTACATAATGGACATACATTTGGAGCTTCATTTCCTTCATAAATATATCCACAATTTAAACATTTCCAATAACACTTTTCTTCACATTTAAATAATATACCCAATTTAACCTTTTCAGCTAATTCTAAATATCTTTTTTCATGTGATTCTTCAACTTCTCTAAGTTCTTTATAAAAGTCAGCTATTTCTAAAAATCCTTCTTCTCTAGCAACATCTTCAAATTCCTTATAAATATTTTTAGTTTCATTTGCCTCTCCAATTGCAGCTGACACTAAATTTTCTTCAGTTGTTTTTACATTGCCTAAATATCTCTTAAAAGCTTCCCTTGAATGACCATATTCATTTTCAGCTGTTTCATCAAATACTTTAGCAACCCATCTGAAGCCCTCTAGTCTTGCTTTTTCTGCATATAAATTATAAGTACTTCTAGCTCTACATTCCCCTGCAAAAGTCTTATATAAATTTTTTTCTGTTTTACTACCCTTTAAATTCATATTTATCTCCTAAATATTATTTAGACATTTATTGTATCTATAATGTCACACCTTATATTACGATATTCATTTTATTTCTTTTTGTTACAATCTAGTTATGTAAACAAAATCAATAATATTTATTTTAAAGAGCCATAATTTTTTTGCACAGATAAAAGGATATAAGAAAAAACTCATATCCTTTTTGGGAATAATTCAACTAATTGTAATTTCTTTATCCATATTGCAAGTTATAACAACATCTTTCTTATCAGAGTCTTTAGTAATTAACTTTACTTTTTTACCCCACAATTCTTGAATATATTTTAAAGTTTTTTTTGCATAATTTAATTCTAATTCTCTTCCATCAAATACATGCTCCAACGTTAATGTATAATCCTTAGTATTAAGATCAATAACTCTAATATAAGGAATTCCACCTATACCACAAGTATAGCTTAAATTATCCCTAATTGCTTTCCAGCCATCTTCATCAGAAACTTCTTCAACAACAATATCAAATGTTCTTTTATTATACTCGAATAGATTAAGTTCTTCACATAATTCCCTAGTCAAATATCTTCTCAAGAATGAACTATCTCTTTCAATTTCTCTTACTTCAAATATTTTTTCTTTGCCATATTTTTTATCTAAATCCTCAAATATTTTGAAGCCTACATAATAAGGATTTAATCCCCCTACAATAGGTGCTATAACATCATTATGCCTCTTTAAAAATTCAAAGTGTAGTCCATCTGGTAAGTTTAATTCTTTCAATATATTATAATGAGTGTAGCTTGCCCACCCCTCATTCATTATTTTAGTTTCAATTTGAGGAAGAAAATATTCTGTTTCTCTTTTTACAATTTTCAGAACTGTTCTTTCCCATTCCTGTAAGTCCCCATACTTTATTATAAAATCTACTACATCATCCTCTGGCTCTATTGGGATTTTATCTAAATTCGGAAATTCAATCTTCTCATCTTGATTTAATATTCCTCTATTATCTAATTTACTTTCATAGTCTTTAATCATACTTTGTTTTATTTCCTCATGTGATAACTTCTTAACTCCAATGACTCTTCCAATTTGATACCTTATAGCATGAGCTGCATCTAATATTCTTTCAACTTTTTTATATCCAATACTCGGGTTATTAATATATCTTCTTATAATATCAGCATCTAATTTAAACATTTCAATGGTATATTTTGCATTAGTGCCTTCTTTAAATAACCTGTTATTCTTGAAAAAATCATTATGTCCATATACATGAGCCATAGTTAGTATTTGAAGTAATAATGTATTTTCTTTCATTAGATATGCTAAACAAGGATCAGAATTAATTACCATTTCATAAGGAAGTCCTGTAAGATTCAACGAATACAACATCTTATTCTTTTCATACGCTTTACCATAGCTCCAATGAGGATATCTTGATGGCATTCCTACATATGATTCATATCCTAACATCTCGTTAAAGTCTATAAACTCAAATTCTTGACTATAAAAATCTAAGCCATACTCTATAACCTTTTTCTCTATTTTATCATTCCATTCTTCAATCTCCCTTAAAGTGTAGCTCATTTTACTAATCCTCCTTTAATTCCTGTTTAAGCATAGTCTTTAAAGCTTCCCATAAATCCTTTTTCTCTTTAATAACTACAGAAATAAAATTCTTTTCATTAATGTCTTTATTGAATTTATAGTACATAGTTTGAGTATAAGTTGATGGTAAAAACTCTGCATATCCAAACATATTACTAATCTTACAAATTTCCTTTACTGATTCTATTGCTTTTATATTATCTTCAGACCAATTATCACCATCACTGGCATAAACAGGATATATATTCCATTCACTTGGAGGATATTTTTCATCTATTAATTTTATAGCCTCTACTATACCACTTGATATATACGTACCTCCTGATTCAGATTTGTGGAAGAATTCATATTCACTTACTCTTTTAGCAACAGTAGTATGGTATATAAATTCAAATGCTATATTGTTATATTTTCTTTTTAAAAATCTAGATAGTACAAAGAAATATGATCTTGCTAAATATTTCTTTGTTGAATCCATAGATCCTGAAGCATCCATAATGAATATCATAACTGCATTACTTGCTTTTTTAGGTTGCAACTTAACTTTGTAATATCTAAGATCTTCTTCTCTAAATGGAAATCTTTCAGTTTTATAATCTCTGCCTTCTTCTATTAGGGCTCTTTTTTTACTTTGCTTTCTAGATATCTTAGCCATAACTGTTCTTTTTTTAGCAAGTCTTGGCCTTATTCCATGTCTTTGATATCCTTTTTTCTTTCCACAACTATCAGTTATTATTTCTGAATACTTCTTCTCATCTAAATTAGGTAAATTCAGCTCGTCAGATATATATTCCATAAGTTCATCAAGAGTAATTTCAGTTTCATAAACTTCATCCCCTTCTTCATTACCTGCACCTTTATTACCTTTTCCAATTGCTTTTTTAGAGCCTGACTCTATTTTATCTCCACGTTTTTCTTCACCAGTTCCAGTAGCTACCCCTTTAGAATTTTTTCCATATACAAATTGATATTCTTTAATACTTTTTATAGGTATTTTAAATTTTTTATTTTTACTTTGACCCACTATACTCTCTTCAGATAAGATATCGCCTAAATTTTCTTTAATTGATTTTTCAACTAATTGTCTATGCCTTCTTTTATCTTCTATTGCTCTATCGTGATCTACTTGCTTATCAGTTCTATCCCTAAAAATTGCCATATGCTAATTTAGTCCTTCCATAAGTTGTTAGCAGCATATTTTAATATTACATCACAACAATGAAGACAATAACCATTTCGTTTCATTTCATCTACCATAGAATTATACTTTTCTGCTTGCTCTTCATTTCTAACTTTTGATTTTGTTATAATCCTAGACAAATCTTTAACTGAAGCTATAAGTTTCTTTTCTATTGCATCTTTAAGTGGCTCATATGAAGTATAATCAATCTTTCCACCATTTCTAACAACATAGAACATATATGAAGTTACATCACTTCTAAATCCTTTAGATGATGCATCATAAACTCCTATTTGTTCTTCAATATTTCTCATAAATTCTTCATCTGGATTAAGTTCTTCCCCAGTAGATACATCCTTAATTTTATTCTTATTTACAAAGGCTTCTGCATTATCTATATAATTATTAAATAGGCTTTCTGCTTGTTCTCTAAATGAAACTATAAACGCCTTGGTAATTTCCTTTTCTAGAACTTTATTATATTCTTTTCTTATAGTATCTTGAATAAATCCTAAATACACTTTCTTTTCATCAGCTGATATATCCATTTCCTTAACTGATCTTATTAAACTTTCCATTATGCTTAAAGGATTTATACAATCATATTCTGAATCAGCAAGAGCATTATCTATGACTTTTATAATAAATCTAGTACTAATTCCTTTCATGCCTTCATACTGTCCAGCTTCTTCTCTTAATTCCAATATATCAATTCTCTTAGTGCTTCCCTTTTCTACAATCTCTTCACCATTATAAATCTTTAATTTAGTTATTGGATCCGCTTTAGCTGATTGAGATAATCTTGATAAAATTGCAAACATAGCAGCTATCTCAATAGTATGAGGTGCTATATGAGCTTTAAAATTACTTCTATTTAAAATCTTCTTATATATTTTTACTTCCTCATCTAATTCTAAACAATAAGGAACCTCTATTTTTACTATTCTATCTAAAATAGCTTCATTGGTATGATCTGATTTAAACTTACTCCATTCTGCTTCATTTGAATGTGCTAATATTACTCCATCAAAATAAAGCATTGAGCCTTTTCCTGGTGAAGGTATTGATTTTTCTTGTGTTGCAGTAATAATAGTATGAAGATATTCAACATCATTTTTGAAAACTTCTATAAACTCTACCATACCTCTATTACCAACATTAAATGCCCCATTCAAAGAGAATATTCTTGGATCATCTTCAGAATACAAATCCATTTTAGATATATCAATAGATCCATTCAAAATAGAAGTATCTTGATTGTTAGGATCTACTGGCGGCACAACACCTATTCCTTTTCTAGATCTTACTGAAAAATCTGTTGTTTCAATTGGAAATTCTTCATATTTTCCTTTAAATTCATTACTTAATCTATATTTACATATGGGACATAAATCTCCTTCAATTTGAACGCCTAACATTTCTTCAAACTTAGGTCTTAAATGCTTAGGTATAAGGTGTAATGGTTCTTCATGCATAGGGCATCCCTCTAATGCATATATAGAATCACAATCTTCAAGTGCATTTTTTATACTTTCAACCAATGAAGATTTACCTGCTCCAACTGGACCTACAAGATATAATACTTGTCTTACTTCTTCACCTTTCATAGCTGCTGATTTAAAATAATTACATATTTTCATTATTACTTTATCAATGCCATAAAATTCATTCTTAAAAAATCCATATCTTCTTATTACATCATTACCATATATTTTTCTTATTCTAGGATTTTCATCTCCTTTTAATTCCTCTACTCCTTGTTTTAAAATCATGTCATAAACTCTCTTATGTGATAATTTAGCAATATCAGGATCTTTCTTTACCAATTCTAAATAATCTAAAAAAGTTCCTGAAAATTTATTTTTACCATTCTTTTCTCTATCTATTTGTATAAACTCTTTAAAGTCCATATACCCGCCTCCTTTTTATTAAAATATATTCAATGAAAAGGTAACAGTATGACAAATTTTTGTAAAATCATTAATATACTTAATAAAAATAAGTGAAGTTTAAACTAATTAACTTAGCTTAAACTTCACTTTCCTTTAAATACATCGTAATATTTAGTTTAAAACAGAGCAATTATTTTTAATATTTCTTCCCCGTAATCATTTATTTTCTTTTCACCAACACCTCTGATATCTAGTAGTTTTTCTACATTATCAGGTTTATTATTGCATATATCAATTAAAGTTGTATCCGAAAAAATTATGTATGGTTTTTTATTTTCTTTAAAGGCTTTTTCTTTTCTCCATTTTTTTAATGCTTCAAATAATTCTCTATTTAAAATACTTTCTTCTTTATTTAAAATCTTAAATATAACTTTTTCTTTATTTTTTAAGACCTTGTATGAACGTTGATTAAGTTTTAACATTGAATATGTTCCTTCTTTTAAATCTACATATCCTTGCTTTAATAAACTATTAATCAAATCCTTAATCAATGAACTTCCATACTCTCTCATTATTCCATAAGTTGTTACTTTATCTAAATTATTTTGTATTATTTTAGGACCTTTAAACCCTTTTAATATATCTATAAGTACTGATATTCCATATTTTTCTCTTGTTCTAAAAACCGTTGATAAAACCATTTGACTTTCCTTTGTAAAGTCTTTTAGCTCATCATCATTTAAGCAATTACCGCAATTATTGCAGTAATTTAATTTTCTATCATTTCCAAAATAATTTAATATATATTTTCTATAACATTCTTTTAAATTGCAATAATCAATCATATATTGTAATTTTCTAAGATGAACTTCTCGTGTTTTAAAAGATGAACTCTTATTTATTATATATTCGACTCTTCTTATATCACTCTCATAGTAGAAAAGATAGCAATGGCATTTTTCTCCATCTCTTCCCCCTCTTCCTATTTCCTGATAATAACATTCTATATTTTGAGGGATAGTAAAATGTACAATGAATCTTATATTTGACTTATCAATGCCCATTCCAAATGCATTAGTTGCAATCATTACATTAAATTTTTCAAATAAAAAACCTTCTTGAAAACTTTCTTTTTCTTCATCTTTAAGCCCGCCATGATATTTTCCGACACTATACCCTAAGTCATTTAAATAGTAATAAAGATTATCTACTTCTTTTTGTGAAGCACAATATACTATTCCTGATTGTTCTTCATGACTTCTTATAATATCTTTTAGTTCTTCTAATTTATCAATTTCTTTTAAAACAGTTAAGTTTAAATTTTCTCTATTAATATCACCTATGTATATATACGGTTTAAATAAACCTAAAAGATTTATTGCATCATCTTTTACCTCTTTTGTAGCTGTTGCTGTAAATGCAGAAATTACTGGTTTATTCTTTAAAAACTTATAAAACTCTGAAATTTGCAAATAGCTTTTTCTAAAATCATGACCCCATTGAGATACACAATGAGCTTCATCAATAGCTATTTGAGAAATATCTAAATCCTTTATCATATTTCTAAATATATTTGATTCCAGTCTTTCAGGCGCAATATATATTATTTTATATTCATTTATGGAAGCTTCTAATAATATGTTTTTAATCTCCTCAATGCTTTGAGTACTGTTTATGTATGCTGCTTTTATACCACTTTCAACAAGATTATCAACTTGATCTTTCATCAGAGATATTAATGGTGAAATTACAAGAGTTATACCATTAAAAATTAAGGCTGGTATTTGATAACAAATTGATTTTCCTGCACCTGTAGGCATAAGACAAAAGGTATCTTTGCAATTAAGAATACTGTTTATTATTTCATATTGTCCTCTTCTTAAAGTACTATATCCATAATACTTCTTTAATACATAAAAAATCTTTTCTTTATTATCCATCAAATCTCCCTCCCCCCTTAATCATTGATTTAAATTTATTCTAATGAAAATATTTATTATTTAAGTTTAATAATAACTTATAAAGTTTCTCTCCTAAAAAAAGCATTATAAAATAGTTTCCTACCCCATGAATTATATCATATGGAATACCCGCAACCCAATAAACTATCCCTGCATTTATACCACCAAATATTGCATATGGTATTGCATAAAAAAATCCAAATAATAAACCAAATGTGCCTGAATATAAAGATAAGATTAAATATCTATTTTTTATAAACTTGCTTAGTAAGCAAGTCACAATGTTAAGTACTGGCCATAATATTATATACCCAAACCACCATGATCCAAATCCATATATAAGTCCCATCATAATTATAAATATAAAGATACTAAAAATTGATTTTTTATCATAAATCAACGAATAAATTATTATAAGTAAACTAACCGCTTCAATATTAGGAATAAAATTTAAAGATACTTGAGCAATTGTTAAAATTGCGCCTAATATTCCAAACAAAATTAATTCTTTTATAGAAATCTTCATAAATTACCATCCAGTCGTTAAGATTAATCTTACTTCATCGCCATTATGTATCATTACATCATCTATTGCAGTTGATGCAGCTTCTCCATTAACGATTAATTGCCACCATTGTTGTTTGCCTTGATCAGCTGTTTTTCCATGTACTACTGTAACAAACCTTCCATACGGTCCTTTTTCAGCTTCTATAAGATCTCTATTATCTAAATCCTTGCCAAGTGATGTTTCTTCTGTCTTAATACGAAATTCGTCATTAAATGTATTTTCTGTATCTGTAACTATAACCTTATACTGTTTCATTCCCTGAACTGCTTTGTTATTTATAGATATTTTATAACCTATTAAGCCAATAGCTGCTATCAAAATAACTATTATAGATACTAATATTTTTTTATTTTTAATTTTCATAATCCGATTTCCTTTCTTATTCTCATTATATAGTATATACCAGAGATAATAATTCTCAAACATAGTTCAACTATTTTTAAACACAAAAAGTACTATTTAGATGTAATTTCATCTAAATAGTACTTTCATCATGTTCCTACATATTCAAATTTAATATTACCACGTTTTAAGCATATGTTAGAAAAGTGGCATTGTAATTGAATTTTGAGAATAGTTAAGTGAGAACCTAAATTTTATATTTATATTTTCGAACTTACTCAGCGAAGTCTAGTTTCCTTTTAATATTCACATTTATTGCTTGTCTCAATTTTATATTTGGAACAAGCTAAAATGGGACTATAGTCATTTTAGTATTCCTAAATTTAATTGCTCAGCTCACTTTTTTTATTCATATATTAACACTCTTCTTTAAAACATACCCTAATTATCTAATCCTCTTGTTCAACAATTTTATAATAAGTTTTAGCTGTCAACATATAAACTAATATATATACAATGGTAAAAACTATTATTGTCCCTAATGTGCATTGTAAAAGTATTTTTGTATTGCTTATTGCAAACAAAGCTAACATTTTCTTCATTTCTTTAAAAGCAAAAGCTATATGAATTACAGCTGTTACTAACGGTAAGAAAAACACCATTAATATTTGTTTACTTATAGTCTTTTTAACTTCTTCTTTGCTCATACCAACCTTTTGCATTATATTAAATCTCTTACTATCATCATAGCCTTCAGAAATTTGTTTATAATAAATTATTAAAACTGTTGCCATTGTAAATAACAATCCTAAAAACACACCTATAAATAAAAATCCACCATTAATTGTATAAAGATCCTCTCTATCAGTATAAATACTAGTAAAGTTTCCATTATGCATTTCATTAACTTTACTACTTATATTACTACAAAAATTCATAATATAATTATTATCACCATTAACATCAAATGAAATGCTATGCTTTGTATTTTTTAGATCTTCACTAGTCATATCTTTATATATAGATTTTAAAATATCCATATCTTTTACAACAACATAGTAGCCCTTTATCAAAACTGTATCTTGTTTATTTATAAATTTCATACTATTAAGTTCATCTTTTATCTTATATTCTTTTTGTCCTAGTTTTATATTTTTTTCACCAAAATTGCCTTCTTGAGAAAATATTAATACCTCATTATTTTCTAAATAAATTTCTTTGTTTTCCATAGCATTATATTCATCTAAAGTTAACAATCCAAGTCCAAATAGTTTATTAAAATTAGACATATCTTTTTGTGCCACTTCAAAATTTTCTTCATTTTTTATTGTTATCATATCAACATAATTAAAAGCTATTTTATTTTCTAAGTTTATATTATTATATTTTATTTCTTCATTTATTACATGATTAATACTATTTATATTTTCAACACTTCCATCATCTAGCGATATGCTTATATCCTGTGGATGTTGATTTTTCAAATTAGTTTCTCCACTAACATATAAACATACTGTTGTAGATACTGTTAATAACACAGCTGTACTAAGAATGCATATATTTGCAAGACCTACTGCATTTTGTTTCATACGATATATCATACTTGAAACTGAAATGAAATTATTGGGTTTATAAAAAAACTTCTTATTCTTTTTTAATAGTTTTAAAACTGCTATACTTCCAGATCTAAAAGTGCTATAAGTTCCGGCCATAACTAAAAGTACAGCTATAAAAAACAATTGAAATGCTTCTATTGGAGATTTTACTGTAATTGCTATTCCATAGCCTAAAATCAACTCAATAGCTCCTGAGACAGCCAATATTTTTGACGTCTTAGGCACTCTTTCTCCTTTTTCTCCACCCTTTAATAATTCTATTGGATTAGAAATTTTTACTTGTATAAAGTTCTTTATTAATATAATGATAAAAATTATCGTAAAAATTTTTATTGTAGAAATAATTGCTTTTACAGATATAGAAAAAGCCAATGTAACTTTAAAATTTATTAAATTAAGCAATATTAAAAATAGTAATTTACCTAGTATAATTCCTCCAATAAGTCCTACTATTAAACTTATTAGCCATACTAATAGTGTTTCAAAAAAAATCACTTTATAAATATGTTTTTTTTCCATTCCAAGAACATTATAAAGACCTAATTCCTTTGTTCTACGTTTTATTAAGAAACTATTAGTATAAAACAAAAATATTACAGAAAATATAGCAATAACATTAGCTGTAAATTCAAGCATCATTTTTAATTGTTCTGCCCCCCTCATTACATCTAAACCTTTATTTAACATCATACATTTCATAGTATAAAATGTCATTACAGCACAAATTCCTGCTATGATATACGGAAAATACATTTTTCCATTTTTCTTTAAATTAGTATTTGCTAACTTAAAATAAAATGAATTACTCAACTTCAGCACCCCCTGTTGTTAAAACAGTAAGACTATCTGAAATCTTTTGATACATCTCATCATTATTCATAGCGCCTCTATAAATTTGATGAAAAAGTTTCCCATCTTTTATAAATAATACACGACTTGCATGACTAGCAGCTTTAGTACTATGAGTAACCATTACTATAGTTTGACCTAATTTATTTATATCTGAAAATAAATTTAAAAGTTCTGTAGATGATTTTGAATCCAATGCACCTGTTGGTTCATCTGCTAATACTAATTTAGGATAAGTGATAAGAGCTCTTGCTATTGCTGCTCTTTGCTTTTGTCCCCCAGAAACTTCATAAGGATATTTTTCTAATATATCTTTAATACCTAATTTGCTTGCAATAGGCTTTAATCTATCATTCATTTCTTTATAATCTTTACCTGATAATACTAAAGGTAAAAATATATTATCTTTTAATGAAAACGTATCAAGTAAATTAAAATCTTGAAATACAAATCCTAAATGATTTCTACGAAAAGCAGAAATTTCTTTTTCTTTTATATTAACAATATTATTTCCTTCTAATAACACTTCACCATTGGTTGGTTTATCTAATGATGCTAATATATTAAGTAATGTAGTTTTTCCTGAACCGGATTCCCCCATAATAGCTACATATTCATTTTCCTCTACTGAAAATGAAATATCAGACAAAGCCTCTACTTTGTTTCCCCCAAATCTTGTAGTATATATCTTCTTTAAATTTTTAACTTCTAATAATGCCATCTTATTTTTCCTCCAAATCTTTAGGCACATTAAATAAAATAATAAACCAAAGATACTCGTTTATTATTTTCGCTATGTTTTAAGTAAATGTTGATATTTTAGTGTAAGGGCGAACTGGCATTGGAATTTGCTTTTTAGAATTCTTAATGAAGATTTGTACAATTAATTGCTTGTCATCAATCTTTAATTTGGAGCATGCATTAATTGGACTAATCTTTATTTTAGAGTTCTTAAAGTAAATTCCTCTGTCCATGAGCTTTATACTACAATATCAACACTGTTCTAAAACATAGCCATTATTTTTGAATGTGCCTTATTACAAATTAAGTATAATAAAAAAAGAAATGCGCTGCCTTAATCTTGACTTACATTTCTCCTCTTAATCTTACATCTGTGTAAGGTTAGTATATTTCAATGTTTTTTCTTGAAAAATCAATAGCCACTTCTGTTCCTTTTCCTACTTTAGAAGTAATAAATATTTTATTAGAAAGATTATTTAAAATCTCCTTACATAAATATAACCCTATCCCCGTAGATTTTTTATTCATTCTACCATTATATCCTGTAAATCCTCTTTCAAATACTCTAAATATATCTTCCTCTTCTATTCCAATACCAGTATCTTTAATTATTAAAGTATCTTCTCGCTTCTTATCCATATAAATAGAAATTTTTCCTTCATTAGTATACTTTAATGCATTAGATAAAATTTGTTCTAATACAAAGGTAAGCCACTTTTCGTCAGTTATCACTTTATAATCTAATTCTTCTAAGTCTAATGAAATTTTCTTATTTATAAATATCACTGCATATTTTTTTACTACTTCATGAAGAATATCATTAAGACAATACTCTTCTAAACGTAAATCTGATGACATACTTTCTAATCTAAGATAATTAAGTACCATTTCAACATATTGCTCTATCTTAAATACTTCTTGATTCATAATTTTTTTATATTCATTAGAATCCATAGATTGCAAAATCATATGTAGTGCAGAAATTGGTGTCTTTATTTGATGTGCCCACATTGTATAATAATTTATCATTTCACTATGATTGCTATTAACTTTATGGTCTAGATTCATGTTACTTTTATGCAGAGCTTCAATAATACTTTGATAATCTTTTTCTATTAAAGTTTTAGTTTTCGGTAAAGTATTTAATTTTTCATCTACTCCATTTAAAATATCCCTTAAATATAAATGCTTATTATAAAATTTATAGAAGTCATATAAACTAAATAAAAAAGCTAATGTACAAGTTAATAACATTGCATATAGAACTGGTTCTAATGGTATATGGTACAAAAAATATACAGTAAAAAATATAAGTATAAATATAAAAAATGCTGCAATTATTTTTAATTTTTCTTTAATATAAGAACGTAACATAAACAAATTAGAATTTTTCTTCATATTAATCACCTATTATATATCCAATTCCTTTTTTAGTCTTAATGAAATCTTTAAGTTCTATATCCTCTAACTTTCTTCTAAGTCTAGTAACATTAACAGTTAATGTATTATCATCAATAAAACTATCACTATTCCAAAGATGTCTCATAATATCATCACGAGATACTGTTTTATTTTTATTTTCTATAAGTATTTGTAATATCTTAAATTCATTTTTGCTTAATTCTAATTTTTTATTGTTGTAAGTTAACGTTGTATCCCCTAAATTAAGAACAGCGCCATTGCTTTCTAAAATATTTGTTTGCCCTTGAAATGAATATGTTCTCCTAATCAAAGCCTGTACCTTTGCAACTACTACATTTAAATCAAAAGGTTTAGCTATAAAATCATCTGCTCCCATATTTATAGCCATAATTAAGTTCATATTATCACTTGCTGATGATGCAAAAATAATTGGCACTTTAGATATCTTTCTAATTTCTGTACACCAGTGAAATCCATTATAAAAAGGTAATGCAATATCTAGAACTACCAGCTGTGGATCATATTCAATAAATGAGCTCACTACATTGTTAAAGTCAGAAATAATTTCCGCCTCATATCCCCATTTGCATAAATGATTTTTCAAAATACTTGCTATAGTTAAGTCATCTTCTACAATCAATATTTTATACATTATGTCTACTCCCTCTATCTAAATTTCTTTTGATTATTATTATCTAGTATTCAATATTTCTTAATTAATACACTATAACAATTCACTAAAAATTTCTAGTGAATATTTAATTAATTATATATTAATTTACAGCTCAAAATATAATTAAAAATCTCTAAGCTACTTTGTATATTCCATTTTTATCCATAAACTATTTCTAAACACAGTGCAGGAATAATGATACAACATATGATTATTTTTTATTATTTAGAGTTCATTTCTTAACCTTTAAATAAAATTATAATCTGGATTATTCACATCTTCTTTAAGAATATAATTTCCTAAATATAAAAAAAAGAAGAACTAACAACCTTAAAATTCACTTTAACAGCTGCTAGTTCTTATATAAATTATCTATTTTCTTTTCTTCTTAAATATTTTTCCTAAAGTTTCAAAACAATTTATAAAATTAATACATTCTTTAGCATCTTTTATAGACTGTCTAAATTCTTCATCTCTATAGTTACATTTTTCACATTTATAAACATCTTTTCCATCAATGGAAACAGTAAAATTATATATATTATTCTTTCCATCTATTTTTATTACTTCACCTTTTCTAAGTTGAATAATCACATTAAATGTATTTACTTTTTTATTATCTTCTGTAATTTCCTTTTGTTCAGATTTTAATATTGTTCCAATCTTAGCTCTAGCTACATAGTGATCTATGTCCTTAATTATTTGTGAATTATATTTATTAAAGTCCATTGTAGATCCCTCCAATCATATATTCTGTAAATTATCACCTTTTTACAAATATATTCTGTTAAGCTTATTTGTATTACGGATATATGTTATTAAAATATATACTCTCATCTTGTCACATTTTCTTTTTACATTTAATGTGTATTAAAATATTTTTTTAAGTCCAATTTATTTATATAGTATTACTTCTTAACTCTATATAGTTATTTCAAAAATAATAGTAATAATATTATCTAAATAAAGAACACTACTAAAGAAAGGATGTGGAAAACATAAATGAAAAAACTAAAAAAATTAATTATTTTTATCTTTATTATCTTATCTACAATTACAAATACACAACTAAAAACGAATGCCCATATAAGCGAACCAGTTCCTACAGCAAAAATTTATACCGAGGGCATATATCATTTTGATAAAAGTATTGGAGAAAAAGTAACATTAAAATTAGTCACACCCGACAAGCCAATAACTCTAATAATAATAGAAGATTCAACTGATAAATTAAAATACTATTTTAATTTAAATAATAATACCAATTCAACTGATGTATTTTTAGACATTCCACTAGATAAACATACTGTAATATTAAAAGGTGATGGTCAGCTTTCTTTTACATTTGAAGATTAATTCATAAAAAGCTGTTATGAATAATGATACTAAAATCATTCCATAACAGCTTATTTTATTTATACTTTTTTATTAAAAACTCTACCGTAACTTAAAAACAGAATTTTCTATGCTACATCTCTATAATTATTTACATACTTTTCAAAATCCCATTCTTTTAAGAAATTTGCAGTACTATCATATCCAGATTGATATAATGCCAAACTTTTTTCTCTTGATATATTAAAGTCTGTTGTACTTACTCCAAGGGTTGGTATATCTATTGTTCTAACTAAATCTTTATCTCTAATATAATTTTCTTCACTATTATGACTAAAGATACAAGTACTCATTACATCATATGAGTAATATAAGAAGTTAGTCTTGCCTTGAGCAGTATAGCTTAGCTCATTCTCATCAAGATTAAAACCAAAAGTTGGATATTCCGGTTTACCTTCTGTATCAAATATCCATATAGGATAATTAGATAAGATTCCACCATCTACAATAAAATTAGTACCTCTATCATTATTTAATTCTACTGGCTTAAAGAAAAATGGAATACTCATACTCATTCTTACGGCTTTTGAGATTTCAAATTCCATAGGATCTATTCCATACTTTTTAAGATCATCAGGTAAAATTAGCATGGTACTGTTAGTTATATCAGCAGCAATTATTTTAAGCTTTGATTTTCCGTTCACGCATACATCTTTAAACTTTGTTTTTGATTTTGCTTTAAGAAGATTGTCTATCCATTTTTCAAAATAATCTCCACTATAAAAACCTTTGTCTGTAAATAAATTGTACATATGAGATGCTTTTTCTAATATATTTCCTGAACTAAGTATAGATATATTTTTATCTAAGAAATTGTTGTAATCTGTATTAAGCATTATTTCCTTCACTTCATTAGAAGTATATCCTACAGCTAAAAGTGCTGATATTATAGCTCCAGCTGATGTTCCTGCACATCTTTCTATTGAATATCCTTCTTCTTCAAGCTTAGATATAGCTCCCACAAAAGCTACACCTTTTACTCCTCCACCTTCAAATACTGCATCAAATTTTTTATTATCATTATTCATATTTATCATCCCTTCTTATAAATCAAGTTATTTTTAGAAGATTTTTTCAATCGATTGTGTTGTCTTCTATATACTAAAAGACTTCTTCAATGCAAAATGTAAACTTAGTTTATAAAAAAATTTAAACGCAGATAATATTAAGAGACCTTTAAAGAAAAAATAAAAGGGGCCGTTGCAAATTAATCCTATAAGTTAGTTTTGCAACCGCCCCAAAATTAAAAATGATTTTTATTTAAAAATTTAAAATGAAAAATTAATAATTTTAGTTCTGGAAATGAA
>NZ_CAURTC010000027.1:0-52138 GCF_963527835.1 uncultured Clostridium sp. | reverse complement strand
ACCAATTCAAGCATTCTTACACGAGGTGTCGCACTTAACTTGACAATTCATCAAAATAAAAAAATGAGGTGCATAGGAATTAATCTTTGCACCTCATTTTATGAATATTATAGGAGGACAAAAAAATACCAACCACATTAATATTGTAGATCTAAAAATTATGCCTATTAGATGCCCGTAACAGGGTTATATTTAATTTTTCCAGTGCAAAAAGTATCTTTAACATATTCTAAAAGTTCCATAGAAGTAGAAGCAATAGAAACACAGGGAGAAGGAAATTGTTTTTTTATATAAAGAGTAACAGATTATATTGCTATTAAGTAACTATAAATAAGTTATAATGATGGATTTCAAAGGTCATGCTTTATCTTTAGCACAAGACCCTTCGACAGAAATGTAGGGGGATTTAGTTTATATTTCTATTAATTGACAATGTATTTATAATAAGTTATAATAATTTAAAATTAACGAAAAAAATTATTTGTATAACCTCAAGAATATGGTTTGAGGGTATCTACCAGGAACCGTAAAATCCTGATTACAAAGAAAAGGATACGTCTTTTTTCTTTGTAATCAGGATTTTTTATTTTAAGCAAAATTTAATTAGTAATTTTAGGAAGGTCGTGTCTTATGAAAATTGATATGGATTTATTGAAGAAAAGAATTAAAGCAGCTAATAAGGAGGTAAAGGCAGATACTGTTGTGAAAAATGGGAAAATACTAAATGTTTTTACTGGAGATATCACGAAAGGAGATATAGCTATTGTAGATGGAATTATAGCAGGTATTGGTCAGTATGAGGGAGAAGAAATTATAGATGCACAGGATAAAGTTATAGTCCCTGGATTTATTGATGGACATATGCATATAGAAAGTACAATGTTGACACCACATGAATTATCAAAGGTTCTTATTCAACATGGTGTTACTACAGTAATGGCTGATCCTCATGAAATTGCAAATGTTGCAGGTACAGCGGGGATTAACTTTATGTTAAATGCATCAGAAGAATTGCCTATAGATGTATTTATTATGCTTCCTTCATGTGTTCCAGCAACTTCATTTGAAAATAGTGGAGCAAAACTTGATGCAGAGGATTTACAACCTTTTTACACACATCCAAGGGTTTTAGGACTCGCAGAATTTATGGATTTTTCGTCTATAGTGAATTTAAATGAAAAAATGTTACAGAAAATTATTAATGCTCATTTAAATGGAAGTATTGTAGATGGACATGCTCCGGGACTTAGTAAAGAAGAGCTAAACGTATATATATCTACAGGGATTTATGCAGATCATGAATGTGCTAATGTTAAGGAAGCAAAGGAACGTTTAGAATTAGGTATGTATTTAATGATTAGGGAAGGTACAGCAGCTAAAGAATTAAAAAAACTAATAAAAGTTGTAACTCCAATAAATTCAAGAAGATGTATGTTGGTTACAGATGATAAGCTACCTGATGATTTGATTGATGAAGGTAGCGTAGATCATAATGTTAGGCTTGCAATAAAAGAAGGACTAGATCCAGTTACAGCGATTCAAATGGTAACAATTAATGCAGCAGAATTTTTTGGTCTTCGTAGTTTTGGAGCAATAGCACCAGGGTATCAAGCTGATTTATTAATATTAGATGAATTACAGAACATTTCAATAGATAAAGTTTTAAAGAAGGGAAAATGTGTTGTAGATAATGGGAAAATAAAGAAAGAAGAATTTAAAATAAATGATAACAGTAAAGAATTAGCTATAAAGTTACCGAAGATAAATATGAAAGAGTTAGAAAAAAATGATTTTGAAATACCTTTATCTTCTGATTTATGCAATGTAATAGAAATAGTTCCTAATAGTCTAATAACACATCATAGAGTTGAAAAAGTTGATACAGATAAAGGCAATTTTAGTGCATCAATTTCTAATGACCAATTAAAGATGGCTGTAATAGAAAGGCATCACGCAACAGGAAATATTGGATTGGGAATTGTTAAAGGCTTTGGTATAAAAAATGGAGCAATTGCAACAACGGTAGCTCATGATTCCCATAACATTGTAGTTGTTGGAACTTCTGATGAAGAAATGTTTTTAGCAGTTAATCATCTTAAAAAGATGAATGGAGGAATTGCAATTGCTTCAGGTAAAGAAATTATAGCATCCTTACCTCTTGCTATAGGAGGATTAATATCTGAGAATGGCTATTTAGAGGTTCAAGAACAACTTAAAATTTTAAATCAAGCTTTAAGTACAATAGGAGTTGATGCAGATTTTAATCCTTTTCTAACTTTATCATTTTTAACTCTTCCAGTTATTCCAGAAATTAAGTTAACAGATACAGGATTGTTTGAATTTAAAACATTTTCTCATATAAAAGTCCAAGCTTAAAAAAATTATATTCATAGACTTTTTATTGATGTTATTTCTTGGGAAATAACACAGTATATAAGCAACTTCATCATAGTGCTATGATGAAGTTGCTTTAAATATAATTAAGATAAAGAATAATTAGATAGAATAGTTGGGTTTTACATATTACCTTTTGCTTTTAGAATGAAACTTACGAAAATTTAAAATTTCGTAGGTTTTTAAATTTGCAAAAATTTAGGAAAATATTCTATAATTTATCTAAGGCATTTAAGTAATACACAGGCAGATTATGTAAAGGAGAAATTATGAATAAAATTAAGTTTAGAAATTTTATAAAAAAGATATTATTATTAGTAATGATTTTTACAGTTAATGGATCAACCATTGCATTTGCAAGAGCTGGAGGTGGTGGGCATTCAAGCTCATCTCATAGTAGTTCATCAAGTAGCAGTTCTTCAGGAGGTGGTAATTTATTTGAACTTATAGGTATTTTTATTGTGTTGCTTTGTATTTTTTCAGCTGCAAAATTTGTTTTTAAATTAATATTAGATAAAAGAAAAGCTAAAAGTATTTCAGTAATAAAGAAATTATATCAAAATGATAATAATTGGAATTATAATGATATGAAGAGAGATATTGAAGAAGCCTTTTATAAAGTGCAAGCTGCATGGATGGAAAGAAATCAAGAGTTAGCAAAAGAATATATGAGTGATAAATTGTATAATAAACATAAATTAGAAATTAAAGAGATGAGGATTAAAAAAGAAATAAATATTCTTGAAGAAATGACGTTATTAAGTGATGACCCTATTGGAATACAGGATTTTGAAGGTATTAATAAAGATTGCATATGGGTTCATATTAAGGCAAAGTCAAAGGATTATACAGTTGACGAAAAAAACGGCAAAATAGTAGAAGGGGACGCTGATAAGATTGTTCATTTTGAAGAATATTGGAAGTTTATAAGAAATGAATATAGATGGATATTAGATGAGATAAGGCAAATAGATGATATAAGGGCTTTAAAGTTCTTTAAAATAAAAGTTAATAATTAGAAAATTTAATGAACACAATTTCCCTCAATTAAATAAGAATACATTTTTATATAATAGTTTAAAAGTATTTGTTCACATCTTTTAATGGATTTTCATTAGGAGATGTGTATTTTTATGTAGAACTAAAATTTCATTACAATTTTAAAGAACAAAAAACATAAATTTTTCTGTACATTTTAAATAGTGGTATCTATGTTAATATAACAAAAATGTAATATTAATGATATATAATTCCATTTATGATATAAATAGAAGCGTATAAAATAATATATATGAATTTAATAATATTAGTTAATACAAGAAAAAAGGGAGAATTATAAATGGAAAACATATTAAGTGTAGAAAAAATTGAAAAATATTATGGCAGTAAGGGTAATATAACAAAGGCTATAGATAATATTAGTTTTAAAGTGCATGAGGGAGAGTTTGTTGGAATAATGGGACCTTCAGGAAGTGGTAAAACTACATTACTTAATTGCATATCAACTACTGATAATGTCACTGTTGGAAAGATAATGATAAATGGTAGTGATATTACAAGGTTGAAATCAAAAGAATTAGATAAGTTTAGACAAAATGAGTTAGGTTTTATATTTCAAGACTTTAATTTATTAGATACACTTACAGGTTATGAGAATATTGCTTTAGCATTAACAATAAAAGGGGAGAAAAGTTCAAAAATAGATGAAAAAATTAAATTAGTAGCAAAACATTTAGAAATAGGTTTGGTATTAGATAAATATCCTTATCAAATGTATGGTGGACAAAAGCAAAGAGTTGCTTCAGCAAGAGCAATAGTAACTAATCCATCTTTAGTCCTTGCTGATGAACCAACAGGGGCGCTAGATTCAAAATCAGCTAGACTATTACTTGAAAGATTTAAAAGTCTAAACGAAGATTTGAATACTACCATACTAATGGTAACTCATGATGCCTTTACAGCAAGCTATGCTCATAGAATACTTTTTATTAAAGATGGAAGAATCTTTAGCGAGTTAGTAAGAGGTAATGATACTAGAAAAGACTTCTTTAATAAAATTATAGAAGTTATATCTCTTCTTGGAGGTGATGATAACAATGTATTTTAAGCTAGCTGTATGCAACATAAAAAAGAGTTATAAGGATTATACTATATATTTCTTAACACTAATACTAGCTGTTTGTATATTTTATAGCTTTAACTCTATAGATTCACAAAAGGCACTTATTAATATGAAATCTTCAAATGCAAATTACATAACCAAATTAACTGAAGTTATGTCTGGTATGTCAATATTTATATCAGTAATATTAGGTAGTTTAATATTGTATGCAAATAACTTTTTAATAAAGAAACGTAAAAAAGAATTAGGAATATATATGACTTTAGGTATGGGAAAAAGAAAAATATCTAGAATTTTAGTAACAGAAACCTCTATTATTGGAATTATATCTTTAATTGCTGGTCTTATCTTAGGCGTGGGAGCATCACAGGTTTTATCTACTTTTACATTAAAGTTATTTGATGTTGGAATGAGTGAATATAGATTTACGATTTCAATAAGTTCTATAGGTAAGACTATATTATACTTTGGAATAATGTTTTTACTTGTAATGATATTTAATGTATTTGTTATTTCTAAATACAAGATAATTGATTTACTTGCAGCAGATAGACAAAATGAAAAAATAAAATTTAAAAATCCTCTTATATATTTATTTTCATTTGTGTTATGTATAGCGTCACTAGTATTTGCGTATAAATCTATACTAGAGATAGGCATAGATACAAGAAATCCTATGTTTAAGATATCACTAGTCATTTCTATAGTAGGTACAGTATTATTATTCTTTAGTTTATCTGGAGTTATATTATATATAGTAAATAATAATAAAAATGTATATTTTAAAGGATTAAATATATTTGTAGTAAAACAAATAAATAGTAAAGTTAATACGAATTTCATATCAATGTCAGTAATATGTTTAATGTTATTTATTACAATACTTGTATTCTCTACGGGAATAAGTCTTAAAAAAGATTTTGAAGCAGGAATTGAAAAAATAACACCTTTTGATGCCAGTCTAATATTATATGCTGATGGTGAAACCAAAAATGTAGAAGATATATTTGATAAAATTGATTTTAAAATAGGTGAAAATGAAAAATATGAAATTTGTAATCAATATGGCTCAGATGCAAAACTGGGCGAGTTATTTACAGCTATAGATGAAAAATTTAAAAGTTGGCAGGCAGGTTTTGTAAAAATATCTGATTATAATAAAATGTTAAAATTAAAGGGTGAAAAAGAAATAAATTTAAACAAAGATGAGGTGTTAATCTTGTCTAATGATAACAGATTTATTAAGTCAATTAATGAAGAATTAAAAAATAGCAATAAAGTTAATATTAAAGGAAAAGAGTATGTGGTGAAAAATCATGAGGCTATAGAGGGAAATCTCAACACTAATGGAATACCAGATAATAATTGCACAATAGTTATAAATGATGAGTTTTTATCACATTGTAAAGTTTTTGAATCAGTACTTAATGTAATGTATACAGATAAAAATAGAGAAGAAAACAATGAAAAATATGAAGAGATTCACAAGAATTCCGTAATTGGTGGTAAGTATGAAAGTTTAAATATTTCACATATAAGCGCTTATTCAAAGGATGGCGTTTATTCTCATGAAGAAGGATCCACAACATCAATATTATTTGTTGGAATATATTTAGGTATAGTATTTTTAATAACCAGTATGGCTGTATTAGCTCTTCAACAATTATCAGAAGCTAGTGATAGTATAGAAAGATATAAAGCTTTAAAGAGAATTGGTGCAAACAAAAAAATGATAAACAAAACAATCTTTATTCAAACTTTGATACATTTCAGCCTTCCAGTGATTCTTGCACTAATTCATTCAGTTATTGGTGTTATAGTAGTTAATAAAGAGATAAGTACTTATAACCAAATGGATATTAGATTTTCAGCTTTAATAACAGCTTTAATATTTATTGTAGTTTATGTAGGGTATTTCTATACAACATATACAGGATATAAAAATATAGTAAAAAATAGTATTTAGCCTTATAATAATTATTAAAGTTATTAAATTTTATTTTTCAAAGTTAAGGCACATTCCTAAAAATAACAAATCCAATATGTTTGTATATTTTCTTTCATGTGCCTTATCGTAGGAGGAACATAATGAAGAAAATTATTATTATTGAAGATGATGAAGTTATAAGAGAAGAATTACAAAACTTTCTAAAAAAATATGGGTATGAAGTAAAAGCTCCTATAGATTTTAATAATATAATAAAATATGTAGAAAATGAGCATGCAAATCTTATATTACTAGATATAAATCTTCCTGTCTTTGATGGTTATTATATATGTAGGGAAATACGTAAAATATCAGATATTCCAATTATAATAGTTACAAGCAGAGATAGCGAAGTAGATGAATTAATGAGTATGAATTTAGGAGCAGATGATTTTATAGCAAAACCTTATAATACAGAAATACTACTTGCGAGAATAACAAATATTTTAAAAAGAACATATGGAAACTTAAAAACTAATAATATATTAAATTATAGGGATTTTAATTTAAATCTTTCAAATGCAACCATCATTTATAAAGACAAATCCTTAGAGTTAACTAAAAATGAGGTTAAGATACTTTCTTGCTTAATAAATAATAAGGGGAACATAGTAAAAAGAGATTCACTTATGGAATACTTGTGGAAAGCAGATTATTTTGTAGATGACAGCACTTTAAATGTTAATATTAATAGATTAAGAAAAAAGCTTGAAGAGATAGGGATAGAAAATCCAATAGAAACAAGAAGAGGGTTAGGGTATATTATGCCATGAGTATAGGTGAATTTATTAAAGATAAAACTGTTGTAATACTATGGAACATTCTGATGTTTATTGTATTAGCAGCTATAATGCTTGTTATTAATGTTAAATTAATTATAATTGTATTTGTTTTTTGTATCTGGTTTTTTCCATTGGTTTCATATATGGCTTTAGAATTCATAAAATGTAAAAATTATTATAATGAAATTAATAGCATATTAGAAAACTTAGATAAGAAATATTTACTTCCAGAGTTAATAAAAGAAACAACCTTTATCCATGGGGAAAAACTTAACTATATACTTAAAGAAGTAAGCAGAGATATGCATGAAAATGTAAAGTACTACAAAGACATGCAAGCAGGTTATAGGGAATACATAGAGACATGGGTACACGAAATTAAAACACCAATGGCTTCCACAAAGCTAATAATTGAAAATAATCAAAATGAAGTAACTAATAAAATAGACTTTCAAATAGATAAAATTGATGGATTTGTACAACAGGTGCTTTATTATTCTAGAAGTAATAATGTTAATAAAGACTATATTATAAAACAACTTAGCCTTGATAATGTAGTAAGAAATGTAGTCAAAAGAAATTATAGAGATTTTATTCATAAGAAAATAAAAGTAGATATAAAAGGTATTAATGAAATTGTATATAGTGATAGAAAATGGACTGAATTTATTATTAATCAGATAATAGGAAACTCTATAAAGTATTCAAGTAGTAAAGAGCCAATGATAAGTATATATTTAGCTAAGAAAGATAATTCAGTGATATTAACCATAGAGGATAATGGAGTCGGAATAGTAGATAAAGATATAAATAGAGTCTTTGAAAAAGGCTTTACTGGTGAAAATGGAAGAAGATTTAGTAAAAGTACAGGAATTGGTTTGTATCTATGTGAAAAGCTTTGTTTAAAATTAGGATTGAAAATTAGTATTGCCTCTAAGGTAAATAAAGGGACCATAGTTACATTAATATTTCCTTTTTCAGCTATGGCAACTTTTACAGATGATTAAGAAGTATATAAGCAACTTCATCATATGTGATGAAGTTGCTTTAAATAATAATTAAGCTAAAGAATAATCATATAAAATAAATTAAATTTATTTCTTAATTATAGTCCGCTATCACCATAATTTGATAATGCTCTAGCACTAGGATCGTCTACAGCACAGCCTTCCCATTCTTTGTTTGGCATCCAAAAATCAACTATCATTTCTGCTTGGCCTGGATAGTATTTTTCAAAAATTTCTCTATATAACAATGATTCTTTCGTGAATGGTTGAGCATGATATTTGTACTTTTTACTTAGTTTATTGAAATCTTCACCACTATAGACTGTTTCTGCATACTCCTTTAAATGATCTACCATAGAATGTCCTACAGCATCGCTAAAGGCTGCTTTTTCACGATATAAAATATTATGTGGAAGATAATCACCTTCAAAAGAATGTCTTAAAAGGTATTTTCCCATGTTATATTTGTTTAATTTCTTTTCAGGGTCAATAGACATAACATATTTTACAAAATCTAAATCACCAAATGGCACTCTTGCTTCTAAAGAATTAGATGCAATGCAACGGTCTGCTCGAAGTACATCATACATAAAGAGTTCTTTAATTCTCTTTTGTGATTCTTTTTGGAATTCTTCTGCATTTGGCGCAAAATCAGTGTATTTATATCCAAATAATTCATCAGAAATTTCACCAGTTAAAAGTACTCTAACATCAGAAATCTCATGTATTTTCTTGCAGATTAAATACATACCAATACTAGCTCTTATTGTTGTAATATCAAATGTTCCAAGAAGTTTAATAATTTCTTCAAGTGAGTCAAGAACTTCTTCTTTTGTCATGTAAACAACAGTATGATCACTATGAATATAATCTGCAACTTCTTTTGCGTATTTTAAGTCAATTGCATCTTCTGTCATACCTATAGCAAAGGTTTTTATTGGTTTATCAGGATACATTTTTTGAGCAATTGAACATACTAATGAGCTGTCTAAGCCACCACTTAATAAGAATCCCACTGAAGCATCAGCATCCATACGTTTTTCTATAGCAGCTACTAATTTGTCATGAATGTTACTACAAATAACGTCTAAGTCATCTTTACAGTAATCACCATCTACCGATGCGATATCACAGTAGCATGTAAATTTACCATCAGCATAATAATGTCCTGGTGGAAATGATATAATCTTTTCTGTAAGACCAACTAAATTTTTAGCTTCACTAGCAAACATGATTTTACCACATTCAGAATAGCCATAGAATAGAGGACGAATTCCAATTGGATCTCTTGCTGCAATGAAAGTATCCTTTTCTCCATCATAGATAACAGCCGCGTATTCTGCATCTAATTTTGAGAACATATCTAGCCCGTATTCTAAGTACATTGGAAGTAATATTTCGCAATCACTATCAGAAATAAATTTATGCCCTTTTGCCATTAGTTCCTTTTTTAATTTACGGAATCCATAAATTTCACCATTACAGATAGATGCATCTTTTTTTCTTGTGAATGGTTGCATTCCACCAAAACTTAAATCCATAATAGCAAGTCTTTGAAAACCTAAAATACCAGATGGTAAAGTTAGAATTTCAGTCATATCTGGTCCTCTAGATTCAGTTCTTTGTAATGCCTCAGCAAATTTTTCATGTTTCATGTCTGTTCCTGTATAACACATAATTGTACACATATTAATATTCCTCCCCAATTAAATAAAAAATGTAATTATTCAAATATTTCTCTCTATTAAACTTTTTTGTAATAAAAAAAGCCCTTCATCCTATAAACATAGGACGAAAGACTTAAACTTCCGTGGTACCACCTAAATTAGCTTAAAAAAGCTCACTTTAATCAGTACGGAATTAAGTAAATAAATTCGATACTGTCCAAGCTATAACGGTTTGGCTCCGTCCAAGACTACTCTTAATAAATTTCGTTTGGAAGCTCCGGGATGTTCTTCATTATTAGTTTCGTATCAGTCTCTCACCATTACTGATTCGCTTTGACTACCTCATAATAACTACTCTTCCCATCAAGGCTTTTATATTCATTGTTTGAAATGTAAATTTAAATTTATTTCATTTTACTTGGAATTTCATAATCAGTCAAGAGATTTATGAAATAAATATTTCACTTAAGTATAGTAAATAAAACTTCACCAGATTGTGTAGATTCAATTATTGCTAATTTATAAAGATTATTTTTAACTATATTTATGGCTTTAAAGAAAAAAATTGTAGCTATAACACCAGAAAATACTGCAACAGAGAAGGATTGAATAATTTGGCTATTATTTAGTATGCTAACTTCTTTATAAGAAATAAAGGATAAGAAAAGGCTGCTATTAAAATAGGTATAACAGACAAAAGAGTTTGGTTAATATTTATACTTTCAGCATATGTGGAGAATTTTTAGCAGTGAGTAGAAAAAATAATACCTATGATGTAAAATAGTAGTAAGTTTTGAAAGGAGTGATTAAATGTACACAGCAGATTATTTTATAAAAGAATTAAATATGATATCACATCCAGAAGGTGGATTTTATAAAGAGAGTTTTATGTCAAAAGAAAATATATCAACTAGAGGGTTAAATGTTGAAAGTGAAGAATCAAGAAAGCTTTGGACTAGTATATATTTTTTGCTTAGAGATGGTGAAGTTTCAAATTTTCATAGATTAAAATCAGATGAAATGTGGTACTATCATTCGGGCTCTCCATTAACTATTTATATGATTACCCCTAAAGGAGAACTTATTACAGAAGAACTTGGACTTGATATTGAAAAGGGAGAAAAACCTCAAATATTGGTTCCTAAAGATTACATATTTGGTTCTGCAATGAACAATGAAGGATATGCTTTAGTTGGTTGTATGGTATCTCCTGGTTTTGAATTTAAAGATTTTGAATTATTTGAAAGAGATTATTTATTAGAAAAATATCCGAATTATGAACAAGTAATTTTTAAATTAACAAGATAGATATATTTGGACTGTTTTAAAATAGAAAGTAAATTTTTATTTTAAACAGTTCATTTTTTTGTTTAATGGACATAAATATTAAGCCAACTGTTTAGACAAAAATTCTAAATAGTTGGCTTTTTCTTAAAAGTTGAAGTGGAAGTACCAGTACTGTTTTAAGAGCAAGATGGCGTTGGGTTATCTATTCAAGGCAAAGACAGACCTAAGGGAAAAAGTAAAAAGAAAGAGTTGAAATTAACATGGAACACTCTAAAAATAATTTTTTAAAAATTTAACATCTATATTTCACCATTCATTTACATTTGAACATTTTTTTGGTATGTTATTAGTATATTTCATTTAGAAACAAAATATCAAGTACGCACATTTCGTGCTTTTAAGGGGATAAAAGTTATGGAAAATTTAGAAAGTATAATATCAATTAAGGATCTGAGAATGAGCTATGGAGACAAGTATGTGCTTAATGGAATAAATTTAGAGATTCCAAGAGGACAAATAATAGGATATATAGGAACTAATGGTGCTGGTAAAAGTACAACCATAAAAATAATGCTTGGTATAATAGAAGGCTATGAAGGAAAAGTAGAAATATTAGGGCAAGATATAAGTGATGGAAGTGTAGAGTACAAGAAGAAAATAGGCTACGTTCCAGAGCTTGCTGATATCTATGAAAATTTAACTGCGTTTGAGTATATAAGCTTTTTAGGCGGAATATATGAGTTAGAACAAGAAAAACTTATTGAAAGAGTAGGGAAGCTTATGAAGTTATTTGCAATCCAAGGAGCTATGTATTCTAGGATATCATCATATTCAAAAGGAATGAAGCAAAAGTTTCTTATAATATGCAGTTTAATTCATAATCCAGATATATTATTTTTTGATGAGCCTTTAAGTGGACTAGATGCTAATAGTGTAATGATATTTAAAGAAGTCATGAGCAATCTTGCTAAGGAAGGAAAAACTATATTTTATTCTTCACACATAATGGATGTTGTCGAGAAGGTAAGTGACAGGATTGTACTTATTAATAATGGAAAAATAGCTGTAGATGGAAGTTTTGAGGAGCTTAAAAATAGTAAAAAGGAAAGTTCTCTAGAAGAAATATTCAATCAATTAACAGGCTTTAATGAACATGAACATATTGCTAAGGAATTTGTTTCTTTAGTTGAAGAGGTATAGCTATGAAGGAATTTAGAATATTAAAGCTATTGGATAAATTTCAAGAATTATATAAAAAATCAGGTGTTAATTATGATATTATGCGAATGATTTTACAAATAAAATTAACTATGGATGGTCGCAGGGTAAGCACTGTTTTGACAAATAATAAAAAATCTGTTGAAAATGATGATAAGAATAATTATGTATATCTACTTATATTTAATGGATTTTTAAGCATTTTTATTGGACTAATAATGATAAGTGATATTTCAGCCTTGAAAAATATAAATATTGTTGTAGGTGTAAATCTATTTATCATGGTGTCGCTTATGATATCAGATTTTTCAGCAGTTTTATTAGATGTAAAGGAAAAAAATATATTATTGCCAAAGCCTATAGATAGTAAAACGTTTAATGCTGCAAAGCTTACTCATATATGTATGTATCTAATGGGTATATCTCTGTCTTTAAATTTCATTCCTTTAATTATTGGAACAATAAAATATGGAGTGATATTTTCTCTAATTTTTATTATAGAAAATATATTATTAGCTCTAATAGTTATAGTAATAACGGCATTTTTATATACTTTAGTTTTAAAGTTTTTTGATGGAGAGAAACTAAAGGATATAATAAACTATTTTCAAATATTTTTAGCATTTGTATTTACTTTTGGCTATCAGTTATTTAGTAGAATTTTTACCATTGAAGGTATAAAAACTTATTATGTGCCTAAGTTTTGGCATAGTTTAGTTCCATCTATGTGGTTTGCAGCTCCATTTGGAATATTAATAGATGGAGATAAAAATTCTTTTTTAATATTTTTATCTGCAATGGCTATATTAGGCCCAGTTATATTAATTATGTTTTATGTTACAAAAGTAGTACCTTATTTTGAAAAGAACCTTCAAAAGTTAAATGATAATGGAGGAAATGTAAGTCGTGGAAGTGAAAAAAGAAAAGAGTTTATAGCAGGATTAATTTGCAGAGATAAAATTGAAAAGAGCATGTTTATATTTACCCAAAATATGATATCAACAGAGAGAAACTTTAAGCTTAAGGTATATCCATCTCTTGCAATGGCTGTATTTATGCCAGTTTTATTTATTTTTACTGATAGAAGAAAATCATTTGTTGAAAATATTCAAACAAGCTATGGGGGTAAAGTACATTTATTAATGTATATAACTGTATTAATGTTATGTTTCTGCACTGCTTATATAAATAATAGTGATAGTTATAAAGGCGCATTTATATATAAGGTATTACCAATAAAAGATCCGGGGATAATAATAAAAGGAGCAATAAAAGGAACTTTATTTAAATTGGTTATACCAATTTATTTATTAGTAGCCGTAGTGTTTTTCATACTAAAGGGGCCATCAATACTTATAGATTTAATTGTAATGCTCTTAGTTCTTTTAATATCAGCCTTAGAGTATTTTAAAATATCAAATAAGACAATGCCTTTTAGTATGAAATTTGCTACAGCTGATAGTGGTAAGCTTATAAGTCCAGGGATACAGACCGCGATGCTTGTTGGAATATTTGCTACAATACACATAATAATTAGAAATAATATTATATTTGTTGGAATATTTGCATTAGTACTTTTTATAGTTAATATAATTCTTTGGAAAATAAGCTTTAACATAAGTTGGAAAGATGTAGAAATGTAAGAATCCATATGCCTAAACTATGATATTATTTAATACATGAATATGATGTTTCAATCCAAGCAGCATATATATAATATTAAAAAAACTATCTATTAGAATTCGAAGTAACTATATGTGAAGATTTTAAAAAAGTAATAGAGTGTATAAAGCTAAGATCTGACTTCGATATTTAATTGGAGTCAGATCTTTTAAATTTCCCAACCAAAAACATTTGTTTTTTCTTGATATTAAAATACCATATTTATAGAAATAGTTTTATTGTTTTAACTGTCTACTATAAAGGAAATATATTATTACTTTATTATAAATGTTTTTAGCAATTATGACAAAATAATATTTTTATTTTAATAAAAAAATGAAGAAATTGTTGCAACTTTATTAAAAATATATTAGTATATATTTTAATAGTTCAGACGAAGATAGCGGGAGAGTTATGGCTATGGTCATGCACCGAAGAAGTAAATCTTTCAGGTACCTATTTAATTAGAGATGACCGCTATTGGATGAACCCTTGGAGAGATTCGAAATAGAGCACCGAAGGAGAAAGTCGTAAGACGAAACTCTCAGGTAAAAGGACAGGGGAAAGGTAGCATATCTTATAAAAGTAATACATTATCTATTACTTCATTTAGATCTTATCTATTCCCATTTGTATCTCCAATCAAAAAATACTTATATAGGAAAAGGCATTTTTTAGTACATGCTTTTTGAATAAGATGGAGGGATAAAATGGATCAATTAACAAAAGTACTTACTCAAATCGATTTTATAGTATTGGGGGTTCCACTTTTAGTCTTACTAATGGAAACTAGAATCTGTCTTACCGTACGTCTAGGATTAATTCAATAATAATTCTAGAAAATTGTGATCTTAGTAATATAGATTTAAAAACAGTAACATTTAGAAAGGCGGAATACACATGTCAGAAAATCAAAATTTATCGAGAGGACTAAAAAATCGTCATGTTCAATTACTTGCAATTGGAGGTGCAATTGGTACTGGATTATTCCTTGGTTCAGGCAGATCCATTCACTTGGCAGGTCCATCTATTCTATTTGCATATATGATAACAGGAGTGATTTGTTTTTTTATTATGCGTGCTCTTGGGGAATTATTGCTTTCTAATTTAAACTACCATTCCTTTGTAGACTTTGTATATGACTATCTAGGAGATAGAGCAGCATTTATTACTGGATGGACCTACTGGTTCTGCTGGATCTCACTTGCTATGGCTGACTTAATTGCTGCTGGACTTTATATACAATACTGGTTCCCGAATATAGATCAATGGGTTCCAAGCCTTATAGTTCTTGTAATTTTACTAATTATGAACCTTACCACAGTAAAGTTATTTGGTGAAATGGAATTCTGGTTTGCATTAATTAAAGTTGTTGCAATTTTATCACTAATTATAATTGGTACATTTATGATTATTAAAGGATTTTCAGCAGATACTGGTATATCTAGCTTTACAAACCTTTGGAGTCATGGAGGCTGGTTCCCAAATGGGGCAAGCGGTTTTATCCTTTCCTTCCCAATGGTTGTATTTGCTTTTACTGGAATCGAATTAGTTGGTTTAACAGCTGGTGAAACTGAAAATCCAGAACATGTTATTCCAAAGGCTATTAACAATATTCCAATTAGAATTATTATTTTCTATATCGGAGCACTTACTGTCATTATGAGCATATACCCATGGAATTCAATTAATCCAGATAAAAGCCCATTTGTACAGGTATTTGCTGCAGTAGGAATCGCAGCAGCAGCAAGTATTGTAAATTTCGTTGTACTAACATCAGCTGCATCTGCTTGTAACAGCGGTATTTTTAGCACAAGCCGTATGGTTTACTCTCTTGCTAAAGAAAATAATGCACCTGAGTCAATGAAAAAATTAACTTCTCATCAAGTACCTTCTAATGCTACAATGTTTTCTGCAACTGTCATATTGATTTCAGTTATTCTGAACTATATTATGCCGGAAGGGGTATTTGTACTTATTACAAGTATATCAACATTTTGTTTTATCTTTATTTGGGCAATTATAGTCATCTGCCATCTAAGATATCGCAAAACTAATCCTGAACTTGCTGCTAAGAATAAATTCAAAATGCCACTTTATCCAATCATAAACTATATAATTCTAGCATTTTTTGCTTTTGTTATAGTTGTATTGGCACTTAACGACGAAACTCGTGTAGCCTTATTTGTAACACCTGTATGGTTTATAATGCTTGGGGTGATTTACAAGATACTTAAATCAAAAAAGAAAAATGAAGAATATGCAAAAAGAAATTTAGCATAGGTTAACACTAAAAGGGATTTGGCCCTAAAAGGTTATGGATTTGAAATTTAATATTTGTTTAATATTAAATTTATTTAACAACCAAAGTCAAGTCAACTGTTCTGAAATGCACTTCAAATGTTAGACATAAAAATCTAATATTGTGAGGTGCGTTTTAATGAAAAAGAATATGTACAGAAATTTTTAAATGGGTATGATAGTATTTTATTAGTAGTAATTAAGAGTTTTGTCTTAGATCTTCAAAAATAATGTTAGCACCATTAAGGTAATCATAATCATTATTTGAATCTTTAGTTTTTAATAATGACCATGTTGCATTATAAAATTTAACAACATATAAAAAATCTAATAGTTTTTTATAATCTTCTTTTTTATAATAACCGAAATATTGTATTAATAAATCCTTCCTGCAATTATTATCAAGTAGCCATGATATTGTAGCAAGATCCCAAAATACATCTCCCATAGATGAATATTCATAATCAACAAAATATAAGTTGTTATTTGAAAGAATTATATTTGAACAATTAAGGTCATTGTGACATAAGCCTATAGTTGGATTATTATTTAGAATATATTCTAAATGATTTAATTTTTCTAAAAGTGTATTAATATAATTGGGTAAAGAGATATTGAATTTTTTACATAAATCAATTCTAGTTTTTATATGATTAAAAGGTTTGAAAAATTTTTTACAACTTAAATTATGAAAGTCTTTTAATCGACTAGTTAATTTATCAATAAACTCAATAGATGAGAATTCATCTTCAGTAGGCATATTACCATTTATCCAAGGAAGAATCATATTACCATTTTTGATAGAAAAATAATAGGGTTTAGGTGTTAAATTAATATTAGAAGCTGTATTGATAATTTGAATTTCAGTTATTCTATCATTATCTAAATATATATTGGTACAAATTCTAATAAAAAAATCATCACCATTATATGAAACTTTATAGTTATTATTATTAAGTCCCCCAATTCTTTCTACAGAGGTAATGAGATTAGTATTCCAGTTAATATTTTGTTTTAAGAAAAATAACAACTTTGCATTCATTTAGTATTCTCCTAATCTTTTTATAATGAAATAATAAAGCATTATAACAAAAAAGACTAGAAAATGAAATAAGAAATTTTTGCAAAGTTTAATAAAGGATTAATTGTTGTTAATTGTGAATTAATGTAATTGTTTAAATTAAGACGGTTTTAGAAGAAAAATTTTGTTTGACAAGTAATATATTGAACGATATAATCAGTATGAAAATTAAACTGTATAAGGTGTTTTATTGACTTAATAGGGAATTAGGTTAAAATCCTAAACTATCCCAGTAACCGTGAAACTGACGAAATTCTTAAAGATACCACTGCAAAATGCGGGAAGGTTAGAAAAGTAGGATGAAGTAAAGTCGGGAGACCTGCCATATATAGAATTCATATTATCTTCTGAGGGCGAGATAATAAATATTTATTAATTTAATTTATTTTATTTGTTGTGCTTAATAAAAATATAAACTGCAACTAATATAAAATTCTTAATATGTATTTTTAGAGCTACTCTCAAAGGGGTGGCTCTTTTTTTAGAGTTAATATGATTTTTAACTGATAATTTACTAAGCTGCCCTGTAATATTTTTAGGAGGAATAGAAATGAAACACAAAAGAAAACTCATATCATTATTAATGGTTTTAGTAATGTTTATGACGGTTTTAGTAGGATGTACTGAAAAAATAACTACGATGCATGATAGAGAAGGTAATGAATTTGTAGCACCTAAGGAAATTAATAAAATAATTTCAACTGCACCATCAAATACAGAGGTATTAATGGCATTAGGTTTAGGTGATAAATTAATTGCAATAGATAACTACTCAGCAGATATTGAAGGCGTTAATCATGAATTGCCACAATTAGATTTTAGAAATATAGATGTTGAAACTATTATTTCGTTAAAGCCAGACATGATAATAGCATCTGGGCATAATAAAGTAGGGGATGAAGATCCATTTGCTTTAATAAAACAAGCAGGAATAGCAGTTGCATATATACCAAGTAGTTACAGTATTGATGGTATTTATGGTGATATAGAGTTTATGGCACAAATAACAGGTGCTGAATTGAAAGGTAAAGAAGTAGTAGAAAACATGAAAAAAGAAGTTAATGCAATAAAAACTATTTCGGATACTATTACAGAAAAGAAAAATGTTTATTTTGAAATAGGTTCAGGCTCAGGTTTATTTACTTTTGGTAAAGATACTTTTTTAAATGAAATGATAGAAGTTGTTGGAGCTAAAAATATTTTTGGTGACCAAAACTCTTGGATAACAACTTCAGAAGAGTCAGTAATTGCAGCAAATCCAGATGTTATTTTAACAAATAATTTAGGTGCTAATGGAAATGAAAGAACTGCAATAGAAGATATAACTAGCCGTGAAGGATGGGACACAATCACAGCTGTTAAGGAAGGTGATGTGTATATGATTGACAATAATGCTTCTTCAAGACCATCACAAAATATAATTAAAGCATTAAAGAAAATGGCAAAGGTTATTTATCCAGATGAATACAAAGACCTATAAAAATAGAATATTATTAATGCTATCAATTCCGCTAGTATTTTTAATTTTATGCATTGGAACTTCAATTGGGAGTTCCAATATTAGTATTTTAGATATTATTTCAATTCTAGGCCATAAAATTTTTAGTGTTCCATTACGTGATGGAATTGATTCAAGTCAAGTAGTAATAATTTGGAATGTAAGATTACCAAGAGTATTATTGGCCTTTATTGTAGGTGGAGCATTAGGGGTAAGCGGAGCTGTAACTCAGTCAGTTCTTAAAAATACTTTAGCTTCACCATACACTTTAGGACTTTCTTCTGGAGCCTCTTTAGGGATAGGAATATTAATTGTAAGTGGTGCTTATATTCCGTTTTTGGGAAATTTAACAATGCCATTAGTTGGATTTATTTGTAGTTTGATTACAATGGTTATAGTTCTTAAACTTTGTGAAAAAGCAGATAGAACTATGTCAAATAGTAGAATAATTCTTGTTGGCATGGTATTCTCATTATTTTGTAATGCAATATTAACTACAATTTCAGCATTATTTAGCGATAAAATGCAAAGTATTGTAATGTGGCAAATGGGTTCATTTGCAATGAGAGGATGGAGCTACTTTAAAGTTGGAATACCTTTTTATATTATTGGATTAGTTGGTGCAATGATTTATTGTAGGGAAATGGATGTATTAACATTTGGAGAAGAGCAAGCAAAGGCATTAGGTGTTGATACAAATAAGGTTAAAATAAATTTATTTTTATTTGTAGCGGTTCTTACGGGGAGTGCAGTTGCATTAAGTGGAGTAATTGGTTTTGTTGATTTAATAGCACCTCATGTTGTTAGAAAGATATTTGGATCAAACCATTCATATGTAATATCAATGTCAGCAGTATTTGGGGGATGTTTGATGGTAGTAACAGATTTAATTTCAAGAACAATAATTGTACCATCAGAGTTGCCAGTTGGTGCCATAACTGCATTAATTGGAGCACCATTTTTTGCTTATATATACTTTAAAAAATCAAAGTAGGTGAAAAGCATGTTAAAGATAGAAGGGTTAAGTTGTGGATATGATAATTTAGACGTAGTTAAAAATATAGCCTTTCATATTGAAAGAGGGAATAACCTTTGTATAGTTGGACCTAATGGTTGTGGGAAAAGTACATTGCTAAAATCTATAGCAAATTTGATAGATTATAAAGGAAATATTACTCTTGATTCAAAAGAAATACGTAAATTAAATAGAAAAAAGTTAGCAACAAAGGTAGCTCTTATGAGCCAATCAAGTAATATATATTTTCCTTATACTGTTTTCGAAACAGTATTGTTGGGGAGATATGCCCATATAAATGGAGTATTTGGAAAGCCAAGTAATGAAGATAAAGACATGGTATTAAAGTGTTTAGATAATGTTGGTATATTGGATTTGAAGAATAAGCTAATAAATGAATTGTCAGGAGGACAGCTTCAAAGAGTTTACTTGGCAAGAGCATTTGCACAAGATCCTGAAGTAATACTTTTAGATGAACCAACAAATCATCTAGATTTAAGATCTCAAATTCAAATATTAGAATATTTAAAAGGTTGGACAAAGGAAAATAATAGAATAGTAATAGCTGTATTACACGATTTAAATCTAGTTCAAACTTTTGGTGAAAAAGTATTATTATTAAATGAAGGACAAATTATCAAGGAAGGTACACCAAAGGAAGTTTTTAGTGGAGAAGAGCTGAAAGAGGTTTATGGAATAGATATTAAAGGGTTTATGATTAACGCACTGAAAAAGTGGAAGGACAATTAAGTTATATTTATTTTTTAATACGCAAGTATGAAAGGATGTTAATTATGGTTAAAAAGTTTATTATGTCTTATAGTTGTGGTAAAGACAGTACTTTGGCTTTATATAGAATGATAAAATCAGGACATAAGCCAGAAGTTTTGCTTGTTACTGTTGATAGAAAAAATTCTAGATCTTGGTTTCATGGGGTGCCTGAAAATTTAATTAGAGAAATGGCAGATTCTCTGAATATATCTTTATTATTAGTTGATTCAGAGGGTGGAAATGATTATGAAGCGACTTTTACAAAAGCATTAATTTATGCTAGAGAAAAACATGGAATAGATTCTTGTGTATTTGGGGATATTGATTTAGAACCACATAGAGCATGGTGCACGGATAGATGTAATGAAGCAAGCATTGAAGCTGTATTTCCTCTTTGGCAAGAAAATAGGGAAGATTTAGTTTATGAATTTATTGATTCAGGATTTAAAACAGTAATTAAAAATGTAAAGCTTAAGTGTATGTCTGAAGACTTTTTAGGAAAAGTATTAACTACAGATGTTGTAGAACAAATAAAAGCTACAGGTTCTGATGCTTGTGGTGAAAATGGGGAATATCATACATTTGTATATGATGGTCCATTATTTAATTATCCAATAAATTTTTCTAAAAAAGGAATAATAAAAACTCAAGAGTATGGTTATTTAGATATTTAGAATAAACAATAAAACAAAAGTACATATATTTAAATATTATTTTTTATCTAAAACATAAAATTAATAAAATGAATTTTATAATTTTTAAGCAATTTAAGAAACATTTATTAATGGAAGTTACCTTTGAAAAAGATTTTTGACTTTTTTAAAGGTAACTTCTTTTTGTTATATAAAATATGATTAAATGTAGAAAATTAGACATATAAAAACAAAAATGGTAAACTTATAAAGAAAAGTGATTTTAGTGTTTGTGTTAATTACAAGTTTCATATTATATGTACTTATAGGACAAGCAATATCACATAGGTCTTCATATCAAGCAAAGTTAATTTAATAAGTTTATTTGGAATAAACAGTTTTGATGAGATGATTACATAGTTAGGCGCAATGGCATACTTAGAAATTATGCTTGATAGAATGTTCATTTGTTATGATTTTCAGCATAGAGCTGTTCAAAATGCAGTTTCTTCAGGAGTAAGCAAATTTAAAATATTATCGTTTTAAATTTAAAGGAGTAAAAAATGAATAAATTAGATAACTTATTTACTAAGATTATGAATACAATGCTAAAAATTATATTATTAATTATAATTATAACTAGCATTTGTATTTTATTTCCTATACTTATAGATAGCAATGTTGGGACAATAGTATTTGCATTAGCTATAATAATTTCAATGTTATTTGGATATAAAATAATAAATTCGAATATTAGTCATAAACAAAAAATATTTTTATTAATATTCATATCATTTTGTATTAGGATTTTGTGGATTTTAAATGCAAATAACACACCAAATTCTGATTTTAAAGTTATGTATGAATGTGCTAAGGCTTTAATAGCAGGAGATTTAAGTTGCTTTAAAGGAATAGGATATATAGCAAGATTTCCATATTTGACTATATATGTCTTATATATGGCGGTAATACAATATTTATCTCCAGAAAGTAATTTGTTAATTATGAAAGTTATAAATGTATTTTTAGGAACAACAGTAGTGTTATTTGTATATTTAATAACACTAGAATTGTTTAAAAGTAAAGAAAAAGCATTGTTGTCATTATTAATAGCAAGTGTATTTCCACCTTTTATAACTTATACTTCAGTATTTTGTAGTGAAAATTTAGCTATGCCATTTTATTTATTAAGTATTTACTTATTTTTAAGAGGCATTGAATCTGATAAATATAAATTTTTATTGTTCTGTTTCAGTAGCATATGTTTAGCTTTTGGAAATTTATTTAGAATGGTTGCTATTATAATTTTAATTGCATATACTTTATATATTTTAATTTATTATAAAGATAGAATATTGAAAAAGTTAATAAATATAGTCTTCGTTGTTGTTCCATATTTCTTAATTATAGTTTTAGTTAGCAGCATTCTTCAAAAGATAAATATTACAGAAAATCCACTATGGAGAGGAAGCGAACCTAAAATAACTAACGTATTAAAGGGGACTAATTTTAATAGTTTAGGCATGTGGAACATTGAAGATGCAAAATTGGTAGAAGAAAATATAAATAACTATGATGAACTTAAACTAAAATGTAAAGAAGTAATACATGATAGGTTTACAACTGCTCCTACTATTAAAGTGTTGATTTTTTATTTGGGAAAATTAGGAGCACAGTGGTGTATAGGAGATTTTGCAGGATCTCTTTGGACTCAAAAAGATGTTCCAAAAGAAAAAATAATATTTAAGATAGGAATTTTTGGTTCTGCACCTTTTCAAATATTTTATATTATCATATTAACTTTAATTTTTTTAGGATTAAAAAATAAAAAGGGTATGAATTCAAACTCAAAATTAAATTTATTTTATCTAATATTTCTTGGATATATAGCTGCTTATCTAATTACTGAAAATCAAAACAGATATGGATATATGATAAGTTGGTTATTTATTATATTAGCTGTTGATGGAAGTAAGAAAAGTTTATTTAAAGTTATAGATGGCTAAATTTGCAATTTGATCATATTATAATTATATCTTTTATAATTTTTGAAATAAAATAATAAGCATATTTATAATTTACTTATTCTATAATTATATTAAAAAAATTAAAGGTGATTAATTTAAATTTAGATAAAAATATATTACAAGAAATAATAAATATAAGTAAAAAATATGATTATATAAATAAGGTAGTTATTTTTGGATCAAGGGCTAGAGGAGATAATAGTTTAAAAAGTGATATAGACTTGGCTATATACTCAGATAGTGATTTAGGAGAATATATAGAGGATATTGAATTAAATACTAGAACATTACTAGAATTTGATTTTTCTGATATGAAAAATATAAAGGATGAATTTTTTAAAGAGCAAATCAATAAGGATGGTGTAATTATATATGAGAAATATAGATTTTAAATATATGAATTTAAAAAAAGCCTACAATAGATTGATGGAAGTAAGTAAATTATATGATGGTAAAGATGAAATTATAAGAGATAGTTTAATTCATAGATTTAAATTAACTTATGAACTGACACATAAAACACTAAAAGAATTTTTAACATATTCAGGAGTAACATTAGAAAATTCATTTCCAAGAACTATTTATAAAAAAGCATATGTTAACAATTTAATTTCAGATGATCAAGTATGGATTAATTTATTAGAAGATAGAAATAAAATAGAGCATATTTATTATGAAGAGTTAGTAAGTGATATAGCTAATAGAATAGTGAGTATATATATTGGAGCAATTGGTGAATTAGTGAGTAATTTAGAGAAAATAATATAAATATATTTTAAGGATAGGGATGCCTCGCCTCCACCATGAAACCAACGAAAAACACATTGATGAAATATTCAATGTGTTTTTTATGATAATATATTTAAGAAAGGAAGTGTACAAATGCTTAATAAATCAAAAATGGTTATAGTATTAGGCTCCAAGCAAAGACTGTAAGACAATTACAAATAAAGTTTTGTTTGGAGCCATAATCAAAGATTAAATATGGCTTATATGTTTTGTGCAGTCTTTGCCTAACTATTTATAAATTAAAATGATAGATAGGAGAAAAGGTTATGAAGTACAAAAAAGCACAAGAGATATTACCTCAAGATATAATTGAATTAATTCAAGAATATGTAGATGGAGGATACTTATATATACCTACTAAAAACCATACTAAAAAATCTTGGGGAGAAAAAAGCGGATTAAAAAAAGAGTTAAGTGAAAGAAATAAAGAAATTTTTAATAAATATAATAAAGGAATAGCAGTTAAAGAACTGGTTAATCAATATTATCTTACTGAAAGTAGTATTAGAAGAATAATTAGACAACAAAAGGAGGTTGTATAAGAATCTTCTTTACAATCAAGTTTAATACAGACTTATTTATTAACTTATTACCTAGATTAATTTAGTGATATAATTTAATCTGAATTAGGAGATTATTTATAATGGAGGTAGTACAATGAATAAATTAAACGTATTAAAAGTAGAATTTGAATTTAATAGAATTATAGATGCAATATATCCGGTTATATTAAGGGACGACAATGATATGATTTTAATTGATTGTGGTTATCCTAACTTTTTAACATTAATAGAAGAAAGTGCAATAGAAAATGGGATAGATTTAAGTAAACTTACAAAGTTAATTATAACCCATCACGATTTTGATCATATGGGTTCAGCAGCTGATTTTAAACGGAAGTATCCTAATGTAAAAATATTATCATCCATAATAGATGAAAAATATATTAATGGAAAAGAAAAATCTTTAAGATTGCAACAAGCTGAATTAATATATGATAAATTGCCAGAAGAACAAAAAGAAGGTGCGATGAATTTTCAAAAGATGCTTGAATCAATAGAAAATATTGAAGTAGATATGTTATTGAAAGATGGAGATAAATTTGACTGGTGCGGGGGTATGGAAATAATTGAAACACCAGGTCATATGCCGGGTCATATATCGATTTATGTTAAGGAAAGTAAGACTTTAATATCGGGAGATGCATTAGTAATAGAGGATAATAAGTTAGCTATAGCAAATCCAAATTATACTCTAGATATGAGCAAAGCTAAGGAATCTATATATAAATTATTAAACTATGGTATTGATAAGATAATATGCTATCATGGTGGAATATATACAGAAGAAATAAAAAGTTCACTTAAAAGAATATGATTTTAAGTGAAAATCTAATAAATCATATAAATAATAAACTAGAGTACTAAATTGTGGGTATTATTCCTGCGAATCGCCTCCACCATGAAATCCACGATAGAAATTATCCTGGATTTTTTATTGCCATAAAATATTGATGTATATTTACGCAAGCAAATTAAAGATTTTAAAATAAGAGATATATAGAACTGTTCGTATATTACCTTATTATAATAAGGTAGGTTTATTTAATTATATTGGGTTATAGTAAAATGTATTATATAATGGTACAAATGAAAAATATAATCTATGAAGAAAGATAGAGAGAAAAAAATGAAGATTGCAGTTACTACTACAAGAGAAGCGAATGAAAGTTTAAATTATAAAGCAAAAGGTATATCCAAAGATTTAAATATACCATATATAAAAAGAGGTAATTTTAGTATCAAAAAAACAATTTTAAAAGATGATTTTGACTATTTATTAGTAGTTGAAAAAGATAAGATTGTTATAAAGGGACAACATAGTACATTATTCTGGCATCCTAATATGTCAGAACTTAAGATTAAATCAATAAGACAAGGTAATAAAGAAGTTATGATAGAGGCAACAAAATTAAAAGAAGGAAATAGTATATTAGATTGTACATTAGGTCTTGCAGGAGATTCCCTTGTTTTTGCAGCAGTTGTTGGGAAAAGTGGCTTTGTTGTAGGGACAGAAGTAAATAAGTATATAGCTTATTTAAGTAAAAGTGGATTAGAAACTTATAATAATGTTAATGGTGAAACTGTAGATTGTATAAATAATATAAAGGTTGTTAATGAATCATATGAAGAGTATCTTTTAAAGCAAAGTGATAATAGTTTTGATGTAGTATATTTTGATCCTATGTTTAAAGAACCAAATAGAAAGTCAGCATCAATAAATGCCTTTAGAGCTTTTGCAGATCACAAAGGATTAACAAAAGAGATTTTAATGCAAGCACTTAGAGTGTGTAAAAAAAGAGTTGTTATTAAAGAAAGACAAGGTTCTAATGATTTTGAAAAGCTAGGGATAAAAAAATATTATGGAGGCAAAAAAAGTGGTGCAATTATTTATGGAGTAATTGAAAAAAATATTTTTAATTAGCTTGCAGGGGTTATGACTATGCTAAATGTTTTAATGCTAGAACAGAAGAGTATTTTATTTATAGAGATAAATTCATTATAAAATTCAAGTTATTTGGAGATAATAATTTAAAATATAAAAATAAGGAGATGTAATTTATGGAAAATGTAATTATGGCAATAACTATTGATCCCAGAAGTGCTCATGCTCCACAAGTTCAAACTATTTTAACTAAACATGGATGCATTATAAAAACTAGACTTGGTCTTCACGAAGTTAGTCAAAATTCTTGTTCCGAGAAGGGTTTGATAATTTTACATATTCATTCTAGTTTAGATAAAATAAAAATACTTGAAAACGAGTTACTTGATGTTGATGGTGTTAAAGTAAAATATATGTCTTTATAATTAAAAAATTTAAATCTTAACTCCTATTGAATATAGAAATCCACGATAATTGTCGTGGATTTTTGCTATATAAAAATGTTTAACAATAAAGATTTATTAAATGCTAATCTAGTATTGAGATAAATAGAGGTATATAGATTAGATTATTTAATTACGTATTTTTAATTCTCAATTAGTTGCGTACGCAACTAATTTATGATATTATAATATAGTTGCATAGACAACTATATTAAAGGTGGGATAAATATGTGTAAAGAAAATAATAACAATAATGAGTGTGCTAGATACATCTCTCAATTATACAGAAAATCAACTATATTTATAAATAGAGAAGTAGCTAAATATGATATTAGATCAGGACAACTTATGTTTTTAATGACTTTATATAATCAAGATGGAAAAAATCAAGAAGAAATGTCTGAAAAATTAAAAATAGATAAAGGTACAACAGCTAGAGCTTTAAAAAAATTAGAAGAACAAGACTTTATAACTAGAGTTAAAGATACTGATGATAAAAGGGCTAATAGAATCTATTTAACAGAAAAATCTAAAGAAGTAAAAGCTGATGTATATAATGTTTTTGAGGATTGGAACAAAAAAATAAGTGAAAGCTTAACTAATGAAGAAGAAGAAGAGTTAAAAAAATTACTTGAAAAAGTATGTAAAAATATAAACATATAAACAAAAGAGGAGGGGCATTATGAATAATACTCAAAATATACTAGGTACAGAGCCCATAGGAAAATTATTATTAAAATATTCAATTCCAGCAATCATTGGAATGATGGTAAATGCACTTTATAATGTTGTAGATAGAATTTTTATAGGAAATATACCAGGTGTTGGTCCTATGGCAATAACAGGACTTGGAATAACAATGCCAATGATGTCGATAATAATTGCCTTTGGGACACTTATAGGTGTTGGTTCAACGACAAATATATCTATAAAGCTAGGAGAAGGAAAAAGAGAAAAAGCTGAACATATAGTTGGAAATGCAATAAGTTTAGCAGCAATAATTGGTGTTACGTTAACTATATTTGGAACAATATTTTTAAATAAAATACTTACAATCTTTGGAGCTAGTGCTGATACAATAATTTATGCAAAAGCTTATATGAGTGTAATATTAATAGGTACAGTATTCAGCCTAATGTCAATGATGTTTAGTAACTTAATAAGAGGAGATGGAAGTCCAAAACTTTCAGCTATTATAATGGCAGTAGGGTGTATTATAAATATAGTATTAGATGGAGTATTTATATTTGTATTTAATATGGGAATACAAGGAGCAGCACTTGCGACGATAATATCTCAAGCAACTTCATCACTATGGGGATTATCATATTATTTAAGAGGAAAATCAAACGTAAAATTAAAAAAAATAAATTTAAAATTAGATATAAAAATTATAAAAACAATATTTGCAATAGGAATGGCTCCATTTGCAATGCAATTAGCTACTAGCATGGTTCAAGTTATGTTTAATTCTTCATTAAAAAATTATGGTGGAGATTTAGCAATAGGTGCAATGGCAACAATAAGCTCAATAAATATGCTATTTGTAATGCCGGCATATGGTTTTGTACAAGGAATGCAACCTATAGTAGGGTTTAACTATGGAGCTAAAAAATATGATAGAGCTAAAAAGACTTTAAAAATTAGTTTGATGTCAGCTACAACTGTATTTATATTAGGTTCTTTATTTATACAACTTGCACCGCACATTTTAGTTGGAGCATTTAACAAAGACTCACAACTTATGAGTATAACTATTAATGGATTAAGAAAATATGCATTTGCAATGCCTATAATAGGAATATCAATAGTAGGTACTAATTATATTCAATCAACAGGAAAAGCAAAGATGGCTATGCTATTAAGTTTATTAAGACAAGTTATAGTATTAATACCTATGATAGCAATATTACCTAAATTCTTTGGTTTAAATGGGATTTGGTTTGCACAACCAACTGCTGATATTATATCATTAGTTGTAACAGGTATTGTTTTAATTAACGAAATTAGAAAATATGGCGTAAATCAAAAAGATGGATTAATTAAAGAAACAAAAATAGCGTAGTATAACTATTTATATAAACGAAGTATTATAGCATTGGCAAAAGAAGAGAGTAAAAGAGCAGTTATTTAATGATAAATGCAGTGGAGAATGTTATTATTAAATATATTAAAAGATATTATCTCTGAGTCTGTTGATAATATTGAATGTGAAGGAGATAAGCCGTTTGGTTTAGCTCTTTTTCTTTTGTCATCAGATCATGAAGCAGTTGTAATAGCGACTAAGGAATTAATGGAAAATAAAAGGATATATCAAAATAACTTTTAACACTATCTAAATAAATGGAAAAGAAATTCATATTAGAATAATAAAAAAAATTATGTACAAACTAATGATGTATCTGACATTTATTCTATACTAAGCGCTATTATTATAAGCAAGTATGTCAGTGTATAACTATAATATAATTTAGTATTCTATTATAAATAGAAATATTAGAGGAGATAAAATGAAAAATAAAGAAGTGATTACAGATAAATATTTAAATTTAGAAAATACTTATGCTAAACTTCCAGAAAAATTATTTTCAAAACAGAATCCAAGCGAAGTGCCAAGTGCTAAGCTAGTAGCATTTAATAAATCACTAGCAAAGAATCTAGGCTTAAATGAAGAGTTTTTGCAAAGTGATGATGGAGTAGATTTTTTTGCTGGAAATAAAATTTTAGAAGGCACAGTTCCGATTGCGCAAGGTTATGCAGGTCATCAATTTGGACATTTTACAATGTTAGGTGATGGTAGAGCCGTTCTTTTAGGTGAATTCATATCGAAAAATGGAGAAAGATTTGATATTCAGCTTAAAGGCACAGGTAGAACGCCATATTCAAGGGGAGGAGATGGAAAAGCGACTTTAGGGGCAATGCTTAGAGAATACATAATAAGTGAAGGTATGTATGGATTAGGAATTCCAACAACTCGTAGTTTAGCAGTAGTTTCAACAGGTGAAGACGTAATAAGAGAACAAATTTTACCAGGAGCAATTTTAACTCGTATAGCAAAAAGTCATATACGTGTTGGTACATTTCAATTTGTTGCAAACTGGGGAACAATTGAAGAACTTAAAGCATTAGCTGATTACACTTTAAATAGACATTTCAAAAAGGCAGAATATGAAGGTAATCCTTATTTATATTTACTTAATGAAGTTATAAAGAGTCAAGCAAAGCTTATTTCAAAATGGCAGTTAGTTGGCTTTATTCATGGAGTTATGAATACTGATAATATGTCTATTGGAGGAGAAACTATCGATTATGGTCCTTGTGCATTTATTGATAGTTATGACCCTAATACTGTATTTAGCTCTATTGATATTAATGGTAGATATGCTTATGGGAATCAACCTAAAATAGGAGCTTGGAACTTAGCTAGATTTGCAGAAACATTATTACCATTATTAGATGAAGATTTAGAAGCGGCAGTTAAAATAGCTGAAAGTTCAATATCGAAGTATAGTGATTTATATAATAAATATTGGCATACAGGAATGAGAGCAAAGCTTGGAATATTTAATGAGGAAGAGGAAGATAAAAAGTTAATACAATCTCTTTTAACTATGATGAAAAAGTTTAAGGCAGATTATACAAATACTTTTCGTAATTTAACATTAGGTAATCTAAGTGATATAGATATGTTTGCAAGTGAAGAATTTAAGAAGTGGTATGAATTATGGCAAGGAAGATTAACAAGACAAGATCAATCAAGTGAAGAATTAAAGAATCTAATGGAGCAAAGTAATCCAACAGTAATACCACGTAATCATAGAGTAGAAGAGGCTTTAGATGCAGCAGTTAAAGATAATGATTATGGTGTTATGCAACATCTTTTAGATGTTCTTAAAAATCCTTATGACTATTCAAATATTAATGAATATTATTCTACATTACCAAAACCAACAAGTTGTCCATATAAGACTTATTGTGGGACTTAAATGAAGACAGGAATGCAATATATATAATAAAATGTTTATCATGTCCAATTAATTGGATATAATATTAAGTGAGAGATAAAAACACAGTTCTGTTGGTAGTCAGAACCTATAATAAATATATAGCAGTAACCTGCCCTCCTGGGTTGTCCGTTCTCTTAGAAGTTTTTATTTTCAGGAGGAGAAGCTTATGTTAATATCAGTTAAGCTAACAGTTTTATTCAATGAACCTTTTTGGATAGGAGTATTTGAAATTGAAGAAGGGGAATATTATAAAGTTAGTAAAGTAACCTTTGGTTCTGAACCAAAAGAGGAAGAAATCTTTAATTTTGTATTAAAGAATTATTACAGTTTAAAATTTGCCCTGCAAGAAATAGAAGATGAAAAATATTTAAAAAAGAGAGAAAATCCAAAGAGAGCACAAAGGGCAATAAAAAAAGAATTAAAAAGCAAAGGAATAGGGACGAAAGCACAAATAGCAATAAAAGAACAACATGAAACTAATAAGATACAACGTAAGAAAAAAAGTAAAGAAGAAAAGGAAAGTGAGCAAATAAGGAAATTTGAAATAAAGCAAAATAAAAAGAAAAAAAAGCATAAAGGACATTAGAGTTTAATAAGAAGTATAGATACGTTAATGACTTTTGTGAAAATGTAAATTAAATATTTGCTATTAAATATAACTGGAAATTTTATTTCCAGTTATATTTTGTATTAAGTAAGAATTTTTATAGGGTAAGAATGTAAAAATATATATTACGATATAATTATAAACAAAGAGGGGAAAAAATATGAGTAGAAAAATAATATTAAATTTAGCAATGAGTATAGATGGATATATAGCTTCAGAAGATGGCGGGTTTGATTGGATAGTTGGCGATGGTGATACTAAATTAGATACCGAAAACAAGTGGGACTATGGCAAATTTTTAGAAGGTGCAGATGTTGTAGTTATGGGTAAAAAGTGTTATGATCAGAATTTCCATAATGATTTTAAAAATAAAAAAGTATATGTAGCAACTTCAGCTAGTTTAGAGGACCATGACAATATACATTTTGTAAATAGATATATATGCAAAGTAATAGAAGCAGAGAGAAAAAAAGAAGGCAAGTATATATTTCTATTTGGTGGTGGTGGTCTTGTAGATAACTTTATAAAAGCCGATATTATAGATGAGTACATTATAGGAATAATACCTACTATATTAGGAAAAGGTAGACCTTTATTCTTAGAAAATAATCCTAAAATAGATTTACATTTAGATGAATATATATCAGATAAAGGTGTTATGATATTAAAATACTCAAAAAGAAGAGAAGATATGAAGTGTAATATACTTTAAATTAACTTTAATTTTAAGTATAATATTAGCAAAGGTAAAAGATTATTTTAAGTAACAATAAGGTGAAAAATCAAATAACTACTTATGGTAATGATATAAAAATTAGAGCTAAAGCTGCAGCAGCAGTAGATGCAGGAATTCTTGGATATCATATGTATTTAAATGGTAAACAGTTTTATAGTGGTGATGGAATAGTTGCAAAAGATGTTGATAATACAATAGATAATGTAGGTAGAATGGCACGTGAAGGTATGGGATAAACTGATAAAGAGATATTAAAAATAATGGTTGGAGAATAAGAATTAAAAGAATGCTATGGTCAATAAAATAATTATATTAACTAATGATGTTTAGACGGAGATGAGAAATGATAGATTATTATAAAATACTAGGCATAGAAGAAAATGCATCAAAAAAAGAAATAAAAGAAGCATATGAAAAGCAAGTAGAAAAAATTAAAAAGGAAGTAGTTAATGAAAAACGACTTAATGAATTTCTGAAGTTATTTGATGAGGCATATGAAGCTTTAAATAGATTAGAAGAAAGTCCACTAATGGATAAAAATGAAACGCTAATTATGCAACCACAAGAAATAGAAAAGGAACTGGAAGTTAATAATAAAAGTAGAACTTCAGTTTCTAGAAGCAGATCAAAAAGCAAAGTTAGAAATACTAGCGCAAAAAAGAAAGATAATAGTAAAAAAGGATTTTTAGAAAATAACGATAAGAAAAATAATAGGAACGATAATAGAGAAGAAAGACATAGAAAACAAAAAATGGTTGAAAAAAGCCCAAAAAGTAATACTAAACAAATATTTGATTTGTTTATGTTACCATTGAAGATATTAGCTTTACCATTAATAGCTGTATTATCAGTAATAATATTAGTATGTCAGATCATAAATATAGTTTCATGGATAGCATCTAAAGTATTAATAGTTGGTTCTATATCTATAGGAGCGATACATCTATATCAGGTTAAAATGGGACAAGTTATAAATTATAATGTACTGGTTTTGGCTACTTCAGTATTATTAGCATCATTCTTTTTACCTTATATATTAAAGTTTGTGTTAAGCGTTTTTGAAAAATTAAATAATATATTAAAAGACTTTGTTTTTTAATAATTTTTAAATGATACATAAATCATAATATATTTTTTGTTGTCAATGAAATAAATACACATTCCATTAGACTTTTGAAAGAGGGGGAGTGCATACTTTTATATAATTCTAGGACAAGAATGTACCTTATATAGTAGACCTTTTTTGTTTACTTAATAGGGTACATTTTATTTTTAAACTTATTACGTAAAGCATAATAAACAAAAAGAATGAACTTATAATATTTATAAATCATAAGGAATACAATGGATAATATAAGACTGAAAAAGTATTTAGGAGAAAGTATGATTAATAAAGAGAGTGTTCTTTTTAAAAATAGAGAATTTAAGGACTTTTGCATATACCGATTAATTTTTGGAATAAGTTATAGCTTTATGATACCAGTCATACCATTATTCTTTAAATCCATAGGTATGGAGACTGTAACAATTGGTGTTGTGATATCACTTTATGGTGTAAGCAAGACACTTACACAAATACCATTTGGGATTATTTCTGACCATATAGGAGACAAATTAGTATTAAAGTTAACTTTATTTTTTATGACATTTATTCCAGTAGGCTATGTGTTTGCAGATACAAATTTTACTGTTGGAAGTTTATATGTGTTGCAGGGAGCAGTACTTGGAATGGCAGCTCCTGCAACATACTCAATACTAGCCAGAACACTTGATCCAAATAAAAGAGGCGAATGTACTGGCCTTGCAGCAGCAGTTTTTACGTTTGGAGGTGGAATAGGTGCTGCTATTGCAGGACTTATTGTAACTAAACTAAATAGCTATAATATGGTATTTTGCATATCATCATTTGGAATATTTATCGCTTTATTATATGTAATATTTAATGTAAGAAAAATAAAAAGTATCAAAGAAAAAAGTAAAAATAATAGTGAGAGTAAGATAAAAGAAATACTTAAGGAAATACGCCAAAACAACCTTGAATATAAAATTGTAATTTTAGCTTCCAGTGCATTTTTAGGTGATTATATATATTCATGTGTAGTTGCGCTTTTTCACTTTTATGGACAGGAGGTCCTTGGTGTATCAACAGTTTACACTTCTTCTATTATTTCAATTTATTTATTAGTTTTCGGAATGGGAGCACCAATAGCAGGTTATGTAAGTGACAGGATAGGTAACAGAAGGCAGTTCTTTTTCTCTTTTGCATTAATGGATTTAACACTATTAGGTTTAATAATAACAAGAAGTGTTCCTGTATTTACAATTACAATTATAATGTATTTTCTTGGAGCAACTTTTCTTAATGCAGCGCTTCAGAGTTCTATTTCAGAATTTGGAGCTAATCCTAGAATAAAGGGATTTGTTTTTGGCGTTGTTGGTGCTTCAGAATCTTTAGGATATGCTGTTGGACCATTGACTTCAGCATGCATCTACAGTAGTAATAAAAATTATTTCTTTCTTGGACTTTTATTAGTATCTGTTTTAGTTAGCAGTTTATATATGCTTTTCTTTAATAAATCAAAAATGTAAAATATAACAATCTTATATTAACACAAGTTTTACTATAACGTAAAAAGCATAATATATGCATAACAACTACTCTAGTAATAAATACTAAGAATAATCATTTACTATTAGAGGAATTTATTATGAATATTAAAAATAGTGTTATATTTACTAAAAAGAGCTTTTGTATTTTTGCATCCAGCGTTTTGCTTTTGGATTTGTAGAAGCATGTGAGTCTCTAGGATATGCAGTATCACCAATGGTATCCTCTTTTGTTTATGAGTTAAATAAGAGATATCTTTTTGGTATGTTACTAGCATCTTCGTTAATAGTATTGGTAGCTTTTTTAATATTACATAAAAAAGCATTTAATTTAAAACTTTCTTAAAAGTAAATTTTAGGAAAGTTTTTCTTTTATCAATAGTATTATAGTAAAGAATATATCAATGATAAATGGAGGGCACAGAAATTAAAGAATTGTTACAAATTTATTTTGAAAGAAGAGATTTCTTCATAGAGCTAACATTAGAACACTTGAAAATTGCAGGAATGTCTATATTAATAGCCACAATTATAGGAGGAATATTAGGAATAATAATAAGTGAGTACAGAAAAACCTCTACAGTCATTCTTGCTGTGACAAATTTCCTTTACACTATTCCATCTATATCTTTGCTTGGCTTTTTAATCCCATTTTCAGGTATTGGAAATACAACTGCAGTTATAGCGCTGACTATATATGCGTTACTTCCTATGATTAGAAATACATATACAGGCATAGATAATATAGATTCTTCAATTATTGAATGTGCTAAAGGTATGGGGAGTACTCCTTTTGAGATATTATATAAGATTAAGCTTCCACTAGCTACAACGGTAATTCTTGCAGGATTTAAAAATATGGTGATAATGACAATTGCTCTTACAGGTATTGCTTCTTTTATTGGAGCTGGGGGTTTAGGTGTTGCAATTTATCGTGGAATAACAACAAATAACACAACAATGACAATCGCAGGAAGTCTTCTGATTGCATTATTGGCTGTAATTGCTGATTTTCTTATTGGGAGTATTGAGAAAATTATAAAAAGAAAATGGAGGCTGAATTAATGAAAAAAAAGTGCAAAATTTTATCTATTATAATGTCTTTAGTATTAATGATTACATTATGGGGATGCACGAAAAAAAGTGAAACAATTAAGATCGCAACAAAGCCAATGACTGAACAGTTCATATTAAGTGAAATGTTAAAGTTACTTATTGAGAATGATACAGATTTAAATGTTGATATAACAAAGGGAATTGGAGGAGGTACAAGCAATATTCATCCAGCAATTGTTAAAGGGGATTTTGACATTTATTCTGAGTATACAGGTACTGGATGGAGTTTTGTTTTAAAGGAAGATGGAATTCCAGATGATGAAGCATTGTATAGAGAATTAAAAGAAAAATATGAAAGCAATTATGATTTGAGTTGGATTGGACTATATGGTTTTAATAATACCTATGGATTGGTAATAAGAAAAGATTTTGCAGAAAAGTACAATATTAAAACATACTCAGATCTTGCAGTATATTCTAAAGATTTAATTTTTGGTGCAGAATATGATTTTTATGAAAGGGAAGACGGATTTAATGCTTTATGTACAAAATATGGATTAAATTTTAAACAATCAATTGATTTAGATATAGGATTAAAGTATAAAGCAATAAATTCTAAGGAAATAGATGTAATGAATGTATTTACAACAGATGGACAGCTTGCAGACGCAGATGTTGTTATGCTTGAAGATGACAAAAATTTCTATCAAACATATTACTGTGGAACCATTGTACGTAATGATGTGTTAAAAGAGCATTCAGAGCTTAAGGAAGCTTTAATGAAAATGAATAATATAATATCTGAAAAGGAAATGGCAGAATTAAATAATAAGGTAGATTTAAAGGGACAGGATGAAAAAACAGTAGCAGAAGAGTTTTTAAAGAAGAAGGGCTTAATATAAAGATCTTTGTATTATGAAAAGTTGATAATATTATAACTTATAAGGGAGCAAATCATGAATAAAAGAGGGCTTATAGAATTTGAAGGTATATGCAAATCATATGGAAATAAGGAAGTATTAAAAGATTTAAATTTATGCATAGATAAAGGTGAGTTTTTAACTATAATAGGAAGCTCAGGCTGCGGAAAGACAACACTGCTTAAGCTAGTTAATGGTCTGATAATACCAGATAAGGGCAGAGTATCAGTATATGGAGAGGATATATCAAAGATTAGCAAGATTGAGTTAAGAAGAAAAATTGGCTACGTTATTCAGGAGGTTGGATTATTTCCACATATGAATGTAAGAAAAAATATATCATATGTACCAGATTTAATAAATAAGGACAATAAAAGAAGCATACAAGAAAGAACTGAATACTTGATAAAGTCAGTAGGTCTTAGTAAAGAAATCTTAAATCGTTATCCAGGAGAACTTTCAGGTGGCCAGCGTCAACGTATTGGCATTGCAAGAGCTCTAGCAGCTAATCCTAATATAATATTAATGGACGAGCCCTTTGGAGCAGTGGATGAAATAACGAGAAAGCTTTTACAGGAGGAGATTTTACGAATTTATAATGAGCTTAATGTAACAATTATCTTTATAACTCATGATATTCGGGAGGCTTTAAAGCTTGGGACAAGGATGATTGTAATGGATGAAGGTGATATAATACAATCTGGAACTCCAAAAGAAATAAGAGAAAATCCAAAAACTATCTTTGTAAAAGAGCTCATTGGAGCATAAACATACAGTGTATAAAATAGATTTTTATTAGAAATTTGAGAGATAAAATAGAAGAGGATAATAAGAAACCTAAGTATATTAAAACTGTTTGGGCGTTAGTTATAAATTTGGAGATTAATTTAATATATAATAATATACATTTAACATTTATATCGTTTAATTATTTTCAAGCAAGTTTGCTAAAATTGCACGTGGTGAATTTCAAAGGTCATGCCTCGCCTCCACCATGAAACCATCGACAATACAGAAATGTGTTGTCGAGGGTTATTAATATTTAGAATTAGAAATATTGAACCATATCATAAGTAAATGAGGTTTTTACTAAAATTGGTATTTGGCTAAAAATAACTGATATTATCGAATCCCATGATTGATAATATTGGTTTAGAGCGATTCAAGGTGAACCGTACCATAAATGACGCAGACTTTTTTGAAATAAGAGTTTGAGTAATTTTGATATCATCACTAAAAACCACGATAGAAATGTCGTGGTTTTTGATTTAACCTTATTACGTTATAAAAGAATATTTCGAACTAAATTTTCCTCATATTGGCTATATGTTATTACATCAACAATTATAAAATTGATGATATTCTTATAATCTTTGACCTAATCTTCTATAGAATAATGAAGAAGCTAAAAGTTGAAAGAATCAGTTGTCATATTTTATGTCTGAGAATGATCTCATAATATTTACACCTAATTATGCTGAACTATTTGAATCTCTATGCCATTTGGGTCATCTATAAAGAAAAATCTAGATGATGGTAATGGCGAAATTGGCCCTCTTTTGATTGGAATATTTTTGATTTTTAAAAGTTCCATAGCTTCATCAAGTGATTTAACTTCAAAACCAATAGAAAGCCCATCACTTCGTGTCGAAACATTTTGGTTTTTATTATATATCAACTCTACTTTGGTGCCATCAGTTTCTCCAAGCATTGTGATTTCAATATCTTCTCTCACATTGAATCTTTCTGAAATTTTCAAACCAATTATCTCATGATAGAATTTCAGAGATTCCTCCATGTTGCTTACATTTAATGTTATCCAGCAAAAATTCATAATTTATTTCCCCCTATTATATTATCTTATATTATTTCTTTGTTATAGGATTTTAATTAACACCATTATATTTTGCTTTTCAATGTTCTAAGAATGAAGGATGAGAAGTCATTTGGCTTTCGACCTAATATCCACGTCAAAACATTTGGATTACCGATAAATCCATGTTCATTATAATGTTGAAACATCTTTAATAGTGTATTTACTTGATAGTCTCCTACTCCAAGCTTTTTAAATTGTGCTGCAAACATTTCGTCTTGAGGCGTTTCAACTTCGATTTCACGACCAAAATGCTGTTCAATAGCTGCTATCATATCAGACAAAGATAAATTTTCAGGTCCACAAAGTTCATATGTAGCCCCAGTATGACCTGGACTCGTGAGAATTATAGAAGCGGCCTCGGCTAAGTCTTCTAAGTCAACCATACACATGCGAGTTTCTTGAGTAGTAAAAAACTTTTGTTGAAATATACCTTTTTCACTAAGTGACTTCCAAGACTCGAGTATATTCTGCATAAATACTGCTGGCTGAATAATAGTATATGGGATTCCTGAATTCACCAGAAGCTCCTCAACCTTGAGTTTTTTCTGATGATGTGGCATATCTTGAAGTACGGAGTGCAATACTGAATGATATACGAAATGATCTACTTTGGCCGAGCGAGCAGCTTTTATTATCATTTGTCCTATCTCAACTTCAAGAGGATTTACAGCAGAACAAATGTGGTATACAGCACTAACTCCGATAAATGCTTCATCTACAACCTTTTGATCCATCATATCTCCTGTAACTACTTCCATCTCACCTAAGGATTTAATTTCCTGAATTTGTTCGGTTGTATAAACGAAAGCCCTAATCCGCTCACCTTTAGATAATAAAGCCTTAATTATTGCACGACCAGTTTGCCCATTTGCTCCAGTTATAAGTATCATAATAATATCTCACCTTTCTATATTAAAGTAAATTCTTTGATAAAAAATTAAGTAAAGAGGTTAATTCCTTCAATTGACTATCCTCAAGTCCAGACATTAGCTTAGCAACTATGTTGTAGTGTATAGGCAAAATCTCTTCCAATATACATAATCCTTTTGAGCTTAGACGAACTAAATAACCTCTCTGGTCACAAGGGTTGGGGATTTTCTCTATGAAACCTTGATTTTCAAGGCCAGCTATTAATCCTGTCGTAGTTGCCTTAGTAACTTCAGCCTTTTTGCTAAGAGATACTGGAGATAATTGATAATCACTCTGTCGATACAAAAGCATTAAAATTGTAAATTTTCCTTCCGAAATATCATACTTGGAAAAATGTTCATCAAGTATTTTCGAAATATCAGAAGCCGTCCTGAGAAGTGCTATACAAGTTTCAACTGCATCTATATTTATATCCAGAAATCGGCTAGAATAATCATTTAAAATCTCTCGTTTTGGTATATCCCTAAGGCTAAATTTAAAACCTTTCATAATAAAACCTCCTTATTTATATAGTAAGCCGCCTTACTATATTTGTAAAGAAATATTTTATTATAAAACCAAATATAATTTTAACTATTTAATAATATTTACAGTTTATTCTTTTCTCGGAGCTACTGATCCTTCCATATCTTTATATCCTAATACAGCTGCACCTACAGAAACATAACCTTCTGGAATTCCTAATTCCTTTTTTAAAGCTTTTCCTTCTTCTCTAGCAAAGATAAAATTTAAGATATGAATCCAATAAGAACCTATTCCTAAAGCTTGTGCTGCTAACAAAATATTGCCTATCGCTAAGCTTCCATCATTTACGAAAAGGAGTAAAAAGATTTGGTGAGCTACAAAGGGCTTTACCAGATATAAGACAAAGCACCTTAACACAACAGTTAAGGGAACTTGAGCAAGATGGTATTGTTCATAGGGAAGTATATAAAGAAGTACCACCTAAAGTAGAATACTCATTAACAGAAATCGGTAAAAGGTTCTTAAAAGTTACTGAAGCCATGATTGAGTGGAGCAATGAATATATTGAATGTATATAAAGTTGATAAATATTTAAACTTTTAAAAGATGTACTAATTGATAAAACTAAACCGGACATCTTATTTTTATTAAAATTTATATTTTACTGGAGGATTCCTTGAAAAATGTAAAATGAAAAAGTTAATTCCAGTTGTGAGAGTAAATTCTATGCTACTAGCATTTAGTTCTGCATAATTTTATTTCACTGATGAATAACACTATTTAGGAATACTTTCCAAGCCAAATTTAAGCAGGTCACTGGCATCCCCTTGGTAAGAAGAAGCAATAAAAACGCTTAACCTAGAGTGTACTCCAAGTTATTTAATTTTATATTCAAAAATGGAATAATTACGAAATTGTCAATCAAAGTTAAATCAATAATTATTGATTTAATGATTATTTTAATTCCTTTGTTTATCACATTTACATTTCAATCAGGATATTTTTCTAATACTCAAACCAAATCTATTAATTCACAGGAATCTAATTATCGTTAAGCTAAAAGCTGACGCTATTCACTACATTGTTGATACTTTTAATCAGAATACAGTATATATTTTCAACTTCAATAGAATAGTGTCTATTAATAATAATTATGAAAAATCACTATTCCTATATACTCCGTTAGTGAACAATATTTTACCATTCCGAATTAAAATCTTAAATTTATTATAACATAAATTGCTAATGCCATAGCATAAGTCAAAAAAATTAGCATATGACCGTAAAAAAATAATATTAAAGTATTAAATACTATATGAAGTATATATTATAGTCATGAAAACTCTTACCTTTAAAACTGGGTAAGAGTATTTTTATGTGCGCCCAGCATGGGCGACAACTTGGCGGTGAAAGTCCACTGTGGACTTGATAGGGGAACTACTAGCCAAAGACAAGGGCTGACCTACGGACAGTTATTATCAATATTATTTAATTAATTCCATAATTTTTCAAAATTAATTTATTAGGAAATTCGACCATGCAATAAATTGATTTTTATTGAATTTAAGTATAAATAAGTAAATATAAAATCCTATTTTTACTATATATAGTTGTCAATAGGTTCGTTATCCTTGATATATTACAATAGATAAATAAAGAAAGATTAAAATTCTAGAAACATTTGGCAAGTGGCAATTAAATGTTTGTTTGAGGTAGTGGATTTTAAAGGTCGTGCATCGCCACCACCATGAAATCCACGATAGAAATGTCGTGGATTTTTACATATAGGTAATTATTATATTATTTATAGTAATATAAGCATAAGTAAACATGTAGTTAAGCATAATAAAAGTATCCTAAATTATTAAAAATAAATAACTTTTAATAAGAATTCATATTCCCATAATTAATATTTAACTTAAATTTTACACTATATATAGCATAATTAATGATATTATTAATTAATATGTAAAAATATAAATAATAATATTGTTGTATATGTAGTAATAAGAATAATTGATATGGAGTGTGTTTATTATGGAAGAGCAACAAACTATATTAGGATTAACGGAAAAAGAAGTACTAGACAGGAAAGCAAAAGGGCAAATAAATATAGTAGAAGAAAAAAACGTAAAGTCAGATTGGCAGATTATTTCTGATAATGTATTTACATTATTTAATTTATATAATTCTATTATTGCTATTGCTTTAATGATGGTTGGAGCGTATTCTAACTTAGCTTTTATGTTAATAATTATATTAAATGTATGTATCGGAAGTTTTCAAGAAATACATGCTAAAAATATGGTAGCTAAGTTATCTGTACTTACAGTATCAAAGACTGATGTAATAAGAAGTGGAAAAGAGATTAAGATAAATGTTGATGAAATAGTTTTAGATGATACAACTATACTTAATATGGGAAATCAAATCTGTTCAGATTCAGTTGTTATAAGTGGTAAAATAGAAGTAAATGAATCTCTACTTACTGGAGAGTCAGATACCATAGTAAAGATGCCTGGAGACAAACTATTTTCAGGAAGTTATGTTGTTAGTGGAAAATGCTATGCAAAGGTTGAAAAAGTAGGAAAAGATAATTTTGCAGCAGAAATTGCTTTAAAGAGTAAAAAATATAAAAAGATAAATTCAGAGTTGGTAAACTCTATGAAAAAAGTTACAAAGCTTACAAGCTTTATAATAATACCGGTAGGTGTATTATTATTTGTTGAAGCATACTTCTTTAGAGATGAGGTAATAAAGAGTTCTGTAATATCAACATCAGCATCATTACTTGGAATGTTACCAAAGGGATTAGTCTTGTTAATTAGTATTTCTCTTGCAACAGGAGTAATAAAGCTTGCAAAGAAAAAAGTATTGGTTCAAGATTTATATAGTGTGGAGACATTAGCACATGTAGATATGCTATGTCTTGATAAGACAGGGACTATTACGGAAGGTAAGATGCAAGTTTCTAATATTGAAATATTTAATAATGGAATAGTACCAATTACTGTAGAGAGAGCTATGAGTGCTTTTGTTAATGAAATGGGAGATAATAATGCTACTTTTCAAGCTTTAAAAGATTATTTTAAAGGAAATGATAAATTTGAGGTTGTAGATAAAACTCCATTTTCATCTGAAAGAAAATGGAGCTCAATTTCATTTAAGGATATAGGAAGTATAGTAGTTGGAGCACCAGAGAAATTAATGCTTCAAAGTGATTTCGTAATGGAAGATAATCTTATAGAATCACAAAGATTAGGAAAAAGGGTATTACTTATAGGCTTTTCTAAAGATACAATAGAAGAAGGAATATTACCAACATTAGAAATTATAGCAGCAATTGAATTGTCAGATCCATTAAGAAAAAATGCTAAAGAAATGTTAGGATTCTTTAAAGGAGAAGGTGTTACTGTAAAGGTAATTTCAGGAGATAATCCATTAACTGTTTCTAGTATAGCTAGACAAGCGGGTTTGGAAGATTATGAATCATATATTGATTTATCTACTATAAAAAGTGATGATGAAATAATAGATTTAGTAGAAAAATATAGTATATTTGCTAGAGTATCACCAAATCAAAAAAGTTTATTAGTACAATCGCTACAAGCAAAAGGTCACACTGTTGCAATGACAGGTGATGGTGTGAATGACGTTATTGCATTAAGACAAGCAGATTGTAGTATAACTCTTCCAGAGGCAAGTGATGTTGCAAAACAAGTTTCACAAATTGTGCTTTTAAATTCAGATTTTAGTGTTTTAAAAGATGTTTTAATGGAGGGAAGAAGAGTTGTAAATAATATTACTAATGTTGCTAGAATATTCTTTATAAAGACATTATATTCAGTAATGCTATCAGTATTAAATATTATAACTTGTACAGCATTCCCATTTATACCTATACAAATTACATTAATAGATTTAGCTATTGAAGGATATACATCATTCTTTATATCATTTGAACCAAATGGGAAGCAAATAAAAGAACCATTCTTGAGAAGTGTACTAAAGAATGCATTTCCATATTCTTTAGTAATAATAATTAATATTATAATACTATATTTTCTAGCGCCAACTTTAAATATAGAAGCTCCACAGATGACTACAATTATGTATTACATGATTGGATTTACTAGTATTTTAGCCGTAATAAAAGTATGTAGACCATTTAACAAAATGCGTATATTCTTATGTACAACAACAGCTATAGGATTTTTTGTAGCAGCATTTTTATTTAACAATATACTACACTTAAGCAAATTAGGAATGCAGGAGTTAAAAGTATTTTTGGTAATGGCTACATTGAGCACAGTATTAATTTTAATAAAAAATTATTTAATAAGAATGAAATAACTATATAATAATATAAATATGGGAAATAAGGAAAGTATTGATAGTAATCTATATTATCATCTGAGTAAAGAACATTGTACAATTGAAATACAAATTAATACTAAAAGGGATAGAAAAAAGTGTGTTGACAAAAAATAAATATAAGAGAGTTTATTTTATAAAATTAATGTTGACATTTTGAATAATTATGCATATAATAAAAAAGAAGATAACTTAATATTCTCGGTAGGTGAGGTTACTATAGGGATACGGATTGCTGCCGCAAAATAATGGAGACATTATTAGTTGGTTAGCAGGATACGTCGAAAAACAAGGCGTATTTTAATGCAATTTCATTGCCCTATGAAGCTGAAGCTTGAACGAGCAGATAAGAATATTTTAAACTGATTTTCTGTATCCTCGTTTAGCTTGCGCCCAAACGAGGATTTTTTTATTATTTAGGAAATTATATTGTTAAAGAATTTCTGGATAACTTAAATTATAATTTGTTTTAAGATTAAGAATTGAAACCTAAAGAATAAAAGAATAAACATATGCTAAAAATAAGAGAGGTGAGAACAAGTTGGAAACCAGTAGTAGTAAGTGTATGAATTCAGATGGTGATTATTTCATGTATATTAAAGGTATTAAAAATTTAAATCCGAAAAGCCATTTCTTTCGAAAATTGAAATGTTGGTTTCGGTTTGTTTACTATGTCTTTGCATAAATATACATATAATATTCATTGCCTGTTTTCTAAATATAAATTTAGTTAACAGGTTTTTCTATTTTAATAAGATTTTTATATCTATTTTCATACACTCATTTAAATGCAAAAATGAGGAGGAAAATACAAATGATGAAAAAACTAAATGAAAAAAAAATAAAAAGATTTAATGAAGAAAATGAAAAAAATAAAAAAAGAATTTCTATGAAGCTTGTACAATATGCTCTAACAGATTCTGAGGGTATATTTGAAGCGCTAGATAGTAATATTACTGGACTTAAAAATAAAGAAGTTTTCTTGAAAATAAATGAACACGGATTAAATGAAATAACTACTAAAGATAAAAATACTTTATTAAAAAGAATAGCTAACGCTTTTATAAATCCATTTACAATAGTGTTAGCACTTTTAGCTTTAGTATCTTTTATTACAGATTACTTAATTGCAGCAGCTTCCGAAAAAGACTTAACAACTGTGACAATAATTCTTACTATGGTCTTAATTAGTGGTTTACTTCGTATTATTCAAGAAGGAAAATCTAATAAAGCTGGGGAAAAATTAAATAATATGATAAAGACTACTTGTACAGTCATAAGAGAAGGTCATGAGTACGAAACTGAAATGCAAAACTTAGTTTGTGGAGATATAGTAAAACTTTCAGCTGGAGATATGATTCCTGCAGATATAAGAATAATTACTGCTAAGGATTTATTTATAAGTCAAGCTTCAATGACTGGTGAATCTGAGCCTGTTGAAAAGATGAGCCAAAAATCTATTAAATCTTCTAATAATCCATTAGATTATGAAAATCTTGCATTTATGGGAACTAACGTTATAAGTGGTTCTGCTTTAGGAATTGTAATTTCAACAGGTGACAATACTTTATTAGGTACAATGGCAGAAAGTCTTAATGAAAAAAGAGAAAGCACAAGCTTTGACAAAGGAGTTAATTCTGTAAGTTTTGTATTAATAAAATTTATGGCTATTATGGTTCCTGTTGTATTTTTTATTAATGGTTTAACTAAAGGAGATTGGATGGATGCCTTCTTATTTGGTGTTTCAATAGCAGTAGGATTAACACCTGAAATGCTACCAATGATAGTTACTACAAACCTTGCTAAAGGTGCAGTTAAAATGGCAAAGCACAAAACTATTGTGAAAAACTTAAACTCTATTCAAAACTTTGGAGCTATGGATGTTCTTTGTACAGATAAAACAGGAACTTTAACAGAAGATAAAATAATCCTTGAACGTTATCTAGATATTCATGGTAATGAGGATATTAGAGTATTAAAGCATGGTTATTTAGTAAGTGCGTTCCAAACAGGTTTAAAAAATCTTTTAGATGTAGCCATTTTAGAACATGGTCATAAAGACGGATTAAAGGATTTAGAAAATAAATATGTTAAGGTTGATGAAATTCCATTTGACTTCACTCGTAGAAGAATGTCTGTAGTATTAAAGGATGAAAATAAAAAAACTCAACTTATTACTAAAGGTGCAGTAGAAGAAATGCTTCAAATATGTAGCTTTGCAGAATATAAGGGTGAGGTTTGTGAGTTAACAAAAGAAATCAAAGATGAGATAGTAAAAACTGCTGAAAAATTAAATGAAAATGGAATGAGAGTAATAGCAGTTGCACAAAAAAATAATCCTGCATCTGAAGATAGTTTCTCAGTTAAGGATGAAATCAATATGGTATTAATGGGCTATATAGCTTTCTTAGATCCTCCAAAGGAATCTACAATTGATGCAATAGAAGCGTTAAATAAGAATGGGGTAGAAGTTAAGGTTTTAACAGGTGACAACGAAAAAGTAACTAAACATGTATGTAGCAAAGTAAACATTAATGTAAATAAAATTTTGCTAGGGACAGATATAGAAAACATGAGTGATGATGAGCTTAAAGTACAAGTTGAAAAAGTAAATATATTTGCAAAATTATCACCTAGCCAAAAAGAAAGAATTGTTAGTATTTTAAGAAGTAATGGACATGTAGTTGGATTTATGGGAGATGGAATAAATGATGCTGCAGCTATGAGAAAAGCTGATGTAGGAATTTCTGTAGATACAGCAGTAGATATTGCAAAAGAATCCGCTGATATAATATTACTTGAGAAAAATCTAATGGTTTTAGAAGAAGGTGTTATAGAAGGACGTAAAACTTTCGCTAACATTATTAAATATATAAAAATGACTGCTAGTTCTAATTTTGGAAATATGTTTAGTGTCTTAGTAGCTTCAGCATTCTTACCATTTTTACCAATGTTACCTGCACAATTATTAGTATTAAATTTAATATACGATATCTCTTGTATTTCAATTCCATGGGATAATGTAGATGAAGAGTTTTTAATGGTTCCTCGTAAATGGAATGCAGATTCAATAGGATCATTTATGAAATGGATTGGTCCAACAAGCTCAGTATTTGATATTATAACTTATATATTAATGTTCTTTGTAATTTGTCCAATGGTTTCTGGTGGAAATTTTGGTGATGCTAATGTAAATACTGCTTTATTTATTGCAACATTTAATGCTGGATGGTTTATAGAATCACTATGGTCACAAACATTAGTGATCCATATGATAAGAACTCCAAAACTACCATTTATCCAAAGTAGATCATCATTTAGCGTACTAGCTTGTACTACAATTGCTATTCTTATAGGCACAATTATACCTTACACAAAATTTGGTACAATGTTAGGAATGAATGCTTTACCACCAATTTATTTTGCAGCCTTAGCAGTAATAATTTTTTCTTATATGATACTAGTTACAATAGTAAAGAAAATCTATATAAAGAAAAATGGAGAATTGTTATAAAAGCAAAACTTGATACAAATAAAATGTACCCTGTAGGTAGACAATAAAAAAGTCTATCTATAGGGTATTTTTTTAGAATCTTACAAAGAAATAATAATTATAAAATCTTTAAATTTCCGTACATAAAAAATACTCCATTTATAGAAAAAGTTTTATTATTTTAACTGTATACTATAAATGGAGCATATCAAATATGTTACCGAGGGTTTATTATATTTAGAATTAGAAGTAATGAATCATATCACAAATAAGAGAGGTTTTTATTTGTGATATGATTATTTATTTGTAGAAGCCATTAAAAGTTCTAGTATAAGTTTTAAGTTTAAAGAATAAAATAGATATGGAAAATAAAAAAATACAAAGTATTATATTTGTCCAGATGGATCAAAATATAAATGCATATCAGTAACCTTATCAATCTCAAAGGAAAACTCATCGATAGTTTTAGGATTATCATCCTTTAGCCAACGGCAAACTATTGATATGAAGGCTCCCGAAAAAAACTCTGCAAGAAAATCTATACTTACAATAAATTTATATCCTATATCCTCAAGAGATTTTAGCATTAAAACGTATTGAGATATAGTAAGATCATGCAGTGGGGTTATTATTAAATTAATATCATTAATTAAAATAATACTTCTCAAAAAAGCTCTGTTTTTATTTATAAAAGATAATATAATATGAATTTGTTCACCTTTACTATAATCGGTGACTGATTTTTCAGAATCAATTATTTGGTTTTTTATTAGATGAATACTAAAATATAGAAGGTGATATTTGTCTTCAAAGTGATTGTAAAAAGTAGATCTACTAACTAAGGATTTTTCACAAATATCACTTACTGTAGTCTTTTCAAAACCATTTTGACTTACTAAATCAATAAAAGCTTGATTTAATCTTAAATGGGATTTAGTAATCTTAATTTCAGAAAAATTATTAAAATAATTGTACATTTTAACCCTCCGTGTATAATTTTTTACGGATTTCAAATTTTGTAGGTTGGAATATAACGAATATTATAGTATCTTAAAAATAGCTAAAAATCACTCAAATGCATTATTGATTAAATATATTACAAGTATACAAGAACTTGTAATGTTTATCAACACTGATATTATTTTACCGGTAAAATACTTCTGAATTAGTAAGGAGGATGTATTTATGAATTATATTAAGGAGTTACAGAAATTATATATTGAACTTAATACAAATCCAGATAAGGGTTTAGGAACTGAACAAGTAAAGGAAGCAAGAAAAAAATATGGAGAAAATAGGTTTAAAGAAAAAAAACCTATAAGTTTTACAAAAAGGTTTGTTAATCAATTAAAGGATTTTATGATAATTATACTGATTATTGCTTCATTATTATCATTTTTCCTAGCATCAAAAGGCGATGGCAGTTACATAGAGGGTTCTCTTATTTTAGCAATTGTATTAATAAATGCTTTATTGGGTGCAATACAAGAGAATAGCGCTGAAAAAGCTTTAAATTCATTAAAGAAAATGAATACTCATTATTCTAAGGTTATTAGAAATGGTGAACTTGTAGAGTTAAAATCAGATGAACTAGTTCCAGGAGACATAATTGTATTAGAATCTGGAGACTATATACCAGCTGATGCTAGGCTTATTGAAAGTTCAACTTTAAAAGTTGAAGAATCATCATTAACAGGGGAGAGTTTGGCTGTTGATAAGAACGAAAATGCTAAGATAGATAAAGACTGTCCAATTGGTGATAGAGTAAATATGGTATATTCAGGTTGTATAGTAACAAATGGAAGAGCTAAAGCTGTTGTAACAGAAATAGGAATGGACACAGAAATGGGAAAGATAGCAGCTTTCTTAAATAATGAAAAAACAAAGAATACTCCTTTGCAAGAAAAGCTTGCTAAACTTGGTAAGACTATTACAATAGGAGCAATTGGAGCATGCTTAATACTTTTTATAATAGGTATACTACAGGGAGAAAGTGCTTTTGAAATGTTTATTGCAGCAGTAGCATTGGCAGTAGCTGCTATACCAGAATCACTAACAGGGGTAGTTACTATATCACTATCCTTTGGTGTTACAAAAATGGTTAAAAAACATGCCATTATTAGAAGGTTACCAGCAGTAGAAACATTAGGATCTGCGTCAGTAATATGTTCTGATAAAACTGGTACACTAACACAAAACAAAATGACGGTAACAAGAATATGGTCAGAACAAGATGAGATATTAAAGACTGAGAAGAGAATAAGCGATGAAAGTTATAAGGTTTTAAAATTTGCTGCATTATGTTCTAATGCAAAGATAGAGATGAATGGATTAGAAGAAAATGAGTTTGGTGATGCAACAGAAGTTGCTATAGTGAGGGCTTTTAAAGATTATGGATATGCCAAAACTAATTTAAATAATAATTACAACAGAATTCATGAAATACCTTTTGATTCTGGAAGGAAATTAATGATAACTGTTAACGAAATTAAAGATGATAATGCTCAAGCTGAAGGAAAATATTGTGTAATAGTAAAGGGAGCATTTGATGTATTATTGCCAAAATGTATACATGGCGAATTTGAAAAAACTAAGAAAGCAAATTCAGATTTTGCAAAATCTGCTTTAAGGGTAATTTCAGTAGCATATAAATTTTATGATGAATTACCAGATGTTCTAAATGAGGAAACTTTAGAAAATGATTTAACATTGCTAGGGATAATAGGAATTATAGATCCGCCAAGGGATGAGGTAAAAGAATCCATAATAAAAGCTAGAAATGCTGGTATAAAAACAATAATGATAACTGGAGATCATATTATAACAGCAACAGCAATAGCAAAGGAACTATCAATATTAGAAAATGATAGCGAAGCAATTACAGGAAAAGCATTAAATGAGATGACCGATGAAGAATTGCAAAGAAATATAAATAATTATTCAGTTTATGCAAGAGTTAGTCCAGAAGACAAGATAAGAATTGTAAAAGCATGGCAGAGTAATGGAGATGTGGTCGTAATGACAGGTGATGGGGTAAATGATTCTCCAGCATTAAAGGCAGCAGATATTGGTTGTGCTATGGGGATAACTGGTACTGATGTAGCTAAGGAAGCATCAGATATGATTTTAACAGATGATAATTTCTCTACAATAATAGATGCTGTAGAGGAAGGAAGAAGTATTTATGATAACATAAGGAAAACAGTTGAATTCTTTTTAAGCTGTAATATTGCAGAAGTTATAATAGTATTTATGTCATTCCTTCTAGGGTGGGGTTCACCAATTTTAGCAATTCAATTGCTATTGATAAATGTAGTAGCAGATGCACTTCCTGCCTTTGGATTAAGTAAGGAGAAAACGGATGACAACATAATGTCTAGAAAACCAGTAGATAGAAATAATAATATATTAGCAGATGGATTGGGAGTTAAAATATTATTACAAGCTATAATGTTTGCCATAATTACTTTATTTGCATTCTATTTAGGAACGTTTACTAAATTATCAGAAACCATTGCTCCATCAAAAGAAATTGGTATTACAATGTGTTTCTTAGTAATGGCATTTTCATCAATAATCCATGTATTTAATTGTAGAAGTAGTCAATCAATATTTAAAATTAAATTAAAATCAAATAAGGATGTATTAAAAGGTGCAGCTGCTTCATTTATAATAATGTTACTGATTTGTTTTGTGCCTATTTTATCAGAAATATTTGGTGTTGAAACTTTAGGTTTCCTACAATGGATATTAGTAATAATATTATCAGTTTTACCTTTAATAATAGTGGAGATTGTTAAGTATTTTGTAAATAGAATAAAATAATTTATTGGAGCTATATTAAAATAAACTTGATATTAGCAGATAAAAAAGGGGGATTCATAAATAAAATGGACCCTATATAGTAGACACTCATAAAAGAGAGTCTATCTATATAGA
>NZ_CAURTC010000026.1:0-54096 GCF_963527835.1 uncultured Clostridium sp. | reverse complement strand
AAGTTCCTGTTTCCAAATGTAAAATTTGGACATTCACTTTTGGACACTTACTTTTGATTTTCACTTAACTATTCTCAAAGTCCAATTACAATGCCTCTTTGCCTATTGCATATATCAACATATATTTTAAAACACAGCCTATTATTTAAATGTTTAAATTAAATCTACGTTAGGATATAATTTTATTATACTTATGTAAAAATAAAGAGGTGAATTTTAAATGAAATTAGAATTAACAATATTTGAATTAGGTCAAGTTTTAAAAAAATTAGAAAAAAACCATGAACTAGATTTACTAATAAAATCAACATTAAACGGTGGTTGGATGACATTAAGAGGAATGGCTAATATACAAAGAGTTCCAGGATTAACTTTAGGTTGTAGTAGCAAAGGAAATAATATTATAGATATAAGAATAAAAGATAATAACGGACAAGGAAGTACATTAAAGCTTACTGGAGCAAAAGAAAAAAAATTTAATGTAGAAATATCTTCAACTAGATATATGGAACTATCTAATAAAAATAAATTAAATTCAAATGAAATAAAAGTTAATCAAAATGAATGTAAATTAAGAATTGACGAAAATATGATATTTACTATAAAAGCTAGTGCAGATGAAGTGGTAAAACTTATAAAATAGAAATACATAGATATATTAATCTCAAATTGATTATAAAAAATGGATTTGAGATTTTTTTATTTAAAATTTTATATTTATATGATAGTGAAAAATATGTTTCAAAGTTATTGATTTATATATTAAAATATTAACTTAAAAGAGAATTTAATTATAACAATACATTCAAATAGAACTTAATTTTGATGAATTACTTTTAGTATAAAAAAAATATATAAACACAACATATTAATAAAGCGAGGTGAGATAAATGGATAATAATAAAAATAGGTTAAAAGATAGACCTAAATCAAATGCTAAACTTAGAAAAATAGATCCTAAAGAAAATTCAGACTTAGGTATTGTTAATGGGAAAAAGATAGGTGCGCCTTCACATAAAGAAAAAGATCATTTTTAATCAAAGTATAAAACAAGCTTAATTGGACATACTACTCTTGAGGTGATAGTTATGGATAACAGCATGAAGAAGAAACATACAAACAAACATAAAAGTTTAAAACATAATCCTCAAGCAGAAAGCATAAAAGCTGTATTTGGTGAACCAAAAGCGAAACCATATGATCCAACTGATTTTAAAATTTAATTAAGCTATTACAAAAAATGAGGTATTAGTAAATTTACTAATACCTCATTTTTTTAAAGAGTTAAAATATTTTTTATTTCACACCAAAATTAAGGGAATAAGTACTCTCTAATAATTTATCCAATCCTTCTTTAGTAAAAACATCTACTTTTACCAACTTTGAAGTGAGGAATTTTAGAATCAGGATTATTAACTATATAAATATTATACAATATATTACTGGAAAATTTTTGAGTTTAGGAGTAATATAATATAATTGCGTTAAACAACCATTTAAAAACTAGTAAATTATACTGTGAGGGAGAAGTATAGTTATTAGAGGAGAAAGAGGGCTATAGTATGTTTATAAGAAAAAATGTTTTGAAATTAGCTATACCAATAATAATAGAGCAAACATTTGTTATGCTTTTAGGTGTATGTAATACAATGATGGCAGGGCATATAGGGGAAGAAGCTGTTTCTGCAATTGGAATGGTAGATTCAATAAATAATATGTTTATATCTTTTTTTGCGGCCTTATCTGTTGGAGCTACTGTAGTTGTTGCACAACATATTGGAAAAGAAAATCATAAAAAAGCAAATGAAACAGCTAGACAAGCTTTGGTATCTGGATGCTGTTTAGCTGCTTTAATAAGTATTTTAATGTGGATTTTGCGTGTTCCAATGATTAACTCTTTGTATGGTACTGCGGAAGAGTTAGTAAAATCAAATGCAAAAATATATTTAGAACTTACACTTATTACGTATCCTTTTATTGCAGTGCAGCAAATTGCAAATGGAGTATTAAGAGGATGTGGAGATACAAAAACACCCATGTATATTACAATGTTTATGAATATTATTAATATAATTTTAGGATATATATTAATTTATGGAATAAAAGATGTTAAGTTATTAGGATATGTTTTAAATACAACATCATATGGAATAGATGGCGCTGCCATATCAATTGCAATTGCAAGATTGGTTGGAACAATTCTTATAGGAATTGTTTTAGTCAGAGGAAGCAGAGTTATAAGAATGAGAAAAATTTTCCCATTTAAATTTGATTTAGAAACACAAAAGAGTATATTTAATATAGGAATACCAGCAGGTGTTGAGCAAGTACTTTTTAATGCAGGAAAATTAATTGTTCAAATATTTATAGTAACTATGGGAACCGCATCAATAGCAGCAAATGCAATAGGTTCATCAATAGCAACTATTGTTGCAGTACCAGGAAATGCGCTATGTTTAGCCGCAACAACTTTAGTAGGTCAATATGTAGGAAGAGATGATACAAAAGGTGCCAAAAGCACACTTGTTTATTTAACTAAATTTGGAACAGTATGTTTAGTAGCAATAGGTTTAATATTTATTCCTATTTCAGAATGGGTATCTTCTTTTTATACAGATAATATAGAGGTAATAAAACTTTCATCTACATTAATTAAAAGTAATAGCGTGGCTTTAATGGTATGGCCTATTTCTTTTATATTATCATCAGGGTTAAAGGGAGCTGGAGATACAAGATATACTATGTTAACAGCTTTTGTGGGAATGTGGATTTTTAGAATATTTATAGGATACATTTTAGGAATAGTATTTGAACTTGGTGTTTTGGGAATTTGGATCGGAATGTATACAGATTGGTTGATTAGGGGAATAATGTATTGTTTTAGGCTTAAAGGTGAAAAATGGCTTAAACATAAAGTTGTATGAGAAATTTAAATAATAGTTTTAAAATTTAAATAAAGTATCAAATATAATAAAGAGATAATTTATATAAATAGTGTACATTGTTTTAAGTGAAATTTTTAAGTTTATTAGTAATATGATATGATTATATAAGTTCCAATAAAGTTTGTTCATTAATATAAATCTAAAAATATTTACAAATAACATGACTTACCAGTATAGTGAGGAACTTATATAGAAAATTTATGATATATATGCTTCTAACTAGATATTGTTTATTAAAGATATAATTGTCTATAAAAATTATATAAAAGATTATAAATGTATTAACTTACTTAGAACATATATATTGAATTAGATTTAAGTAAAACTAGTAGTAAATAATAATATGCAGAGGATGACGTAATATGGAAGAAAATATAATGTTAGAAGGATTAAGCACAAAAGAAATATGGGAAAAAATATATAATAAAGAATTGGATTGTAAGAAAAATGTATTAGATTATATAGAAAAAACGAGAATACTTAAAAAATCAAATGTTAATGAGGAGCAAATTCAAGATACTTATAATTTTATTTATGATAGCATAGATGCTATGGCTGATAAAATAAAACCAAACACTATTATGTATTTAAAAAATCAACTTAAAGCACAACTTGGAAAGTATGTTTCAATAAAAGATCCTAAAAAAGAAAATGGGTTTATAACATTTTTTAAAAAAGCTTATCCAGAAAAGAACAGAAGAAAAGATTTCACATGGGTATTAATGGACATAAATAAGATATCAGAAGAACAAATTTGGACTACATTAACTTATATTAATAGAGAATGTCTAAAAAATAATTGCAGATTAAATGCAGATGAAAAATCTGATATTATTAAAATTATAGAAAAATTAATTGCAAAGAACAATATAAAGTATATAAATCAAGTTAAAAGTTTAGAAAAACTTCTTAATGTTTTAAAGATTAAGGTTGTGCCTATAAAAGATAGGTATAGTATTAAATCTATAAATTAAATTTAGTACATAACTTAGAATAAAAATTTTAAGTTTATAATATTAATAAAAAGTAATTTTCATTAAAAGAATAAATATAATTAAAATAACACATCCTTATAAAATAAGAATAAATTTTATAAGGATGTGTTATTTATGCCTTGGTATATAATTTTAGTAATATTTATTATAGTATGCTTAATAGGAATATGGATAGCTAATTGGTACAAAAATAAAAGATAGGTAATTCTTTTGGTAATATAGGAGAATGTTGATGAAAGTAAGATTAGGATATGTTTCAATTGCAATGAATTTAGGAAAAAAAGTTACTAGTTCTAGTACAGTAACTTTTAAAAATTATAGCAAAATAACAGAACAAGAAAAGAAGAGTGAAAAATTAAAATCAGTTACGTTATCTAACTTAAATGACTTAATAAAAATACTTGGATATAATATAGAAAATAATATACATTTCTATAGAATAACATCAGCTTTGATTCCTCTAGTCACTCATCCAGAAGTGGGATATTGGGGACACCGGGAACTATTTAAAAAAGACTTTAAATATATAGGTGAGATTATAAAAGAATCTAATATGAGAGTAGACACTCATCCAGATGAATTTAACGTTATAAATAGTATAAATCCTCAAGTTGTTGAAAATACAAAATTAAATTTAATACGTCAAGCAGAATGGTTTGAAGATTTTGATTATAAAGAAGGAAAAATGGTAATACATCTTGGTGGAGCTACAGGTGGAAAAGAAGAAGGAATTAAAAGATTTATTACTAATTTTAAAAAATTCCCTATAGAAATAACTTCAAAATTAATTATAGAAAATGATGATAAGACTTATACTGCAAATGAAATTTTAAATGTATGTGAAGAATTAAGAGTACCTATGGTGTTAGATGCTCATCATCATAATTGTAATAATTCTGGAGAAAGAATAATGGAGTTAATTGAAGGTATTTTTAATACTTGGAATGAAGAATCATTACCACCCAAAATCCATTTTTCTAGCCCTAGGGAAAATGAAAAAGATAGAAAGCATTCAGATTTTATAAATTCAAGTGATTTTGTTGATTTCATCGAAAAAACGAAAGTAATAGATAGAGATTTTGATGTTATGCTTGAATGTAAACAGAAGGATCTAGCGCTATTTAAATTAGTAGAAGAAATAAAAGAAATTAAGCCTAATTATAAATGGATTGATAAAAGTACTTTTGAGGTTTAAGTAAAAAGCCTGAAATAATATCTTTCAGGCTAAAAATAGATGTGTTTATAATAGAATAATTACTCCTTTTCATTAGTTTAAAATTGTTTTATTTTTTATTACTATGAAAATTAAATAAGTTATGTGTTGTAAAATGACTAATGGATGAAATTTCATTAAATTTAAAATAAAATTTAAAATATTTAAAAATAAAACAAAAATTAATTGGAAAGTAGAGTTATTAATATAAAATATTGTATTAAAAAATAGTATTGTAGTATAATTATGTATATAACTATTGTAAAAAAAGGAGAAGAGATGAATATATTACTAAAAAAGATAGGGGCATTACTAGTAATAATATTAATATGCAATACTTTATTCACTAATTGCTATAATAATGTACAAGCATCTGTGGTTAATTTTAAAAGTATTACAATAGAAGATGGGTTACCTCAATCTTCTGTAGAGACAATTTTCCAAGATAGTAAGGGATACATATGGATAGGTACTCAAAATGGTTTGAGTAAATATAATGGTAAGAATTTTAAGACATATAGGTACAAAGATGATTCTATAGATAGTATAGCTAATAATGTGATATTAGCTATAAAAGAAGATACAAAAGAAAATTTATGGGTAGGAACATCTAATGGATTAAGCAAAATTAATTTAAATACTTATGAAATAAAAAATTACTATGAAGATAAGGAAAAAGGGAATTTATCAAATTACAATATTTGCGATATATTGATAACTAAAGATGGAAATGTACTAGTGGCTACCGCAGATGGACTAAATGTTTATGATGAACATGAAGATAAATTTGAAAGAATACTATATGATGATAATAAACAAATTCTTAGTAATCAAGTAATATATAGCTTAGATGAAGATGAAGAAGGGAATTTATGGATTGGAACTGAATGTGGATTAAATAAAATTGATATAAATAAAAAAGAAGTAATACAATTATATAATGAAGAGAATACAATAGAAAAGTCAATATACAAAGTATATGCGGATAATCATGGATATGTTTGGGTTGGGACTTTTGGTGCAGGATTACTAAAAGTATCAACAGAGACAAATAAAATAACAGAATATACAGTGGATGAATCAAAAACTAATGCTCTTCAAGGTGGATTTATAAAAGATATTTTAAGAGATAGCAATGGTGTAACTTGGATATGTACTGATGAGGGGTTAGCTAAATATGATGAAAAAAATAATGAGTTTATTACATATTTAAATAAAATATATGATAAATACAGTTTAACAGATAATAATACATTTTCAATAATAGAAGATAGAACAGGACTTATGTGGGTTGGAACGTATTCAGGAATTAGTACTTTTGATCCTAATAATAATATTCGTCATTATAAAAAAAATCCAAGTGAAAAAAATTCATTAAGTAGTAATTCTATTCAAGGTATTTATGAAGATGATGAGGAGTTACTTTGGATAGGAACAGATAAAGATGGAGTAAATATTTTAAATACTAAAATTAATTTTGTTAATCACTTAAATACTGATAATTCAAATTTAATTAGTGACAAAATAAATTTTATTACAGGTAGAGGAAATGATATATGGATAGCTACTGATAATGGATTAAGCAAATTTGATAAAAATACTAAAAAAATAAAATCATTCACAGTAAGTGATGGATTAAGTCATAATAAAATAGTGAGCTTACTTATAGACAATAAAGATTATTTATGGATAGGTACTGCTGATGGAATTAACGTTTTAAATACTAAAACTTATGAGATAACTAATTTAACAGATATTTTCAAAAAAAATGGTGTTATAGATACATATTTTTATTCAATATTTCAAGATTCAGCAGGGATGTGCTGGATAGGATCGTATATAGAAGGTGGATTAATAAAAATAAATCCTGAAAATAATTATATAAAAATATATAAAAAAGATGAAAATAATAAGAATACACTAAGTTCTAATTCTATAATATCCATAACAGAAGATAAAAATAATAATTTATGGGTAGGGACTAATTATGGAATAAATAAGTTTAATAAAAAATCTGAAAAATTTACACGATATACAGAAAAAAATGGATTGGCTAACAATACTATCTATGGAATTTTAATAGATAAAAACAATAATCCATGGGTAAGCACTAATTATGGCATTTCAAAACTTGATATAAATACTAATACTTTTTTTAATTTAAATACTTCAAATGGATTACAAAGCAATGAGTTTAATGGTAATAGCTATTTTAAAAATAATAAGGGCGAATTCATATTTGGTGGAATTAATGGAATAAATATATTTGATTCAAAAGAAATAAGTGAGAAAGCTTATTCAGAATATGCTATATTTGATGAATTTGAAGTAAAGGGGAAAGAGTATAATGATATAAATGATATGAAATTTGATTGGTATGAAAATATGATAAAGGCTAAAATATTCGTACCAGATTTTAGAAATACTAATAATACAAAATATTATTATAAATTATCAAGTGTAGATAGTGATTGGATAGTTAGCAATGAAAATGAATTTGTATATAATAATTTAAAACCAGGAAAACATATATTAAAAGTTAAAGTAATGAATGGATATGGAGATATAAGTAAAGAGAATCAAGTTAAATTTATTATAAAGCCACCTTTATGGAAAAGTTCAGAAGCTATATTTATGTATTTTTTTATGATTCTTTTGATAATATATTTAAGTATTACTAAACTGAAAAATTTAGATAGAATGGTTGAAAAAAGGACAAAACAATTAAAGGATGAAATGGAAAAAAACATAAAGTTATTTGATAAAGTAATAGACTTAGAAAGAAGGAAAAATAATTACTTTGTAAATTTATCACATGAACTTAGAACGCCGTTAAATGTTATTTCATCTACTGAACAACTAATTTCAGAATTAAATAAACAAGATGATGGAATAGATAAAGAGAAGTTAAGTTATTATATGAAGATAATAAAAAGAAATTCAAATAGATTATTAAAGTTAATAAATAACATAATAGATACAAATAAAATTGAAAGTGGAAGATATGAAATAAATTTAAAGGAAAATGATATAGTATACTTAGTTGAAGAAACTTCTTTAAGTTTAAAAGATTACATTGAAAATAAAGGAATACACTTAATTATAGATCCAGAAATGGAAGAAAAAATTATAATGTGTGATAGTTATGAGATTGAAAGATGTATAGTTAATTTAGTAAGTAATGCAGCTAAATTTACTCCAGAAGGAGGAGAAATAAAAGTAACATTAAAAGAATTAAATAATAAAGTTATAATTACAGTTAAAGATACTGGTATTGGAATAGATCCTAAATATCATAAAGCAGTATTTGATAGATTTAATCAAATTATAGATGCAAATTCTGAATCAAAAGGTGGAAGTGGATTAGGATTAACTATAACCAAACATATTATAGATCTACATAAGGGAAAAATATATGTTAATAGTGATATCGGAAAAGGCTGTGAATTTGTTATAATATTACCAACTAATATAATGTAAAATTTATATGTGTAATTAAGTTTTTAAGGTTGTGAGACAAAACATGAGAATAAATAAACTTTTTAGTAATTTAGGTATTTGTTCAAGGAAGTATACCAGTAAATTGATTGAAGAAAATAGAATAATAGTGAATGGACTTCCTTGCATACAAGGGCAGTGGGTTGAATTGGATGATGAAATTCTTCTTGATAATAAGCCTCTTCCAATAAAGGAAAAAATATATATAGCTTTAAATAAACCAGTAGGAGTAACTTGTACTGCAGCAGATGAAATTGAAAATAATATAATAAATTTTATGAATTATCATGAATATATATTTCCAGTTGGAAGATTAGATAAAGCATCTCAAGGATTAATTTTATTAACTAATGATGGAGATTTGGCTAATAAGATTTTAGAGTCTGAAAATCAACATGAAAAAGAATATATAGTTACTTTAGATAGATCATTTGATGATGAGTTTATATTAGGTATGGCAAATGGTGTTGAGATATGCAATGTGAAAACAAAACCATGTAAGATAAGGAGAATTTCAGAAGACACGTTTAATATTATTTTAACCCAAGGACTTAATAAGCAAATTAGAAGAATGAGCAAAACATTTGGTTATACTGTTCAAAAATTAAAAAGAATGCGAATTATGAATATTAAACTTGAAAATTTAGAATATGGTAAATGGCGTTATTTATCAGAAGAAGAAATAGAAAGGTTAAAAAATTCTAAGTAATAAAAATTTTTTATATGTATATACATATAAGGTTATATTACAATGCTACTTTACATATTGAATATATCAATATATATTAAAAACATAACCAAATATAAAATATATTGTAAGGAGAGAGTTTATATGGAAAAATTTAGTTACTCAATACCAACTGAAGTTTATTTTGGAAAGGGTCAAATAAAACACTTAGGAAATTCCATAAAAAAATATGGAAGTAAAGTTCTTGTTGTATATGGTGGGGGAAGCATTAAAAGAATAGGTTTATATGATGATATGATAAAAATATTAAAAGATAATAATATATCATATGTAGAACTTTCTAATATAGCTCCAAATCCTAGAATAGAGTCTGTTAGAGAAGGTATAAAGCTTTGTAGAAACAATAATGTAGAAGTTGTGTTAGCTGTTGGAGGAGGCAGTACAATAGATTGTGCTAAAGTTATTGCAGCAGGAGTAAATTATGATAAAGATCCATGGGATATTGTATTAGATTCAAGTAAAATAACAACAGTGTTACCTATAATAACTATCTTGACTTTATCAGCAACTGGCTCAGAAATGGACCAATTTGCAGTAATATCTGATATGAGTAAAAATGAAAAAATAGGTGTAGGCAATGATAAAATGAAACCTAAAGTTTCAATATTAGATCCAGAGTATACTTATTCTGTTCCTAAAAATCAAACAGCAGCAGGAACAGCAGATATCATGAGCCATATATTTGAAAATTATTTCAATAACACTAAAGGTGCATTTATTCAAGCTAGAACTGCAGAGGGACTACTTAAGGCATGCATGAAATATGGAAAAATAGTAATAGAAGAACCTAATAATTATGAAGCAAGAGCAAATTTAATGTGGGCTTCTAGTTTAGCTATTAATGGGTTAATATCATATGGAACAGCTGGAGCGTGGTCAGTGCATCCAATGGAACATGAATTAAGTGCATTCTATGATATAACACATGGAGTTGGTCTAGCAATTTTAACACCTCATTGGATGAGATATGTTTTAAATGACGAAACTTTATATAAATTTGTTGAATATGGAGTTAATGTATGGAATATAGATGAAAATTTAGATGATTATACTATAGCTAATACTGCAATAGATAAAACAGCAAAATTCTTTAAAGAGTTAGGAATTCCATCAACATTAAAAGAAATTGGAATTGGAGAAGAAAACTTTGAAATTATGGCACAAAAAGCAGTAAAATCAGGTTTAGAATATGGTTTTAAACCACTTACGCCAGAAGATGTAGTAAAAATATATAAAGCTGCATTATAAATGTATGTTTCATAAAAATGTTTATATATGCATAAGCAAAGTGGACTTAGTAATTGAACTTAGGAATACTAAAATAAGTATAGTCCCATTTTAGCTTGCTCCCAATATAAAATTGTAACAAGCAGTAAATATGACAATACTTATTAAGAATTCTCAAAGTCCAATTACGATGCCACTTTACCTATTGCATATATAAATATATATAATTAATATAAAAATAAAAGTTACTACATGTAAAGTATATTTATCATGTAGTAACTTTTTTATTTATATCATTGTTCTTTATGTTTAAATGCAAAGAATTTCATTAATACAAATGTTATAGGAACACCAATTATAGCTGCTAAAACATAAGCTATAAGCTTGTGTAAGCCCATAATATTAAACACTATAAGGACAACTATATTTTGTATAATAAAATTTGGTATATATGAAATCGCAAATTTTATAAATTTCTTAAGATCTAATTCTTCTTTAAATGTAAAGAAACTGTTTAATAAATAAGATACAAATAATCCACAAATATAACCTACTATAAAAGCTACATTTTCATTTAAAAAGTTTGAAAATATATAGGAAAAAATAACACCAATAAATGTGTTTATAATCCCTATTGTTACAAAAATGAAAAATTGTTTTGAAAAAAAAGTGTCTTTAAATTTTAATATAAGTTTATCCAATATAGTCACCTACATATCAGTTTTATCTTCATCAGTTTTTATTAATTTATCAGCAATAATGAAACGAGGTCTTTGTTTTGTTTCATTATATATTTTACCTATATATTCACCAATTACTCCTAAAGATAAAAGTTGTATTCCACCAAGCATCCAAATAGATAAAGTTAATGAAGTCCAACCAGTAACTGTTTTGCCTAAGAATTTAACTATAAGTGAATATATTAAAGCTATAAAACTAACAAAAAATATGAAAAATCCTAATCCAGTAATTATTCTTATTGGTTTTATACTAAAAGATGTAATTCCATCTAATGCAAAAGCAACCATTTTCTTTAATGGATATTTTGATTCACCAGCAAATCTTTCATGACGTTCATATTCTACAACAGAATATTTATAACCAATTAAGGGAACAATACCTCTCAAGAATAAATTAACTTCTTTAAATTGACTTAATCCTTCTAAAGCTCTATTACTCATAAGTCTATAGTCAGCATGATTGTACATAACATCTACACCAAGAGCATTCATAAATTTATAAAATCCTAAAGCAGTTGTTCTTTTAAAAAATGTATCTGTTTTTCTAGATGATCTAACACCATAAACAACATCACTGCCTGAATAATATTCTTCAACAAATTTATCAATTACTTCAATATCATCTTGGAGATCAGCATCTAGTGATATTGTTATATCAGCATAATCTTTAGCAGTCATTAATCCAGCTAATAAAGCATTTTGATGTCCTTTATTTCTAGATAAATTCACTCCACTGAAGATTGGATTTTGAGCGTGAAGCTCTTCTATTATATCCCATGTTTTATCTTTTGAACCATCATTAACAAATAAAATTTTACTATCATATGTTATAAAATTTTTATCTATCATAGAATTCATTTTTACTAATAATCTTTTTGCTGTTTCATGTAATACAGCTTCTTCATTATAACAAGGAATTACCAAGTATAGGCAACCTTTCATATTATACTACCTCCAAATTGTTAACATATATATTAAAAACATATGCACAAATATTTCACAACGTCTAAAAATACAAAAATCATTATAATCCATAATATTCAAATTGTAAACAAAACTCTGAGCTAAAGCAAGTGTATATAGGAAATAAACTTAAATAATTACGATTTTAAATAAAAACTTATCATTGACCATTAATAAATGAAAAAATATAATTACTTTAGATAAAGTCTGTAACTTAGCAGAATTATTATATATACATAAGCAAAGCTGTAATTATAATTGAAGTTAGAAATACTAAAATGAGTATAGTCCAATTACAATTTAACTTTATCTACTATATATATTAACAACACATTAAAATAAAGGTTAAGTAAGAGACATAATTAAAAAAATAGCAAAAGGAGAATTTTATGAAATTATTAAATTTTGGTGATAAAGTTGGAATTATAGCATGTTCTAATGGGCTTGATAAAAGCATGGAATTAAAGATAGACAAATTAGAAAAAATTTTAATGGATATAGGTTTAAATGTTGTTTTTTCTAATACAATATTTAAAAAGTATTCTGTATTTAATGGAAGTGGAAAAGAAAGAGCTATCGAACTAATGAAATTTTTTGAAGATAGCAGTATAAAAGCTATATTTGATGTTTCAGGTGGAGACTTAGCTAATGAAATCTTAGAATATTTACATTTTGATATTATAAAAGAAAACCCTAAATTGTTTTTTGGATATAGTGATTTATCTGTGGTTATAAATGCATTATATGTTAAAAGTAATATTAAAACGTATCTTTATCAAATAAGAAATTTGATTGGAGATGATTCTGAAATTCAAATTAAAAATTTTACAGAAACATTTATGGAAGACAAAAAGAGCCTTTTTGATTTTGAATATAAGTGGATACAAGGAAAATCTATGGAAGGAATAGTAGTGGGGGGAAATATACGTTGTTTTTTAAAACTTGCTGGAACAGAATATATGCCTAAGTTTAAAGATAAAATTCTATTATTAGAGAGCTTGAGTGGTGATGTAGCAAAGATGACTACATATTTAACTCATTACAAACATTTAGGAGCATTTAAAGAAATAAAAGGGATAATATTAGGTGAGTTTAGAGAGATGGAGAATAAGAAGTATAATCCTAGTATAATTGAATTAGTAAAAGCAATAGTAAGTGATAAAAATATGACCATAATAAAAACAAATGAAATTGGTCATGGTTCAGATTCAAAATGTATTATTATAGGTGAAAATATAAAATTGAAATAAGTGTTTGACAATTAAAAATTAAATGAATAGAGTAATGATAAGTAATTTAAATGAATATGAAAGTTACACGTCAAACTTTAAGTATGGAATGATGCCCCATGGAGGACTCGCAATAGGACTTGAAAGAATAACTTGCAGAATATTAGGAATTGAAAATGTGAGAGAAGGTAGCTTAAGATCTAGAGATAGAACAAGACTATTACCTTAATTATGTAATTACTAGATTAATGAGCTTAGCTGCTTTATAATGGAAAATATAAACAGCTAAGTTCGTTTAGAGTAAATATTATAGAAGGTGAAATAATGAAATGCAAAGTAAAGTATTTAATTTACTAGTAAGTGAATGACTAAATAAAGTGTAAGAATAATTATATATGAATTTTGGATAAGATAGAAAGTAATAAAGAGGAAAGTGTACTTATTTATATAGGGATAAAGTTATAAGCAATACTTAAAGATTTAGTTAACATAGGAGGTTGGTAAATAAATTTTCATTGAACTACGATTATTGACAAAACATGACCATTAATATATTATAAAATAAAGAAAATGCAAATTAATAATAAAAGCAATGAAAAAGAGGAGTAAAAACTTAGAAGCATTATAAGAAACTCATTAAAATGCTATGAGGAGCACAGTTCTTTTAGGATAAATTATATATTTAGAAAGAACTAGTAAGAGAGAGGGAGTAGCTGAAAACCCTTATGTGAAAAGTTTTGAAGGTAGCTTTTGAGCTTCTTTGGTGAAATAATAGTAGCTAAAGACGGTTTTTCTAAATCGTTAACTAATTAAGAGTCCATTAAAGCATTATATTGTGCTTATGTGGAAATAAAGGTGGTACCGCGAGTCTTCGTCCTTTTATGGATTGAAGGCTTTTTTTATTCTTTAGAAAATTATATTACTAAAGAATCTGTAGATAATTTCTGGAATATCTTGTTTTAGAGATATGATAAGTACCTCTAAAGAATAAAAAAGAATCATATGCCGCACCATTATTCCTGCACTACGTTTGGAAAGGGTGCATGGCTAAAAAAATCGACAGCTCTAAAGTCGCCTTGGCGATTTTGTTCTTGCCAAAAACAAGTTTAGAAAAATGATAATTAATTAGCTTTAAATAATGGCTCTGTTTTAAATATGTATATATCAACACGCTACTAAAACATAGCCTAAATAACAAGAGCTAATTTAAATAATAGGGAGGAAAAAAATGTCAGAAACAAAAAATATTGCAACAACTTATGATCCAAAAGAATTTGAAGACAGAATTTATAAGACATGGGAGGAAAAAGGTTATTTTACTCCTGTAGTAGATAAAAAGAAGAAGCCATTTACAATAATAATGCCACCACCAAACATAACTGGTGAATTACACTTAGGTCACGCATTTGATGACACTCTTCAAGATATGCTTATAAGATTTAAAAGAATGCAAGGTTATGCAGCACTATGGTTACCAGGTGAAGACCATGCATCTATAGCAACAGAAGTTAAAGTTGCAAATGAACTTGCTAAGCAAGGTTACAACAAAAAAGAAATGGGCAGAGAAGCATTCCTTGAAAAAGTTTGGGAATGGAGTAACGATTATAGAGCAAGAATAAGAAATCAAGTTAAAAAACTTGGAGTTTCTGCTGACTTTACAAGAGAAGCATTTACAATGGATGAAAATTTAAGTGCAGCTGTAAAGCATGTATTTGTTAAGCTTTATAATGAAGGTTTAATATATCAAGGAAATAGAATAACTAATTGGTGCACTCATTGTCAAACAGCACTTTCTGATGCTGAAATTGAATATGAAGAACAAGCAGGTCACTTCTGGCATATAAACTATCCATTAGCTGATGGAAGTGGAGTTTTAGAAATTGCAACAACAAGACCTGAAACATTACTTGGAGATAGTGGTGTAGCTGTTAACCCTAACGATGAAAGATACAAACATCTTATTGGTAAAACTGTAATATTACCACTTGTAAATAGAGAAATTCCTATAGTTGGAGATGACTATGTTGATTTAGAATTTGGTACTGGTGCAGTTAAGATGACTCCAGCGCATGACCCTAATGACTTTGAAGTAGGCATGCGACACAACCTTGAAATCATAAGAGTTATGGATGATAAGGGTATTATCAATGAAAAAGGTGGAAAATATAAAGGTTTAGACAGATATGAAGCTAGAAAAGCTATAGTTAAGGATTTAGAGGATTTAGGACTTCTAGTTAAAGTTAAAGATCACTCTCATAATGTTGGTACACACGATAGATGTGGAACTACAGTAGAACCAATAATATCTAAGCAATGGTATGTTAAGATGGAAGACTTAGCAAAACCTGCTATAGAAGTAGTTAAGACTGGAAAAACTAAATTTGTTCCAGAGAGATTTGATAAGACATACTTCAACTGGATGGAAAACATTCAAGATTGGTGTATTTCAAGACAATTATGGTGGGGACATAGAATACCAGTTTACTACTGTAAAGACTGTGGTGAAATGATGGTACTTGAAGAAGCACCAACTAAATGCTGTAAATGTGGATCTAGTAATATAGAACAAGATAATGACGTACTTGATACATGGTTCTCTTCAGCATTGTGGCCTTTCTCAACATTAGGTTGGCCAAATAAAACAGAAGACTTAGAATATTTCTATCCAAACAATGTGTTAGTTACTGGACATGATATAATCTTCTTCTGGGTTGCTAGAATGATCTTCTCAGGACTTCATTGTATGGGAGAGACTCCATTTAATACTGTATTAATTCATGGACTTATAAGAGATTCTCAAGGCAGAAAGATGAGTAAATCTTTAGGTAATGGTGTTAATCCATTAGATGTAATAAGTGAATATGGTGCTGATGCATTAAGATTTATGATTGCAACTGGTAATGCTCCAGGAAATGATATGAGATATTATCCAGAAAGAGTTGAAGCTTCAAGAAACTTTGCTAATAAGATTTGGAATGCTTCAAGATTTGTTATGATGAACCTTGATAAAGAAATCATGAACAAATATAAAGATTGCAAAGAATATTCATTAGCTGATAAATGGATATTATCAAAAATGAATACATTAGTTAAAGAAGTTACAGAAAACATGGATAAATATGAACTTGGAATTGCAATGCAAAAAGTTTATGATTTCATGTGGACTGAATTCTGCGATTGGTATATTGAACTTGTTAAGCCAGTATTCTATGGTGAAGATGAAAAAGCTAAGGGAGTAGCATACAATGTTTTAAATACTGTATTAGTTACAGGATTAAAATTACTACATCCAGCTATGCCATTTATAACAGAAGAAATATTCACTCACTTAACAGATGAAGAAACAATTACAACTTCTGCTTGGCCTATATTTGATGAAGCATTAGTAAATGCAGAATCTGAAAATGATATGGCATATATTATTGAAGCTATTAAGGGATTAAGAAACGTAAGAGCTGAAATGAATGTACCACCATCAAGAAAAGCTAAAGTTATATGTTATATTGCAGAGGATGCAAAACAAGCATTTACAGCGGGTAAAGCATACATGGAAAAATTAGCATCAGCTTCAGAAGTTGAATTTATAGCTGATAAATCAATTGTTCCAGAAAATGCAGTATCATTAGTAGTTAAGGGTGGAGAATTATTTATGCCATTACTTGACCTAGTAGATAAAGATAAAGAGCTTGAAAGATTAAATAAAGAACTTAAGAAATTAGAAGGCGAAATCGAAAGAATAGATAAAAAATTAGGAAATGCAGGATTCGTTGCTAAAGCTCCAGCTGCTGTTGTAGATGGAGAAAAAGCAAAGAGAGAAAAGTATGTTGAAATGCTTGATGCTGTCAAAGTAAGAATTGAATCTTTAAATTAATCATATAATTAAGATGTGATTTTAATGAGAATTGTACACATATTTGAATGTGCGTGCAATTCTTTTCTTATATACAAGAAATTATAGAATTTTTGATGTATAAAATTAGACTTCAGCAAATATTAGTTGATAATTGAGAGTTGAAAATGGAGAGTAAAGGAATAAATTCCTTAGTGGAATTTTAAAATATCTATTTTTGGAAAGTCTATAGGACTTTTAATCAAAACTTTCAATTCTCAACTTTCCACTCTCAACTAAAAAAGCATGGCATAGCCACTTTGTTATTTTAATCTTAAGATAATCTTAAAGGATGGTCTAATATTGAAGAATATATTATAATCATGTTAATAATAAATATAAATGGAATAATTAATAAATGAGATAATATAAATATAGCCATTAATATAAAGGAGAATTTGTATATGATTATTACAACAACACCATCTATAGAAGGTAAAAATATTTTAGAATATAAAGGAGTAGTATTTGGGGAAGTAATCTCAGGTGTCAATTTTATAAAAGACTTTGCAGCTGGATTATCTAATTTCTTTGGGGGACGCTCTAATACTTATGAAGATGAATTAATTGGGGCAAGAGAAAATGCTATGAAAGAAATGGAAAATAGAGCTATACAAATGGGAGCTAATGCAGTAGTGGGAGTAGATATTGATTATGAAGTATTAGGAGCAGATAATGGGATGCTAATGGTAACAGTATCAAGAACTGCTGTTTATTGTGAATAAGATTAGAAATTTTTTTTAGCAGTGCTGATATATGCATAAGTAAAGGAGGATTAAGCAATTAAACTTAAGAACACTAAAATGAGTATTAATGTATTTAATTATATAAGTTAAATAAGCAAATTTATATAGATAATTAAAGGGGAAGCAAATGAAAATGAATTATGAAGAAGCAATGAATTATATAAGTAGTGTTGGAAGATTTGGATCTAATTATGGTCTTAAAAGAACTTATAGATTATTAGAGTTACTAGGAGAACCTCAAAAAAAATTAAAATTAGTGCATATAGCTGGAACTAATGGTAAGGGTTCTACAACTTCAATAATAACAGCTATTTTAACTGGAATGGGTTATAAGGTTGGTATGTATACTTCACCGTACTTAGAGGAATTTGAAGAAAGAATACAAATTAATGGTGAAAATATTCCTAAAGATAAATTAACAGAATTAATTAATATAGTAAAAAAAGCAGTAGATAAGGTTATTGAAGAAGGATATGATCATCCAACAGAATTTGAGATTTTAACATCACTTATGTATTTATATTATTATAATGAAAAAGTTGATTATGCCATAATTGAGGTTGGACTTGGTGGAGAATTAGACTCAACAAATGTAATAACTCCAATTGTTAGTGTTATTACATCAATTAGTTTTGATCATATGAATATTTTGGGAAATTCTTTATATGAAATTGCTATGCAAAAAGCAGGAATAATAAAAGAAGAAATTCCAGTAGTAGTCTATCCTCAAACTAATGAAGCAATGAGAGCAATAGTGGAAAAAGCTAAAATGGCAAAGAGTACAGTATACGAAATAGACAGTAATAGTGGAACATTTATAGAAGTAAAGTACGATGATAAATTTTATCAAAAAGTTAAAATTAATACTGGCAAGGAATTATATAATGTTAACTTACCATTAATGGGAGAACATCAAATTTTAAATTTAAGTGTAGCTTTAACTACAATAGAGGTATTATGTGAAAGAGAGGGATTAATACTTAATAAAGAGTTAATTGGAAATTCAATTGAATCTGTAAAGTGGAAAGGCAGATTGGAAGTATTAAATAAAAATCCTTTAATTGTAATCGATGGAGCACACAATATAGAAGGAATAAAGATGTTGAGAAATAATGTGGAGAAATATTTTAAGTACAATAATGTTTTTTTATTGTTAGGAATTTTAGCAGATAAGCAAGTAGAGGAAATGATTAAAGAAATAACACCAATGGCATATAAGGTTTATGCATTAACGCCTCATAGTGATAGAGCTGAATTAAATACAGAGCTGAAGAATCATATATTAAAGTATAATAAAAATACCATAGCTTTAGACAGCTATGAAGAGGCAATTAAAATAGTGTTATCTGAAGCAACTTCAGAAGATTTGATATTGATTAGTGGGTCATTATATATGATAGGGGATATGAGAAAAATAATAACGCAAAAAATAATGATATAGCATTAGCATATTTGTTTTTTGTATTTGAAGGGAATGAGAATGTAGATGTTTGATTCTAATGATATATGTGCATATGAAAGAAAATCCATATATGAAGAATTAAAGGAGTTTTATAGTAAAAAACCAGGTTGTCCTTATAGTTATCAAGATTTTGAAATTGGTGGAGTTAGGGAATTTAAGGTTATTTATAATAAGATAAATCCGTTAAAAATAAATCAAAAAGCAAAACTCGCTAATGAGCTTATTAATTTGATTTTAGATTATATAAAAGAAGAAAAAAAAGAAATCTTTGAAAATATTAAAGGTTATATGGTGCTAAATCCTATAAGTGATTATTATGAGGAGTTTATTAAAAATTTTAGAGCTTTTGTAGAAACATTTAAAGAATACAAGGAAGGCTTAACCAATTTTCTAAAAGAATTAATTTTTAATGGAAGAACTCATGATGAGATAAAGCTAGCACTTATGATGTTATGTGTTATAAAACTTGATAAAATAGAAGAATTGTTAAAAGTTTTATCTATAGATAATGAATATATTTTTTACGTTATAAAAGTTTATGAAACTATGGAGGATTCTAATAATAGAACTTTCAATTTAGCTATGAATTCTATTGGATATGGAAAAGCAATATGTATACATGAATTACAGCCCGTAAGCGATAAAATAACTGAGTGGTTAATATTAGATGGATTAGAACAAAATTTTGGCTATTTGGAGTCATTAGAGTATACAATGTTGTCGGTAAATCTTCTTAAGTTTTTAAAATCAGGGAGAATAAATAAAGATAATATTAAACGATTATCTAAGTCATTTAGTGAACTGTTTTCAGAGTATACAATTAATAACATAGATAATGGTTTTAATGTATGTTTTGAATATTTTAAATTAGTTGATAAGTATGGAGATGATATATATAGTTTATATGGAGTTATAAGTGGAATATATTCTATAGATACTTTTATATTCGAAGAATATGGTGATGATGGAGTCGATAGGATAGCATCTTTAATACCACAGTATGAGAAGCTTTCTAATTCTGCTGATGAAATATATAAAAAAGATATTTGGAAAGATGTTATTTTTAAAGAGTTAAGCAATATAGACTTAGAAATTGAAATTTTGATAGATGCAATGGAAAAAATTGAGTTTAAGATTTCTAATGAAGAATTTATAGGACTTATAGAAAGAGATTATGCGAATCCAGCATTATATAGATATGGACTTGAAAAAGGAAATAAAAAATTAAAGGAAAGTATATATAATATAGCATATGATAAACTTCCAATTATAAAAATTTTAAATAGAGATAAAGAAATTATAGATTTAGATGACCTTATAATTAAGCCAATGTACCATCTATGTTTCTATTTTTTAGTTAAGGGAATTAAATATGATGAATTCCCTAAAGAATATAAGAAAATAAATTTTGATGCTTTAAATGCTAGTTTAGTAGAAACTCGTAATAAAGCTATTAATAATCTTATGTTAATTAAAAATGAATTTTCTGATGAGGATAAAAAAATAATAGAGCAGCAATTAACAGAAGAAACTTTAAAAAAATCATTAACATCTTTAGTAGACAATTTGCCTAATAAAAAGAAAGAATATTTAGAATTAAGTAAAGAGGAAATAATACCTCATGTTAAGGACATATATGTTATGTCAACACATATTGCAGATACTAAATATAGGGATTTAAGTGTTATAGATAATAATTGCATAGAAGATGAAATACTATATTTAATTAGAGAGAAAGATAGTAATTATGATGAAAATGCTATAAATATAGTTACAGAGCAGGGGTATGTATTAGGATATGTACCTAAAGCGGATAGTTCAATATTAAGAAATATGATTGATAATGGTAAATATTTTTATGGAGTAATTAAAAAGATAAGTGGAAATCTTGATAGAATTGATGTGATGATTTATATGAGCTATAAAGATGTTATAGATGAAATAACTAATACAATATCGTTATTATACAATAAAGACGGAAAGTACTTGCAATAGGAAAAAGTGGTGTATCGAATTTTTTACGATACACCATTTTTCTGTTAACAACTAACTTTCCATTCTATTAAAGCCTTAGCTAATTGATCAGGACAAGAAGTCTCTTTAATTCCACACTTAATTCCTCTTAATTTTTCAATTGCCATATCAACATCCATATTTTTAACTAATGTACTAATTCCTAAAAGATTTCCTGCACAACCACCAATGAAATTTACAGATTGTATTTTATTGTCTTCAATTTCAATATTTATAGTACTTGAACACACACCTTGAGTTTTATATGAAAACATATTAACTTTCACTCCCCTTATTATTAATAAAAATAAACTAATATTTTTATTATAGTATTATTTTGTCAAGAAATAAAGATATTAGAGAAAAATAGTAGTACCATTAATATCTTTTGAGAATATATTATAAATACAAGATGATTATCCAAGGGGGGAAAGAGATGAAAAAATCAATTATTATATGTAATACAGGGTCAAGTACATTAAGTAAAATTGATGTTGAAAATTTAGGCGTTGAAACTTTAAATTTATCTCTAGAAGAGAAAGAGATAGGACCTCATGGATTGTCATTATACGATCAAAAAATTTTAGTAGCAAATAATTATAGTAATACTATATCATTAATAGATACAGATAAATTTAAAGAAGAAAAAAATATATATATAGGAGCACATCCTAATGATTTAACAGCATACAATAATAAGCTATATGTATTATGTGGTGAAGCAAATTCTCTTATAATATATGATTTATTTAAAAGAGAGATTAATTTAGAGTTGCCAATGGGAATATTTCCCCATAGCATAGTAATTTTTCATGAAAAAAATAGAGCATTTATAAGTAACATGGGTGATGACACCATATCAATAATTGATTGTATTGAAAATAAAGAGATAAAAAGAATGAAATGTAACAAATATCCAACTAAAATAGCTATATCTAATAATAGAAAGTATTTATATATATGTGAAAGCTATATAGGTTATGCAACAAGAGGAAGCATATCTATAATATCATTAGAAGATTTATCTTTAAAAGCAAGTATAAAAGTAGGGAATGGTCCAGTGGATTTTTGGGAAGAAGAGGGATATATTTATGTTTCTAACTTTGTAGAAGGATCAATTAGTGTTGTTAATATAAATAAATTAAAAGAAGAAAGTAAAATATTTATTTCAGGGATGCCAAGAGGAGTTATTAAGGTTGACGAAAAAATTTTTGTTGGAGACTATTTAAATGGAAAATTGAAGGTTATTGATTTAAAAGGCAGGATAATAAAAAACATAGCAATAGGAAAAGAACCTAATGCTATGCTTTTAATTAAGAATCTTCACTAAATAACATATTTATTATATTATTATAAATATTTGATGGATTATCTTTCCATTTATTGCAAAGGATAATAGCTTGTTTTTTCGTTGGAACTGTTAATTTTAGTTCCATAAGCACACCATCATTTTCGATAGCTTTTAGATGCACTAAAAAATTATCATTATTATCAAGTGTATAATCACTATGTATAGTAAGCTCTTTTTTTATAAGTTCTAATTTTTCTGTTATATATTGTTGTACAATTGAAATCTTTGAAGGGGATATTCTATCTTTAAATAAAGTTAGAACAGTATCTCCTTTTTTTGTTAAGCATAATAATTTCTTATCATTATTTTCTTTGTAAACAACAAAATCAGCACTTTCTAATTCAGATAAATATTGTTGAAGAGTGAAGTAATTAATAAAATTATTTTGAAGTACTATTTCTGTTAACTGAGTATTAGATATTGGGTCTTTTATTGCTTTTAATACATAGAGTAATAATAATTTATTCTCCGCTAATTCTGCTGAACTTTCGTACATAAACTAAACCCCCATGATCGTTTAAATAATATATATATTATATCATAAAATATGATTTATTGAATATAGTTAATATTAATAATAATTAAGTAGAATGAAAAATTATAAAATATAAGGAGCGTTTAGGGGTGAAATGGAGAAAAACACGGATATTTTTGGATTTAATTTTAATAATTATAGTGATTTTTATATCAATAGAGTCTAATAAAAATGTAAATGCTATTTCTGTAAACATATATGAACATCCTATATATTCTGTTGATATAGAAGAAAAAGCAATTAGTTTAACTTTTGATATAAATTGGGCAGAAAAGGATAATCTTCAAAGCATATTACAAATATTAGATAAATACAATATAAAAGGAACATTTTTTATAATGGGGGGATGGGTTGATTATAACAGTGAAAATGTTGAAAAACTAAAAGCTATTAAAGAAGGGGGGCATGAAATAGGTAACCATAGTTATAAACATCCTGATTTTGCAAAGATAAGTGAATCAAAAATAGAAGAACAACTTAAAAAGACAGATGAAACTATAGAAAATAACATAGGAGAAAGAACTAAGCTTTTTAGATTCCCTAGTGGATCATATAATAAACAAGCAATTCAGAAAGTAAAAAGTTTAGGATATATTCCAATTCAATGGAATGTAGATTCGGTTGATTGGAAAGAAGTAGGGCAAGAAAATGAATATAATAGGGTTATGAAAGGGGTAGCTCCAGGGGCAATATTACTTTTTCATAATAATGCAAAATATACTCCAAACAATTTGGAGAGAATTATAAAAGAGTTAAAAACTCAAGGATATGAATTTAAAACAGTAGGGAATTTAATATATTCTGATGAATATTATATAGACGAAAATGGTATTCAGCATAAAAATAAATAATAAAGATTGAAAATAAACCAGTATTTGTATTATAATGGTAATAAGTGCTAGTGGGAGTACTGTTTACCAAATTATTAACAGTAGAGAGAGGGGTAACAATGGATAATTTAATGTTAAATAACAAGATTTATCTAGAAGGTAAAATAGCGTCTGGATTAGAATATAGCCATGAAATGTATGGAGAGGGTTTTTATACTTTTAATTTAGATGTTATGAGATTAAGTGATTCAGTTGATAGGTTAAATATAACTATATCAGAAAGATTAATTGCAAATATTGATTTAAGTATTGGAACAGAAGTTATTGTTGATGGTCAATTAAGATCATATAACAAATTTATAGATGGATCTAATAAACTTATACTTACCGTTTTTGCAAGAAATATAGAGCCATGCCTAGAAAGAAGTAAAAACCCAAATGAAATATTTTTAGATGGTTATATTTGCAAAGAACCAGTTTACAGAACAACACCTTTTGGACGTGAAATTGCAGATGTATTGCTTGCTGTAAATAGAGCGTACAATAAATCTGATTATATTCCAACAATTGCATGGGGAAGAAATTCAAGATTTTGTCAAAGTTTAAGTGTTGGAGATAATATAAGAGTATGGGGTAGAGTTCAAAGCAGAGAATATCAAAAGAAAGTTTCTGATACTGAAACTATAAAGAAAATTGCTTATGAAGTATCTATATCTAAAATGGAAAAAGTAGAAGGTGATAATTCTTCAAACGAAGAAGGTGCAGTTTAAAGCAATAATTTATATATATAGGTTCTGTTTAAGCAATCAGTTTATATGTACAAGCAAAGTTAGACAAGTATAAACACTGATTTAAAACAGAGCCTATAAATGAAAAGAGGATTTCTATTAAGAAATCCTCTTTTCATATGTATTATTTTCTTAAATCATCTAATAGTTGAGTTTTACCTTTTGTTTTATCATCAACTGATTTAATTATTTTTGCTGGAGAACCAGCAACAACAACACCTTCAGGAACATCTTCTGCAACAACAGAACCAGCTGCAACAACAGATCCAGCGCCAATCTTAACTCCTTCTAAGATAACAGAGTTAGCACCGATTAAAACATTATCGCCTACTGTACAAGGTTCTTTGCTTGGTGGCTCTAGAACACCAGCAACAACAGCACCGGCACCAAGGTGAACATTTTTACCTAGCTTACCACGAGCACCGATTACAGCGTTCATATCTACCATAGTGCCATCACCAATTTCAGCACCAATGTTTATTACGGCGCCCATCATTACTACAGCATTTTTTCCTATAGTTACTTTATCTCTAATAATAGCACCAGGCTCTATTCTAGCATCTACTTCAAGTAAATCAAGCATGGGAATAGCAGAGTTTCTTCTATCATTTTCTAATCTAAAATGTTTTATAAGATGTTTATTATCTAAAATGATTTTTGCAACTAAATCAGATTCTCCTATTAGTATGTAAAAACCATTTGCACCATACCATTCAATGTCATCCATTAAAGCTTCGCTTAAATCTCCGTTAACATATACTTTAACAGGAGTAGATTTTTTTGATTCTTTAATAAATCTAGCAATTTCATAAGGATCTGTTAAATTATAAGACAAGTGTATCATCCTTTCATTAATTAAAATTACTTTAATTATAATAAAAAAATAAGAAAAATGAAAGAGAAAGATTTAAAACAGGAAAGTTTGAATACTATTATTTAATAATGTAAAATGATTTATAATAAAGTAATAGGTATACTATATTATATATAGTAGCAATATTTTAATAAGTAATAATACGTATTCATTTAAAATAAAAATAAAAAGGGAGAGTAACAATGAACAATAGGGTGAAAAAAATACAAATTTCGGGAATAAGAAGATTTTATGAAAAAGTTCAGAAGGTTGAAGGTGCAATATCATTAACAATAGGGCAACCTGATTTTAATGTTCCAGTTGATATAAAAAAGGCAATGATAGCTGCAATAGAAGAAGATAAAACTACATATACGTCTAACTGCGGTATTGAACCTTTAAGAGAAGAAATAAGTAACTACTTAAAAAAATTTAATATTAACTATAAAAAAGAAGAAATATTAATAACTGTTGGTGGGAGTGAAGGATTATATTCAGTATTATCTGCAGTTATTAATGAAGGCGATAAAATATTAATACCATCTCCTGCATATCCAGCTTATGAAAGCATATCTAATATAATAGGGGCAGATGTAATAAATTATTCTTTAAATGATGATTTTACATTAAATATAGATGAAATTAGAAAAAATATAAAAGCGCAAAATGTTAAATATTTATTAATTTCTTTTCCATCTAATCCAACTGGGACAATATTATCTAAAGAAAATAAGAATGAGTTAATAAAACTTATAAAAGAAAATGATATTACTGTAATAACTGATGAGATGTATTCAGCTATAATATTTGATGAATATTATTCTGTTGCTCAAGATGATGAAGTATTAGAAAAAGTTATATATGTAAATGGGTTTTCAAAAATATTTTCTATGACTGGACTTAGAATAGGGTATGTTGCATGTAAAAGTAAGTTTATGAAAGAGATAATGAAAGTACATCAATATGCTGTTTCTTGTGCACCATCTATAGTACAATGGGGAGCTTTGGAAGGATTAAAAAAATCACTTGGTGATGTTGAAGAAATGAGAAAATCTTTTGAATTAAGAAAAAAATATTGTATCAAAAGATTAAATGATATTGGAATAGATTTTATTGAACCTAAAGGAGCATTTTATATATTTCCATCAATTAAGAAGTTTAATATGACATCAGAAGAATTTTGTACTAGACTTTTAAACGAAGAAAAATTAGCTTGTGTTCCAGGAGATGCTTTTGGAAAACTTGGAGAAGGATATATGAGAATATCTTATTGTTATAGCGAAGAGGTTTTATGCCAGGCTTTTGATAGATTGGAGAAATTTATAAAAAAATTGTCTAAATAATTTAAAATTTAAATAGCAATAAGGTTTTTATGTATATAAAATAAATTACTTGAATAGAGACTTTATTGTAAGTTAAACAAGTAGTTATAGTTGTATAAAAGAATTTAATTAAGGTTAATACCTTTATATAAAATATAATTAGAAGCATTTAATATTTATACTCGGTTATTAATTGTAAATATTAAATGCTTTTTTAAAATATACTAAATTATCAAAATAAACTGAAAGAAACACCGAATATAAGGAAAAAATAAAATAATAATATGATTTATTAATAAATTCGTATTATTAATGTGTTAATTAATAACGGCAAAAAAAGAAGAATGTTTGACAAAAACATAAAATATTATATAATTTAATAAATATTAATAAATAAAAATTAAAAAATGATATTAATGAGTTGCAATGATAGCGCTATTATGTCGTTTATAAAAATAAGGGGGATAATATAATTATGAAAAAAAACAAACTTAAAAAGTTGCTTACTGTAACTTTAGCTTTAACTTTAGGATTATCAGTTTTAGCAGGGTGTGGTAAATCAGGTGCCAATCAAACGAAAGCAGATGGACAAGTTATGACTTACAACTTGAATGCAGATCCCAAGACTTTAGATCCTGCTTTAAATAATGCAGTTGATGGGGCAATAATGTTAGTAAATACATTTGAGGGATTATGCAAACTGGATGAAAATAATAAAGCTATTCCAGGTATAGCAGAAAAGTGGGATATTTCAGATGATGGAACAGTTTATACATTCCATTTAAGAGATAGTGAATGGTCAAATGGAGAGCCTGTTACAGCTCAAGATTTTGAATTTGCATGGAAAAGAGTGTTAAACCCACAAACAGCTGCAGAATATGCGTATCAAATGAGTTACTTAAATAATGCAAATGAATACAATCAAAGTAAAGACCTTAACGGAGATGGAAAAATAGCTACAGCAGATGATGTTGGTGTTAAAGCTATTGATGATAAAACATTAGAAGTAACTTTAAATGAAGAATGTCCTTATTTCTTAGAATTAACAGCATTTCCATGTTACTTCCCAGTTAATAAGGCTTTAGTTGAATCAAATCCAACTTGGGCAAATAGTGCTGAAACATATGTATCAAATGGTCCTTTTAAAATGACTAAGTATGCAATGAAAGATGAAATAGTATTAGAAAAAAATGAAAATTATTATGACACAAAAGATGTTAAATTAGACAAACTTAATGTGAAATTAGTTACAGAGGAAACTTCTGCTTGGGCAAGTTATCAATCAGGTCAATTTGATATGGTAGACGTTGTTCCACTATCAGAAATTCAAACAGCCGTTGAAGATGGAAGTGCTAAAATATTTGAACAATTAGGAACTTATTTCTATTGTGTTAATGTATCTGAAAAAGCTAAAACTGTAGATCCAGAAGCTGCTAAGGCATTATCTGATGCAAGAGTAAGAAAAGCATTAACATTAGCTATTGATAGACCTTCATTAGTTGAAAATGTTACAAAAGCTGAACAAATACCAGCATATAGTTTTGTACCAGAAGGTATATTAGATAAAGATGGAAAAGATTTTGCAAGTAAACAATACTTTAAGCCAGAAGGTGATATTGAGGAAGCTAAGAAATTATTAGCTGAAGCAGGATATCCAAATGGTGAAGGCTTCCCAGCGATAGTATTAACATTTAACCCAGAAAGTGGTCATGGAACTATTGCTCAAGCTGTACAAGATATGTGGAAAAATAACTTAGGTATAAACGTAGAACTTCAAAGTCAAGAATGGAAAGTATTCCAAACAACTAGAGATAATAAGGACTATTTAATTGCTAGACATGGATGGATTGGTGATTATGTTGATCCAATGACATTCTTAGAAATGTGGACTAGTACTTCAGGACAAAATAATGCAGGATACAATAATCCTAAATATGATGAATTAATAAAGGCTTCAAAGACAGAAAAAGATGAAGCTAAGAGAATGGAAATATTGCATCAAGCTGAAGATATATTAATGGAAGATATGCCAATAATACCAGTTTACTATTATACTCAAGCTAAAGGTATAAAAGATTATGTTAAAGATGTTAGAGTATCACCATTAGGTTTTATATATTTTGATAAAGCTTATATAGACGGAAAGTAGTTTTATTATTAAAATTGCTTCAAATGTATATGGATTATAATTCATATACATTCTGAAGCAATTTTTAATTACTATAAAACTGTAAATGTCGAATTATTTTATATAAGTTGTATTCATTTATATAGATTTTAAAAATATAGTAGTTTATTATTTAACAATAAATTTACATATAACTGCAATGTATTTAATTTTGTAGAACATCAATACTTTTTATGGAAATTAATTAGAAAAAAGTAACTTTATTGATAATATATCAAATAGAAAACATATATATTAATATAAAAATAAAAAAAAGGATTTATGTAGAGTGTATTGATAAAAAAAAGCATAAAAATATATACAATTAACATTTGAAAATACAAGTGTTTTTGAATGAAACACAGGGCTAAGGGTGTATGAAGTATGTGGATAAAGATTACTACATTATTAATTAATCAATACAAATGGTTCTAATTTATTGACAAAAATTAATATTATTATATAATTATTAAATAAATTGATATGAATGTATATATCGAATTTTGTAAAAAGGGAGAGGAAAAAATGCTAAAATACATTGGAAAAAGATTATTAGCAAGTATATTAACAATATGGGTTGTCATAACTTTAACATTCTTCCTTATGAGACTTATGCCGGGTGGACCTTTTGATAGTGAAAAATTAACACCTGAAATTAAAGCTAATATGGAAGCAAAATATGGAATGGACAAACCATTAGGAGAGCAATATGCATTGTATATGAAAAACCTAGTTAAAGGGGATCTTGGTGAATCAATGGTATTTAAAGGAAGAAGAGTATCAGAAACAATATCATATTCATTCCCAGCATCTGCGAAAATTGGTTTAGTGAGTGTGGCTTCATCAGTTCTTGTAGGAGTAGGATTAGGGATAGTAGCAGCATTAAAAAAAGGTACATGGGCAGATTCGCTTATTATGCTCTTAGTTACTTTAGGAATTACTATACCAAGTTTTGTAATAGGAGCTGTATTAATTTACTTCTTAACTGTTGAGCTTAGATTATTACCAGCAACAGGATTTAGTAGTTGGAAGCACTATATAATGCCAGTAATAGCATTATCACTAGGATCAATGGCTTTTATTACAAGACTTACAAGAAACAAATTATTGGATGTGTTGAAATCTGATTATATAAGAACAGCAAAAGCTAAAGGACTAAGTAAAAGAAAAGTTATATTAAAACATGCACTTAGAAATTCATTAATACCAATAGTAACTTATGTTGGACCATTAATAGCAAGTATTTTAACTGGTAGTTTCGTTGTAGAAAAGATATTTGCAATTCCTGGATTAGGTAATGAATTTGTTCAATCAGTTACAAATAGAGATTACACTATGTTGCTTGGAGTTACAGTATTTTTTTGTACTTTACTTATAATGTTCAACTTCATAGTTGATATTATGTATGTAGTAATTGATCCAAGAATAAAATTAGAGGATGCAGAAGTTTAGTAAAGGGGAGAAAAAAGCATGGAACGAGAAATAAATTTAAAAAAGGACTTATTTACTCCTCTGACTGAAGATGAAAAAAAGATAGAGGTTATTGTAAGACCGAGTATTGGGTATTGGAAAGATGCATGGAATAGATTAAAGAAAAACAAAATGGCAATTATATCTTTATTAGCAATAATAATAATAATGTTAGCCGCAATTTTTGTTCCAATGACATCAAAATATTCTTATGATCAAAATATGTTATCACAAGTTAATTTAAAGCCATCAGGGGAACATTGGTTTGGAACAGACCAATTAGGAAGAGATATATTCGTAAGAGTATTCTTTGGAGCTAGATATTCATTAATAATTGGTGTGGCAGCAGCATTTATTAACTTATTTATTGGTGTATTATATGGTGGTATATCAGGATTTTGTGGTGGAAAAATAGATAATTTAATGATGAGAATCGTTGATGTATTATATTCAATTCCATTAATCATATATGTAATAATTTTAATGACTATATTAAATAAGCCAGGAAGTGGCGGAAGTGGTCTTTCAACTATTGTATTAGCACTTTCAATATCTTATTGGATTGGAATGGCAAGAATAGTAAGAGGGGACGTTTTACAATTAAAACAACAAGAATTTGTTCTTGCAGCAAAAGCTTTAGGAGCATCTAATACTAGAATTTTAATAAGGCACTTAATACCAAATTGTATTGGTTCAATAATGGTTACAATGACATTACTTATACCTCAAGCTATATTTACAGAAGCATTTTTAAGCTTTATAGGATTAGGACTTGTTCCTCCTAAAGCATCATTAGGTACTTTAGCTAATGAAGCAATGAAAGCAATATATCAATATCCTTATCAATTGCTATTCCCAGCATTAGCAATTTGTTTAATAATACTAGCATTTAATCTTTTCGGAGATGGATTAAGTGAAGCACTAGATCCTAAGAATAAGAGATAGGGGGAAGATATAATGGAAAAATTATTAGAAGTAAAAGATTTAAAAACTTCCTTTAAAACTAATGTAGGAGAAGTGCATGCAGTAAGAGGTGTATCTTTTTACTTAGATAAAGGGGAAGCTTTAGGTATAGTTGGAGAATCAGGTTGTGGTAAAAGTGTTACGATGATGTCAATTATGAGACTACTTGCTGATAATGGAAGATTAGCAGGTGGAGAAATTAAATTTGATGGTAAAGATTTATCTAATATAAAAGAATCAGAAATGGAAAGTATAAGGGGAAATGATATCGGAATGATATTCCAAGATCCTATGACATCATTAAACCCTGTTTATACTATAGGAGACCAATTAACAGAACCATTAATGAAACATACTGGTATGAGTAGATCAGAAGCTAAAAAAGAAGCTATAAAAATGCTTAAATTAGTAGGAATACCGAGCCCAGAAAAAAGAATAAAACAATATCCACATGAATTTTCAGGTGGTATGAGACAAAGAGCTATGATTGCAATGAGTTTAATTTGTGAACCAAAACTTATAATTGCTGATGAACCAACAACAGCATTAGATGTTACAATTCAAGCACAAATTTTAGATTTAATGAAGGATTTAAAAGAAAAGCTTAATACTTCTATTATATTAATTACTCATGATTTAGGAGTTGTTGCTGATCTTTGTTCAAGAATTAATGTAATGTATGGTGGAATAATAGTAGAAACAGGAACTACAGAAGATATATTTTATAGGGGAAAACATCCTTATACTTGGGGATTATTAAGAAGTGTTCCAAATCCTAAGGAAAATTCTAACGAAAAACTTAAGCCAATTGAAGGACAACCACCAGATTTATTAAAACCTCCAGTAGGATGTCCATTTGCAGCAAGATGCGAATATGCAATGAGAGTCTGTCTGCAAAAGCAGCCTCCACAATTTGACATGGGAGAAAATCATAAGGTAGCATGCTGGTTATGTCATGAAGATGCACCGAGTGTAGAGTCACCTATAAAGAGGAGGGAAGAATAGTGGGAAAAGATAATGAAGTAATTTTAGAAGTAAAAGACTTATGTAAATACTTCCCTGCTAGCAAAGGCTTATTCAAAGGAAAAAGTTATGTTAAGGCTGTTGATAGAGTTTCTTTTACAATAAATAAAGGGGAAACTTTAGGACTAGTAGGAGAATCAGGTTGTGGTAAAACAACTACAGGAAGAACAATATTAAAATTATACAATCCAACAGCAGGAAAAATAATTTTTAAGGGAAAAGATATAACTGATTATTCTGTAAAAGATATGGTATCTTTAAGAAAAGACATGCAAATGATATTCCAAGATCCATATGCATCATTAGATCCAAGAATGACAGTAGGAGATATTATAGGAGAAGCTATTGACGTTCATGGATTATATAAAGGTGAAGAAAGAAATGATAGAATAAGAAGTCTTTTAACTAAAGTAGGTCTTGCAAGTGATCATATAAATAGATATCCACATGAATTTTCAGGTGGACAAAGACAAAGAATAGGTATTGCTAGAGCATTAGCAGTTCAACCATCTTTAATTATATGTGATGAACCAATATCTGCACTTGATGTTTCAATTCAAGCTCAAGTTATAAATATGCTTGAAGAACTTCAAGAAGAGTTAGGATTAACTTATCTTTTTATAGCACATGATCTTTCAATGGTTAAACATATATCAACTCATATTGGAGTTATGTATTTAGGAAGAATGGTTGAAAAAGGAGAAAGTAATGTGGTATACTCAGAGTCAATGCATCCATATACTCAAGCACTTCTTTCAGCAGTGCCAATACCTGACCCTAATGAAACTAAAAATAATCAAAGAATAATATTAGAAGGAGATATACCATCTCCAATTGATCCACCTCCAGGATGTAGATTTGAAGGTAGATGTAGATATGCTAAGCCAATTTGTAAAGAAATTGATCCTGAATTAAAAGAAGTTAAACCAGGACATTTTGTAGCATGTCATTTATATGATTAATAAATATCTTTAATTAGATAGTTATAATAAAATAGGATTATAAGTTTTCAGATGAAGCTAAAATGCTTCATCTGAAGCTTAAAGTCGCTATCTAGGGGTTTGCAATCGTTATCTTTTTCTTATTATGGGCATAAATAATGATTGTTAGCTACAAGATAAATTTGACAGAATTGTTAAGGGGGAAATTTTTAATGAAAAATAGTAAAATTAAAAAGTTATGTGCAATAACATTGGCATTAACTTTAGGTTTTTCAACTTTAGTAGGCTGTGGGGGGGAATCTAATAAGTCAGGTGAAAGCGGTCAAGTTTTGACTTATAATTTAGCAGCTGATCCAAAAACATTAGATCCAGCTTTAAATGCATCTCTTGATGGCGGAATAGTATTAGGAAATGTTTTTGAAGGATTATGTAAACTAGATAATAATGATAAAGCTATTCCAGGAATGGCAGAATCGTGGGATGTATCTAATGATGGAACTGTTTATACTTTTCATTTAAGAGATAGCAAGTGGTCAAATGGAGATCCTGTTAAAGCTAGTGATTTTGAATATGCATGGAAAAGAGTATTAAATCCAGAACTTGCTGCTGAATATGCATATCAAATGACATATATTAAAGGTGCAGATGGCTATAATAGAGGAAAATCTAGCGTGGACGATGTTGGAATTAAAGTAATTGACGATAAGACATTAGAAGTTATTTTAGCTCAACCATGTTCATACTTCTTAGAATTAACAGCATTTCCTTGCTATTTTCCAGTAAACAAGACTTTAGTTGAAGGAAATGGACAATGGGCAAATAAGGCGGAAACTTATGTTTCAAATGGTCCATTTAAAATAACTGATTACAAAATTAAAGATCAAATTGTATTAGAAAAAAATGAAAACTATTATTCAAAAGATACTGTTAAACTTGATAAAGTAAATGTTAAACTTGTTACAGAATTTACTTCAGCATGGGCAGGTTATCAATCAGGTGAGTTTGATATGGTAGATAAAGTTCCAACATCAGAAATAACATCTGCATTAGCTGATGGAAGTGCGCAATCATTTAAAACTTTAGCTAATTACTTCTATGTAGTAAATTTTGATGCAGCAAAAACAAGTGCGATTGATCCAAATGCTACAAAAGTATTACAAGATAAAAGAGTTAGAAAAGCTTTAAATCTTGCAATAGATAGAGAAGCCATTGTTGAAAATGTAACTAAAGGTGGAGAAACAGCTGCACATAGTTTTGTTACACCAGGAATTATAGAGGGAAATGGAAAAGATTTTGCTTCAAAAGAATACTTTAAACCACATGGTGATTTAGAAGAAGCTAAGAAATTATTAGCAGAAGCCGGATACCCAAATGGAGAAGGTTTTCCAACATTAGTATGTACCTTTAATCCTGAGGAACCAAATACTAATGTGGCTCAAGCTGTTCAAGATATGTGGAAGAATAATTTAGGTATAAATGTTCAACTTCAAAGTCAAGAATGGAAAGTATTCCAAACTACAAGAACTTCAGGTCAATATGAAATAGGAAGACATGGTTGGACTGGAGATTATGTAGATCCTATGACATTTTTAGAAATGTGGGAAAGTAATTCTGGAATGAACGTGGCTAAATATAAGAGTGAAGAATATGATAAATTAATAAATGCTGCAAAATCAGAACAAAATTCTGAAAAAAGATTTGAATTGCTTCATAAAGCTGAAGATATACTAATGGAAGATATGCCAATCCTGCCTTTATATTATAAAGTAGAAGTTAAGGGTATAAAGACATATGTAAAAGATGTTAGAGTATCACCACTTGGATTCGTATACTTTGACAAAGCATATATAGAAGGAAAATAAAATTTAAATAAAAAGTTATGTTTTTAAATATGTGCTGATATATGTAATAGGTAAAGTGGCATTGTAATTGGACTTTGAGAATTCTTAATGAGTATTGTCACATTTACTGCTTGTCAAAAGGTGAATGTCCAAATTTCATATTTGGTAACATGAACTTTCGCACAGTACAATTTTATATTGGGAACAAGCTAAAATGGGATTAGAGTTATTTTAGTATTCCTAAGTTCAATTACTCAGTCTACCTTTGCTTATGCATATCTCAACACTCTACTAAAATATAGACAAATAAAAAAGAGGAGATTTTAAAAATCTCCTCTTTTTTGAATTAAAATATCAATATAGTCTTATTTAGTTATACCTATAACATCATCCATAGTGTATAAACCAGGACTTGATATATGTCCCATGTATTCACAAGCTTTTAAAGCTCCGATAGCAAATACTTCTCTAGATATTGCTTTATGAGATAATTCAATTACCTCTCCAACTCCAGCAAATATTACATCGTGATCTCCAACTATAGAGCCACCTCTAATAGCATGAATTCCTATTTCATTCTCTTCTCTTTTAGATACGCCAGAACGTCCATAAATGAATTTTGTTTCTTCGTTTATAGAATCTTTTATTGTGTCTGCAAGTAATACAGCAGTACCACTAGGAGAATCTACCTTTTGATTATGATGTTTTTCTATGATTTCAATATCATAATTACCATAAAGAAGAGGTGTTACTTTTCTTAATAGAGAATTTATTAAATTTATTCCAAGAGACATATTAGCAGAACGGAATAATGGAAGAGTGTTACTTTTCTCTTCTATTAAAGCTAACTCTTCATTAGAAAATCCAGTTGAACAAATTACTAAAGGTTTTTTAGTCTTTTCAGTTACATCTAATAACCCTTTTAAAGCACCAGCTCTTGAAAAATCTAATAGTACATCATAATCTAAATCTAAATCTCCAGGAGTTTCATATATAGGATAAGATGTTTCGTAAGGAACTCTATCTATACCAGCAACAATTTGTAAATTATTAAATTTGCCAGCACATTCAGTTATGACTTTACCCATTTTGCCGCAGCAACCATTTAATACTATTTTTATCATTTAATCACCTTATATCAATTTATTTTCAGTTAAAATAATTTTTAATGTTTCTAAATTAGTATCTTCCATTTCACATAGTGGAAGTCTTAGTAAGCCAACTTCAAATCCCATAAGATTCATAGCTGTTTTTACGGGAATAGGATTCGTTTCAATAAATAAAGCATTTGTTAATTTCAACCTATTTAATTGAATATCTAATGCTTCATTAAATTTTCCTTCTAAACACTTTTTAGTAAGTGTATGAACTTCATTTGGTATAATATTAGCTAAAACAGATATAACTCCTTTACCACCAAGAGACATTATTGGAACTATTTCATCATCATTACCAGAATAGATATCTATTTTATCTTTACATAATGATTTCATTTCCATGATTTGGCTTATATTCCCACTAGCTTCTTTTATAGCAACTACATTATTTAATTCTGCTATTTGTACTAAAGCTTTAGGAGTTATATTTACACCTGTTCTACTTGGTACATTATAAAGAATTATAGGAATGTTTACAGAATCATTTACTGCTTTAAAATGCTTGAATAATCCTTTTTGAGAAGTTTTATTATAATAAGGAGTAATCACAAGTATAGCATCAACTCCAACACTCTCAGCATATCTACTCATTTCAATAGCAGATAGTGTATTATTTGAGCCTGTACCAGCAATTACTGGTATCCTTTTATTTATAATATCAACTGCAAATTTGATTACAGTTTTCTTTTCATTTTCTGTCATTGTAGTTGCTTCACCAGTAGTTCCACAAATAACAATAGAATCTGTTCCTTCTTTAACGTGCCATTCCAATAAATCCTTTAATTTATCATAATCTACTCCCTTATCATTAAAAGGAGTAACAATTGCTACACCTGAACCTTCAAATACTGACATTAAAATTCCTCCATTTTTAATTGTTAGATTGGATCATTATTTCAGCAATTTGAATAGCATTAAGAGCTGCCCCTTTTCTTATATTATCTCCAACAACCCATAGGTTTAAGCCATTATCAATACTAAAGTCCCTTCTGATTCTACCAACATAAACATCATCTTTTCCTGTCACTAAAAGAGGGGTAGGGTATTTTAATTCTCTTACATCATCATATACAGTTACACCATTAGTGTTTCTAAATAATTCAAAAATATCCTCTACTTCAAATGAAGAATTTAATTCTACATTTATGCTTTCACTATGTCCATTTAATACAGGAACTCTAGCAGTAGTAGCTGTTATTCTTAAATCAGGACAATGAAGAATTTTTCTTGTTTCATTAATCATTTTTTCCTCTTCTTTAGTGTATCCATTTTCTAAAAAGACATCTATATGAGGTAAAACATTACCTGCTATAGGGTATGGGAATTTTTTTGGTGCAATTCCTTTAACTCCATCTTCTAAATCCTTTATAGCTTGGATTCCAGCACCTGATACGGCTTGATAAGTTGAATATACTATTCTTTTAATTCCATATTGATCATTCAATGCTTTCACAATAGGCATAGCTTGTATAGTAGAACAGTTTGGATTAGCAATTATTCCTTTATGAAGTTTTATATCTTCAGGATTTACCTCTGGCACTACTAAAGGTACCTCTGGATCCATTCTCCAAGCACTACTATTATCAATTACTACAGCTCTATATGAAGCAAATATAGGTGCAAATTCTTTACTAGCATCTCCACCTGCTGAAAAAAGTGCATAGTCTATTTTTTTATTTTTTATATTCTTTTCGCATGTTTCCTCAACAATAAAATCCTTTCCTTTAAACTTTAAAGTTTTTCCCTCAGATCTCTTAGATGCAAAAAGATATAAATTTTTTACTGGAAAGTCTCTTTGTTCTAAAATTTCTAAAAATTTTTTTCCTACATTCCCAGTAGCCCCAACTATTGCGACATTATACACATTAATCCCTCCTAAATATTTTTATAAGTATAATTTATTATTAAAAAATTATCTAATATACAAATACTATAGTTAAATATAATGAAAATATCAAGTGCATGTATAAAATAAGTGAAAAATTTTCATATAATAGATATGTTTTATACATACTAATAGTATATTCGGAACATATTATTAGTGAATAATGAGATAAAACAAATTAAGAAAATAATATACACTTTATTAGATATTATATAGTCTTAATAATTTGTTTTTTGAAAGGAGTGCAGAACTATGAGTGGTACACCATTAAAAAAAATAATAAAATCAAAAATAAAATCTAATAAAGAACTTACTGAAGCAGAAAAAATGAGAGAAAAATTAAAATATGAAATTGCAGAAGAACTTGGATTAGGTGATAAAGTTGATAAAGAGGGCTGGGGTGGACTTTCAGCAGAAGAGACAGGGCGTATAGGTGGTCTGATGACAAAAAGAAAAAAAATACTTAATATGCCAACTAATAATCAAATATTACAAAATGCAATTTATAATAAAAAAATGTAAACTTTTTATGTAATATGTCTTTAGACATAGAAAAAATGCTAGTTGAATGAATGTAAAATTTTAGGGTATATTAAACTTGAAATTAGCAATATGCAAAGTAAGAAATATTATATTTAATATTAGGTGAACATTTACTACTATATTATATGTAGTAAAGGAATTTCATAAGAACTATATTATAAGGTAATTATATTCTATTAAAGTTGACGAATTACTTATTAAGATATAATATAATTGTTGGAAATATATATATATGATATTTTAAGGATGGAGAATATTTATGGCTTATGGCGAATTTGCAAATATTTATGATAAGTTAATATATGAAGATATAAATTATGATTTAGTAGGTAATAGAATTATAGAACTATGTAAAGAAAATAATATAAAATATGAAGACTACTTAGATTTAGCATGTGGGACGGGTAATGTGTCAATAAATGTAGCTACATATTTTAAAAATACATATGCAGTTGATTTATCAGATGATATGTTAAATGTAGCATTTGATAAATTTAAGAAAAATAAAATTAAAGCAAAAATAATATGTCAGGATATGTGTGAACTATCACTAAATCATAAATTTGATTTAATAACATCTGTTCTTGACTCAACAAATTATTTAACAGAATATGATGATTTAATTAGTTACTTTAATAGAGTACATGAGCATTTAAAAGATGATGGAATATTTATTTTTGATATAAATTCTTATTATAAATTATCAACTATATTAGGTAATAATATTTATACGTATAATTCAGATGATGTATTTTATACATGGGAAAACGTATTTGAGGAAGAAGTACTTAATATGTTTCTGACTTTTTTTGTTAAAAGTAAGGAAGAATTATATGAAAAATTTGAAGAGCAACACATAGAAAGAGCTTATAAAGAGGAAGAATTAGAAAAAGCTTTAAAATATTGTGGTTTTAAATTAGTAGGTAAGTTCGATAGTTACAGTAATAAATCTGTATTTAAAGAAAGTGAAAGAATAGTTTATGTTGTAAGTAAATAATGGAGGGCGATATTTATATGAAAGATAAAATAGTTAGAGCAACAGCTAAAAATGGAATGGTTAGAATAATCGGAGGAATCACGACAAACTTAGTTAATGAGGGTAGTAAGATTCACGAATGTACTCCAGTGGCAGCAGCAGCATTAGGAAGAATGCTTACTGTTGGAACTTTAATGGGAACTACACTAAAAGGTGAAAAAGAGACTTTAACTTTAAAGATAAATGGCGGAGGAGAAGCAAAAGGCATAACAGTCACTGCTCATAATGATGCAAGTGTGAAGGGTTTTATAGGGAACCCATATGTTACTAGAGAATTAAATGCTAAAGGAAAGTTAGATGTTGGTGGTGCTATAGGTAAGGATGGACTTTTATATGTAATTAAAGACTTAGGTTTAAAAGAACCATACGTAGGTCAAGTTCCAATATATAGTGGTGAAATTGCAGAAGATTTTGCTTATTATTTTACAGTATCTGAACAAACACCATCAGCAGTATCTTTAGGGGTACTAGTAGATAAAGATCTATCTATAAAAGCAGCAGGAGGATTTATAGTTCAAATGATGCCTGATGCAGATGAACTTTTAGCTGATTTAGTAACGTATAGATTAGAAGAGATACCACCTATAACTACACTTATATCAGAAGGAAAGAGTATAGAAGAAATATTAGAATTTATATTTGAGGGTATGGACTTAAATATATTAGATTCTATTGAACCTAAATATAAATGTGATTGTTCAAGAGATAAAGTAGAAAAAGCATTAGCATCTATAGGTAAGAGTGAGTTACAAGAAATATACGATGATGGTAGAAATGAAGAAATAGTATGTAACTTCTGTAATACTAAATATGCATTTACAACTAACGATATAGGGGAGTTATTAAAAAATTCGACTAAAAAATAATAATATAATTTATAATTAAATAATATTTTTAATTATAAAGACTGTTTTAGAATTAAATAAAATAAAAAAATGTACTTTGACGTTTAAGTTAAAGTACATTTTTTATTTTTAATATTAAGAAAGAAAACTTTAGGATTTAAATATCAAGTTAAAGTTGAACAATAATAATTGTGTAACTATTTTTTTGATTAGAAAAATATTAATGTAGGAACAGAAAAAAAATAAAATCATATTATTAATAGTGGATGTGATAAATTTACAAGTTAGATTTAAAGTAGAAGCAAACTACCTCTATCTATTAATTTACCTTTTCTTAAATAAATAGGAGAAACATCATATTTATATAAAAACTTATTCACTTCATTCCCCCACGTATAATGATTTAATTCACCAAAGAAAGCCAGCTTATTATCAGAAATCAACCCTCCAGTACCTCCAATAAATCCATAATTTAAATTTGGAAGAAGTATATCACCTGGAGGAAGCAAAAGAACATCAAAATCATAATCTATTAATGTGGAATAAATCCCTACATCACTTGTTATAAGTGCTTTGTTTTTAATAGGTAATACAGAACATTTTGTATATCCTTGAGATACATTTATCTTTAATTTTGAAGATTGAGAATTTAGAAGATTATTATCGCTATATTTTAAGTTGTGAATAAAGTAATCATCTAAAATTAAGGAATTTAAAATAATATCATTAGGATATGTATTAGACAAGGCTGAATTTGAAAGAATATACTTTATATTCTTTTTATCTAATAAGTTTATAAATTCTGAAGGTATATCCTTATGAATAATAATTTGATTTTCAGAAGAATTTTTTAATATGTTCATTTGAATATCAGGATGACCATTTATTGATTCATATACATTATTAGATTTAGGAACTAAAATGGGCTCAATATTAAGTTTTTGTAAATTGTCAATCTCTTCTTTTGTTGATCTATAGTCAATAAAACAATACATAGAAATCTCCTTTAATATAAATAATTTATAATAAGAAACTACTACAAGATCGAGAAAAAAACAATAGGATATAAAAATCTAAAATTTAGTATTTTTATAAGTATAAGAGCTTTAAGTTTATTACATACTAATGTAAGAAGGGAGTGAAATCCATGCTTGTTTTGAAATTAGCTTATAATGATGAATTAGATTTTGTTGGTGAATTACAAGATTTAAGAGAATTGCTAAAGAAAAAAAATATATTAATAGGATTAGTGGAAAGCATAGAAGATACGACTCATATAATAAAAATCATTTGTGAAGAAGAACATTATAATGAAAAGGTAAAAGATATTATTAATTTATATGTAAGTAATATTTTATATAAAATCGTTATTGATAATTATAGAAAAAAAGAAATGTTAGAATTTTTAACAGAAAATTATTTCTTCTTAAAGCAAGATGAAATATTAGAAATAGAGGATGATATTGTAAAAGTACTAGAATGTGAAAGCGGATTAAAAGATGGTAACTCTATTTATTATTTAAATAAAATGAATGGAATTATTGAAGAGATAAAAGATTGTATAAAAGAAAAGCAAGAAATTAATATAAATGGATTTATAACATTTAGAATGAAGAAACTTAGAGGAGATATAGAAAAAATAATACAAAAGGTAGTTGAAAATTACATTGTTGAAAAGGAGTATAAAGAGTTTGTTAAATTATTAAAGTATTTTGTTGATATACAAGATTATAAGATTGAGCTTATAGATATATTCATAGATGAAAGTGGGAACTATAGGGTAACTGACAATTATGAAACAGATTTATTAAAAACATTTAAGGAAGAATTTTCAGACTGCAAGAAGATGAGTGATGTTAGCACAGAAGATATATTGATAAGCGGATTGATTACAAACACTCCTAAAAAGATAATCATCCATAATAAAGAAAATTCTATTAATAGAGAATTCCTAGAGACTATTAATAGTGTGTTTGGAGAGAGAGTCGAATATTGTAGTGGATGCATGAAATGTGAAAATAAAAAAATAATAATAAAAAGTATTGACACATTATGAAATGCTTGATATAATTTAGTTCGTAAAGAAGAAACATAGCCGTTTCTCACCATACAGTTGTGAAGTACTAGTGTGGTTATATCTCTAGATTTTATCAATAGTGATAGTGTAAGACGGCTTATGGCCGTCTTTTATTATGTATAAAATTCCTCGGAGGTGAAAAGTATTAGTAAAGATTATTTTATTAATGAAGAGATAAGACAAAAAGAATTAAGAGTAGTTGCAAATGATGGAGAACAGTTAGGTGTGATTTCTTCAAGAGAAGCTATGAGAATGGCAGAAGAACAAGAGTTAGACTTAGTGATGATTTCACCAAATGCAAACCCTCCAGTGTGTAAAATAATGGACTTTGGTAAGTTCATATATGAACAATCTAAAAAAGAAAAAGAAGCTAAGAAGAAACAAAAGGTTGTAAGTGTTAAAGAAGTAAGAGTAAGTCTTACTATAGAAGAACATGATATTTTTATAAAAGCAAAGAATGCCAGAAAATTCTTATTAGACGGAGATAAAGTTAAAATCACTGTTAGATTTAGAGGTAGAGAGATGGAATTGACTCATATTGGAGCAAGAATTCTTGATAACTTCGCAAAAAAATTGGAAGATGTCTGCCAAATAGAAAAGCATCCAAAAAAAGAAGGCAGAAACATGACAATGGTTTTAGGCCCTAAAAAGGGATAACTTGAGAGGAGGATTTTATTTATGCCAAAAATGAAAAGCCACAGAGGTGCAGCAAAGAGATTTAAGAAAACAGGTACAGGAAAGCTTAAGAGAGCAAAAGCATTCAAGAGCCATATATTAACAAAGAAGAGTCCTAAAACTAAGAGAAATCTTAGAAAAGGTGGATACGTATCAAAATCAGAAGAAAAAGTAATGAAAAAATTATTACCATATCTATAATTTGAGGAGGTTTAAAGCATGGCAAGAGTAAAGAGAGCAAAAAACGCTCGTAAGAATCATAAGAAGGTTTTAAAACTTGCAAAAGGATACTACGGTGGAAAGAGTAAGTTATTTAAAACAGCTAACGAATCAGTAATTAGAGCATTAAGAAATTCTTATGTTGGAAGAAAGAATAAGAAGAGAGATTACAGAAGATTATGGATTGCTAGAATAAATGCAGCAACAAGAATCAATGGTCTTTCATATTCAAAATTCATGAACGGAATTAAATTAGCTGGTATCGATATAAACAGAAAAATGTTATCAGAAATCGCTATAAATGATGCAAAAGCATTTGCTGATTTAGTAGAAGTAGCTAAAAAACAATTAAACGCTTAACAAAATGCGACTTAGGTCGCATTTTTATTATATATTGAAAAATATTATAATATTGAAATTATTTATATATATTTAGTTTACATAAAATTTATATTAAATAGGTAAAATAAAATGAAGTAATTTTAAATTAACCTTTTGAGGTGAGTGTATGGGAAAAGTTCTGACAAAAAAATCAAGACTTAATGCAGTTCAAGTGTTAGCTATAGGTTTTGCTATAGCTGTTTTAATAGGAGCACTTATATTGACTTTACCTATTTCTTCTGCCAGTGGTGAAAGTACAAATTTTATAGATGCTATTTTTACATCTACATCAGCAGTATGTGTTACTGGTTTAATTACATTAGATACAGGGACTTATTGGAGTACTTTTGGTCAAGTTATAATTATAATTCTAATAGAAATTGGTGGTATGGGATTCATGTCTTTTACTACATTTATTGCCATACTATTAGGAAAAAAGATAACTTTAAGAGATAGATTATTAATGCAAGAAGCTATGAATACTTTTAATATTGAAGGTTTAGTAAGAATGGTTCAATATGTTTTTGCATTAACATTTTCAGTTCAGTTTTTTGGAGCACTATTATTATCAACTCAGTTCATACCGCAGTTTGGATTTTCAAGGGGATTATTTTACAGTATATTTCATTCTATTTCAGCATTTTGTAATGCTGGTTTTGATTTATTTGGAAATTTTAATAGTTTAACTGGTTATTCTAGTAATATAGTAGTAATATTAAGCATAAGTGCTCTAATCATAATTGGCGGTTTAGGTTTTACAGTATGGCTTGAAATATATAATTATAATAAGAGTTCTAAAAGATTATCTATTAATTGTAAGGTGGTATTATTAGTTACTATATTTTTAATTATTTTTGGATTTATATGTATATTTTTATTTGAATATAATAATATGCAAACTATAGGTGGAATGACTTTTAAAGACAAGATATTAAATTCATTTTTTGCATCTGTATCACCAAGAACAGCAGGTTTCAATAGTATATCTACTGATGATATGACTATGTCTGGTAAATTAATTACTATAATATTAATGTTTATAGGAGGATCATCAGGATCAACAGCAGGTGGCTTAAAGACTGCTACATTTGGTGTTCTAATCTTAACAGTAATTTCTGTTTTGAAAGGAAGAGAAGATACTGAAGCCTTTGGAAAAAGATTTTCAAAAGATTTAGTATATAAAGCCTTTACTTTATTCTTTATTGCAATGATGCTTGTTATGGTAGTAACAATGATTCTCACTATAGTGGAACCAAATCAATCTTTTATAAATTTACTTTATGAAGCGACTTCAGCTTTTGGTACAGTAGGGTTAACTACTGGAGTAACTCAGCAATTATCATTTGCAGGAAAAATTGTAATAATGCTTACAATGTATTGTGGTAGGGTTGGTCCATTAACTGTAATTTTAGCATTATTAAATAGGAAGAAAAAAAAAGGATATAGATATCCAGAAGGTAAGATATTGATAGGATAGGAGTGACTTAGTTTTGGTAAATAAACAATTTGTAGTGATTGGGTTAGGGCGATTTGGTGCTTCGGTTGCTAAGACTTTATATGACTTAGGAAATGATGTTTTAGTAATAGATAAAGACGAAGATATAATTCAAGATATTTCTGATAATGTAACTCATGCAGTTCAAATGGATTCTACTGATGAGAATGCACTAAGAACATTAGGACTTAGAAATTTTGATGTTGCAATTGTAACTATAGGATCTAACATACAAGCAAGCATTATGGCAACTTTACTTGTTAAAGAATTAGGTGTTAAATACATAATTGCAAAAGCTAATAATAAGATACATTCTAAGGTTTTGTATAAAATTGGTGCTGATAGGGTAATATTACCAGAACAAGATATGGGAGTTAGAGTTGCTCATAACTTAGTTTCTTCTAGTATACTAGATTATATTGAATTATCTTCTGATTATAGCATAATGGAAATTGAAGCTTTAGATGAATGGGATGGAAAAAGCTTAAGAGAAATCAAGTTAAGAAGCCAGTATGGAATAAATGTTATGGCAATTAAAGAAGGCGAAGATATAAATATATCACCTTCAGCTGATCACATTGTAAATGCTAAAGATATAATAGTAGCTATCGGTTCAGCAGAAGATTTAAGTAAACTTGAGGGCATGATAGTAAGATTAAAATAATTGAGGTGTAGACTTTGATTTTTATTGAAAGTAAAGAAAATACCATATATAAAGAAGCTAAAAAACTCAAAGAGAGAAAAAATAGAAATAAGGTAAATAAGTATGTAATTGAGGGATTTAGACTTGTTGATGAAGCTGTAAAAGCAAATTTAGATATAGATTATTTAATATTAACTGAAGTGGGCTATGAAAAATTAGATAATTATATAGATAAAGATAAGATAAAAAAACAAAAGGTATACTGTATTACGGATAATTTGTTTAAAGAATTAGCATCAACAGAAAATCCTCAAGGAATAATTGCTATAGTTAAAATGGATAATAAAAATTTAGATTTTCAAGGGGATTTTTATTTGTTTTGTGATAAAGTACAAGATCCAGGAAATCTAGGAACTATAATAAGAACTGCTCATGCAGCTGGAGTAAATGGAATAGTGCTATCTAAAGGAACTGTTGACATATATAATGAGAAAACAATAAGATCAACAATGGGATCACTATTTTATATGCCTATATATTATGATGATGATGAGTTTTCATTAATAAAATCATTAAAAAAAGATGGATTTAGCTTAATAGTTACATCTCTTGAAAGTAGTAAAGACTTTTTTAAAGAAGACTTAAGAGGAAAGACTATACTTACAGTTGGTAATGAAGGAAATGGTGTTTCTAATGAAGTATTAGATTTAGCTGATAGAAGAGTAAAAATACCAATGCCAGGCGGGGCAGAATCTTTAAATGTGGCTATAGCAACATCCATAATAATTTATGAAAAAGTAAGACAAAATTTTAATTAAATTTTTAGTATTGAATTTTAATTAGTTTATTTGTATAATTATAGTGAATTAAATAATTACAAACTGTGAATGAGAGAGTAGATATTAGGAAGTTTTTAGGGAGAATAAGTCATAGACTGGAAACTTATTTAAATGAAATAATATTGAAGTTCACTCAGGAGTTCTAGCTGTGAAATTAAGTAGTAGCTAGCGGTCAATGCCGTTAAATTTTAAGTTGGATTCTTATAATATGTTTTTATAAGTTTCAATTAGGGTGGTAACGCGGATAATTCGTCCCTTTTATAGGGGGGCGATTTTTTTGTGCATAAAAATGTCTGAAAGGAGAAAAAACATGAAAGAAAAACTTAAAGAATTACAAGAGCTTGCAGTAAAGCAAATTGAAAATTCAATTAAAAGTAATGAATTAGAAGAAATTAGAGTTAAGTTCTTAGGAAAAAAGGGAGAACTTACTACAATATTAAGAGGTATGGGGGCATTATCTCCAGAAGAAAGACCTTTAGTAGGAAAGCTAGTTAATGAAGCAAAAGCTAAAGTAGAAGAAAAATTAGAGGCAGCAATAAAGAAAATAAAGGATAAAGAAAAGGTTGAAAAACTTGCTAGTGAAACAATAGATATTTCACTTCCAGGTAAAAAGAAGGTTATAGGAAAGAGTCATCCATTAGAATTAACACTTAAAAATATGGAAGATATATTTGTATCAATGGGATTTACAATTGAAGAAGGTCCAGAAGTTGAATATGATCACTATAATTTTGAAGCATTAAATATACCTAAGAATCATCCTGCTAGAAGTGAGCAAGATACATTATATATAAATGATAATATAGTTCTTAGAACTCAAACTTCACCAGTTCAAGTTAGAACTATGGAAAACCAAAAGCCACCAATTAAGATGATTTCACCAGGTAAAGTTTATAGATCAGACTCAGTGGATGCTACACATTCACCTATATTCTATCAAATGGAAGGCTTAGTTATAGATAAAGGAGTCACTTTTGCAGATTTAAAAGGAACTTTAGAATTATTTGCTAAGAAAATGTTTGGAGATAAAGTTCAAACTAAGTTTAGACCACATCATTTCCCATTTACAGAACCATCAGCTGAAATGGATGCAACTTGTTTTGTATGTGGAGGAGAAGGTTGTAGAGTATGTAAAAATAGCGGATGGATAGAACTTTTAGGTTGTGGTATGGTTCATCCAAATGTACTTAGAAATTGTGGAATAGATCCAGAAGTATATAGTGGATTTGCTTTCGGATTTGGTGTTGATAGAATGGTAATGCTTAAGTATGGTATAGATGATATAAGATTATTATACGAAAGTGATATGAGATTCTTAAATCAATTTTAAAAAATTAGTTTAAAGTTGATAGATTAGTATTACTTCAGAGTGGAATCTTAAAAATATAAAAATATAAGTTCTAAAGAAGTTAAGAAGTTAAGAACTTAAGGAAAAATGAGGAGGAAAAAATATGAAAGTACCATTTAGTTGGTTACAAGATTATGTTGATATAAATGTTAGTCCTAAAGAATTAGGAGATAAATTAACTTTAACAGGATCACAACTAGAAGAACTAATAATTCAAGGTGATGTTATAGATAAAGTTGTTACAGGAAAAATTACTAAAATAGAAAAGCATCCAGATGCTGATAAATTAAGTATTTGTCAAGTTGATATTGGAACTGAGACTATTCAAATAGTTACAGCTGCAACAAATATGAAAGAACAAGATGTAGTACCAGTAGCTTTACATGGTTCAACATTAGCAGATGGAACTAAAATTAAAAAAGGTAAGCTTAGAGGGGTACCATCAAATGGTATGTTCTGTTCAGAAGAAGAATTAGGTATAGCTGGAGATGAACCAGTTCATGGCCTAATGATATTACCTACTGATACTGAATTAGGAGTAGAAATAAAGGAATTATTAAAATTAAACAAAGCTATATTAGATTTTGAAATAACTTCAAATAGACCTGATTGTTTAAGCATAGTTGGTATGGCTAGAGAAACAGCAGCAGCTTTAAGAACTACTTATAAGATGCCTAATTTAGAATATAAAGTTTCTGGTGAAGGCAATGTAGAAAATGAATTAAAGGTTGAAGTTAAAGATGAATTATGTTTAAGATATATGGCAAGAAAAATTAAAAATGTAAAAGTTAAGCCATCACCAGGCTGGATGCAAGAAAGACTTCTTGAATCAGGAATAAGACCTATAGATAACATAGTTGATATTACAAACTTTGTTATGCTTGAATTAGGTCAACCGATGCATGCTTATGATGCTAGAGAAATATCTACTAATAAAATAGTAGTTGAAAGAGCTAAGCAAGGAGAAAAATTCACTACCTTAGATGAAGCTGAAAGAGAATTAGACGATTCTATGCTTTGCATAAAAGATGACAATAAAATAATTGGATTAGCTGGAATAATGGGTGGATTAAACTCAGAAATAAAAGAAGATACAACTGAAGTTATTTTCGAATCTGCAAACTTTGATGGTACTAACATAAGAGTTAATTCTAAGAAGTTAAACTTAAGAAGTGAAGCTTCAGGAAGATTTGAAAAAGACATAGATCCTAATTTAGCTAAACTTGCAATAGAGAGAGCTTGTTCATTAATTTGTGAATTAGAAGCAGGAGAAGTTATAGAAGGAACTATAGATATTTATAATAAGAAAAAAGAAGAAAGTAAAGTAATTGTTGATTCTAATTGGGTTAATAAATTCCTTGGAACACATCTTTCTAAAGAAGAAATGAAAAAATGCTTAGATAGTGTTGATTTATTTACAGACATTGATGGAGATAACTTAAATGTGACAGCTCCAACATTTAGAATAGATATTGCAATTAGAGAAGATATTGCAGAAGAAATAGCTAGAATACATGGATATGATGTTATTCCTGCTACAATATTTAGCGTTGCTACATCAAGAGAACCTAAATATAGAAAGAGATTATTAGATGATAAAGTAGTAATGCTTGCTACAGGTAGTGGATTAAATCAATCAATAAGTTATTCATTTGTATCACCAAAAGTATTTGACAAAATTAATGCACCAGAAGACAGCGAACTTAGAAATGTAGTAAAAATCAAAAATCCTTTAGGTGAAGATTATAGTGTTATGAGAACTACTACTATACCTTCTATGATGGAATGTTTAGGAAGAAACTATTCAAGAAATAATGACTATGTTAGACTATTTGAAATGGCTAAAGTATATATTAAAAATGAAGATGAAACTAAAATTCCAACTGAAAGAAACATCTTAACTATTGGTATGTATGGAGATTGTGATTATTTAAATCTTAAAGGCGCAATTGAAAACATAATTGATGGTCTTGGAATAAAGAATTCTAAGTATGAAAGAGAAAGTGAAAATGTAAGTTATCATCCAGGAAAAACTGCAAAAATTGTTATAGGTAAAAATGTAGTTGGTACTTTAGGAGAAGTTCATTTAGATGTAACTGAAAATTATGGTATTGAGGTACCTTGCTTTATTGCAGAGCTTAACTTAGATGCATTATATGAAAATGCTGATATGGATAGAAAATATAAAGCATTACCTAAATTCCCAGCTGTTACAAGAGATATTGCATTACTTGTAGAAGATAGTGTATTAGTTCAAGAAATTGAAGATTGCATAAGAAAAGCCGGCGGAAATTTAGTAGAAAAAGTAGAACTATTCGATATCTATAAAGGAAAGCAAATTCCTGATGGCAAAAAGAGTATAGCTTATGCTATTGCATATAGAGCTGATAAAACATTAACTGATAAAGAAGTTAATAAAGTACATGATAAGATATTAAGATCTTTAGAATATAAATTAGGTGCTACTTTAAGAGATTAATTATATTGAAAATACAGATGACTAGATTTTGTAAACTCAAATCTAGTCATCTTTTTTCATATATAGGAAAGTATAGAATTTTATAAGTGTGAGAGGCTGATGAAGTCTAGAATAAAGCCAATAACAATGTAGTTAGAGAGATAAGATTGAACGAGGAAGAAATACTATATATTTGTTTACAATGTAAAAAGAAAGAGAATATACTTAATTAGGTTGCTGAATACTTTGATGAAATGGATCAAAGTAACATAAATGAAATACTTTGCTATAAAGTTAATTTGTTTTTATACGATAAGAATTATGTAGACATTGTTATTTTATTGTTACATTCAAGAGGGCATTTGTTACTTTGGGATAATATATTTTAAAGTGTCTTTACAGGTTATTCTAAAGTGTAAATAGACCGAAAGAATGTAAATAATTACATGTATACAACTTTCAATAAAATTTAATAGGCATAGCTAGGGAAATCTAGTGACGCAAAGCTAAAGGGGCTAAAGAAGAAATTCCATGCCAGCCAGTTGCCGATTAATATTAATTTATTAATTGTATAAGATTTTCTTTGTTTTAAAAAAACTAAGACACATTTCAAAAATAATAGACCAGTATGCTTATCTATTTTGCATCATACTGTGTCGTCAAGTTCAGCTAATAACTCGATATTAACTAAACTTGCCTCCTTGTGTAACATCAAATATACCATGCATATTTGATCTATTATTTTCTTTTATGTGCCTAAAGAAAAACTTTAGCTGCTTATTGAAATTTTAAATAAAATTTCTAATAGGAGGAAAATATTTATGAGCTTAAAGAAAAATCACAAACTAAGGACAATGGTTGTAACATCTGTTGTATGTACAATGATGGTAGGTATGTCATGTACACCTATACATACAGGTATGACAGCCTTTGCAAAGGAAAATTTGGAAGTTGCAAGTAGTCAATCAAGGGAAATACGTAATGTTATGTACTATGGAGATTGGTCTATATGGGGAGGTCAAGAAACCTTCTATCCAAAAGATATCCCAGCAGATCAATTAACACACTTAAACTTTGCATTTTTAGATTTTGATGCAAATGGAAATCTTATATTTACAGATAAAGGAGCAGCTGTTGGAGCGCCAGTAGGTCAAGAAGGAGTACAATGGGATACACCAAATTCAGGGATACTAATGGCACTACAACAACTAAGAGCAGAAAATCCTAACTTAAAAATAGGCATATCTCTAGGAGGATGGTCTAAATCAGGAGATTTCTCTGAAGTGACAGCAAATCCACAAAAGAGAGCTAATTTTGTTAAAAACGTAATGAAATTCATTAAGTATGCAAATATGGATTTCGTAGATGTTGATTGGGAGTTCCCAGGAGAGGTTAGAAAACCTGACCTAGTTGATAATAAAAATGATGAAGGAACTAAAAACGCAAGACCTGAAGATAAAAAAAATTACATTTTATTACTTCAAGATTTAAGAAAATCTTTAGATGAACAAGGAAAAGAATTAGAAAAAAATTACGAATTATCAGTTGCTATACCAGCGCCAAAGGATAAGATTGATATAGGAATCGATGTAAAGAAACTATTTGAGATAGTAGACTTTGCAAACATAATGTCTTATGACATGAGAGGTGCATGGGATGAAGTCAGTGGACACCAAACTGGATTATATCCTAATAAAAATGAACCAATAAAGGGTAAGAACTTATCAGTTGATGAAAGTGTTAATTACTTAATTGAGCAAGGTGCTAAGCCTGAAAAGATAGTTATTGGAGCAGCATATTATACTCGTGGATGGGACAAGGTATCAAGTGGTCCAGATGTAAAAAACCCTGGTCTATTTGGACAAGCTGAATTAACTGCAAAAGATGCAGACCAAACACCATCAAGAGGAGCTATAAATGAAGCACCATTAACTTCAGGTGACGGAGGTCGTCGTTCAGGAGTTTGGTCATATAGAAATTTAGAAAAATTAAAAGCTAATTATCCAAACATTAAAGAATATTGGGATGATGAAGCTAAGGCACCATATTTATATGATGCAACTACAGGGGTATTCTTTACTTATGAGAATGTAAGATCAATCAAAGAAAAAGCTAAGTATGTTAATGAAAATAACTTAGGTGGTATGATTGCTTGGATGGCTGCACAAGATGCGCCTACTACAGATGCAAATAAGAGAGATGAATTAACAAAGGCTACAAAAGAAGGTCTATTTGGAAGTGGAAAGTTAAAAGAAGATGAAGTAAAATATTCACCTTTAGATGTCACTGCTTCACTACAAAAGTATGAAGAAGCATGGGGTGACAATAAAGGATATGAAATTACTATAAAAAATAATGAAGTTTTACAAGAAGCAGGAGAAGTATTATCTTCTGTAGAAAAGGGAGCTGAAACTATTAAGTTACCTAAGTTATATATTAAGGGTGATGTAAAGTTCACTGCTGGAGATTATTTGGCTGGTAATGCAACTTATGAAAATGGTTACACAGTATTAGATCTTAAATCAGTATGGGAAGGTAAGAATATTGAACCAGGTAGAACTTACAGATTTAAGCTAAAAGGAAATGGTAAAATAGAAAGCATTGCTTTAGTTCAAAGGGTATCAGACAATAGTCCAGAAATGAACTGGCAAGTTATCTATGGGGAAAATTCTGAAACACCTGAAGTTCCAGAAATACCAGAAGAAAATCAAGCACCAAAATTATATGGAGTGGTTGATAAAAC
>NZ_CAURTC010000025.1:0-54555 GCF_963527835.1 uncultured Clostridium sp. | reverse complement strand
GGTGGTGTGAGAGGACGCTAAATAAAATAATTATTTAGCTCCTACTCGATTATAAAAGACAAGCATCGCTATAGGTATGATAATTTAATATAAAAGATGAATATTTATAACATGATAATTCAATAATTTAAAAATTGTTTTTATTTCATTATCAAAATCTAACGAAAGTCTGTATCTTATCATCTTTAAACTTACTTTATAAAACGTTTGAACTATTCTTAAAATAGATAATACTTTTTTTTTATTATTTGCAAATTCTTAGCACCATTTTTATTCATAGTTGTATTTTTATCATCCTTAAAAGTAAAATCTAAATGCCAATGTAAGCAATTCTCAACGCCCCAGTGCTGACGCACTGCTCTCGAAAAAGTTTTTATATCATCTATACTACAAATAAAATATCTATTTTCATTTACAACGGTTCCATTACTTTTGCGTATAGTTTTCTTTTCAAAACCAATAGATTTGAGGCCTTTCCACTCTTTTTTACAAGATAGCCATTTTATATTAGATGTTAAAAAGTATTCTCTAGTTACAATTGCACTATGTTGCTTTTCTTGTGTAACTGAGTAACATTCATTATTTTGCTTTAAGATTTTTAATTCCTCATCTTCAAAATAATCTTTTACATCATTGAAAAGATTACCGTGATTTCCTTTTAAAGCACCAACATAATCACCTTTATTTTTAATAACTGCTTCAACAGTTGATTTCTGAGTGTTTAAAGCATCCTAAGTAACAATAGTATCTTTTATATCTATGATTTTAAGTAAATCTTTTGTTGCTGGAATTTCATTAGTTTTTTCATCAATAAAAACCTGACCTACACACATCCCATAATCATTTGAATAAGCATTTAGAGTATGAAGTGCTTTTGCCCATAACACATCAGTTGTATTTCTTTTAGAACCACAACTTGTTTTGCCATCTATGGAGATAACATCTGAATATGAAGTATCATTATCAGCTTTTGCTAGACGGCTTATTTTATTTATTATATCCATAAAAAGTTCAACTACTGCCTGATAAAAATATCTTCTATCAATATTTGATATCGCTATTCTAATGGTATCATCTGAAGGTATTCCATTTTCTAAAGTTAAATATTGTCTTAACCATTTTTCTTTTTTCACACCAAAAGCTTCAATTTCGGACCATTCGTTAGTTAGCATTACTATGTCGCTTAATTTATGCTTAATATAAGATTCATTCCTACAATCAGGAATTTTTTCTACTTTATCCTGTAATTCTTGTATTATTCTCGTGTCATTAATTAATGAAAAGTCTAAATCATCTTCATCGAACAACATTTGTAATTCTTGCAGTTTTTTTGATTTTCTAGCCATAAAGTAAAAACTCCTTTTTACTTTATATAATACATCACGTTCAAAAACTTAATTTTGAATTATTGTAAAATATTATTTTTTATAAGGTTATCCTGCTGGATACTTGAGCAGCACATACTATAATTGACCCAGATGCTGTTAGCAATATAGGAATTAAAGCAGAGCAAAGTGATAATTTTATTACTATGTATCACATCAGTGAAAAATTAAAATTAAAAAGCTAGTAAGCAAGGGCAGAGTTCCCAAGTTTACTAGCTTTCTTTAGTGGAGGCACCACCCAGATTTGAACTGGGGTTAAAGGTTTTGCAGACCTCTGCCTTACCGCTTGGCTATAGTGCCATAGATTTTAATTTTTTTATCTATCTAATAATATATATGCAAGATTTATTATTTATGTGCTTTAAAATGCATATTTTTTTAATTATTTAGTTAGTAATGGTATCCTGACTGCTTTCTCAATATAATGTATGATAAAAGTTATATAAAAAGAACAGAATTCATAATTAAAAATAAATGATGTAAGAATATTTGTTATAAATTGAAGTTTGAATAGAAGTTTTATTTATATCAAAGTTATAAAGTTGAATTTATGTTAATTAGAGTATAAAATTAAATTCACTAGAACATGTATTAATGAGGTAATAAATGATTAAAAAACTTATAATTGTTAATGGAACAATGGGAGTAGGGAAGAGCACTATATGTGAAAATCTTCATAAAGCTTTGCCTAATTCAGCGTGGCTTGATGGAGACTGGTGTGCCATGATTAATCCTTTTATTCCTAATGATGAAAATAAAGTAATTGTTATAAATAATATTACTCATATATTAAATAATTTTTTAGAAAGCTCATCAATTGAGTATGTAATATTTAATTGGCTTATTGAAAGTGATGAAATTATGGATTTAATATTAGATAATATAAATTTTAAGAGTTTTAAACTCTACAAAATAACATTAACTTGCGGAAAAGAAGAGCTTTTAAAAAGAGTTGGTAGGGATATTTTATCTGGAAAAAGGGATAGAAATTCATTAAATAGGAGTTTAGAACGTTTGGCTTTGTATGATAAAATGGATACTTTAAAATTAGATACTACAAATAAAGAAACAAAAGTCATAATATATGAAATAATAAGTAAAATTTTAAATATCAGATAAACATTTATAGCATATTACATCATCACCTACACTAACTCTGTTATAACTTAAATTAACACTAGTTTTTAATGCTTCAATTTAAATATTTCTTGTATGGAAGAGTTTAATTTTTAATACACAACACATATTTATAAAATTAAAAACTTATACAATTAGTTAAGTCACAAACATTCATGAACATAAGTTTAATATATTTGTAACTGTTAATATATATTAAAATGATATAATAATACTATTATTTGTAAATTGATGGAGGTAGTATTATATGAAGAATATTTATGATATTTTATTAGGCTGCATATTAATTATATATGTGTGTATAGTTAATATTTTAAGTAGTTCAAAGATTGCGTTTAGTTTACCTATTTTTATTTTAGGTATCATACTTGTTTTATATCATTTTATAAAACAAAAATTTGTTTTTAATAGGCATTTCATAAAATTTAATAAGATAATGAAATTTTTTATATGTATATGGCTTGTGTTATTTCTTGCTGTAGAGATAGTAATAATATCATGTCCAAAAAACAATAAAGAAAATACTGATTATATTGTAGTACTAGGTGCAGGTTTAAATAATGGTAGTCAACTTAGTTATATTTTAAAATCAAGACTAGATAGTGCGTTACAATGTATAAATGAATTTAATAATAACAGTTATATTGTTGTTTCTGGTGGAAAAGGAAATGATGAAAGAATTTCTGAAGCAGAAGCTATGAAAAAGTATTTAATAGAAGAAGGTATTTCTGAAGATAAAATATTGATGGAAAATCAGTCAAAAAATACATATGAAAACTTTAAATATTCTAAAAAGATAATTGAAGATCATAGTAAAAAAAGTATTGATAATTTAAGTGTTAAGATAGTTACAACTGATTTTCATGGGTTTAGAAGTAAAATGCTTGCAAAGAGAAATGGTTACAAAGAAGTGAATTTATATACAAATAAAACCATTTATTATCTTATACCTGTATGCTATACTAGAGAAGCTTTTGCAGTAGTTAAGAGTATAATATTTGATAGATAATTAAATATTATTTTTTGTTTTAAAACACAATAAAATATTAAAACAAATTTATTTACTTAATATTAAGTTTTTTACTAATGAAAAAATATTATCTAGGAAAGGGCATAGGTGAATAATGTTGATTACAGTAGGAGCAATGATTGGCGCAGGAAAATCAAGTTTAGCAAAAATAATAGGAGAGCATTTTGGAACGGATGTATTTTATGAATCAGTAGATGATAATCCAATACTTCCCCTTTTTTATACAGCAAATGATGAGGAAATACAAAAAAAGAGATACCCTTTTTTACTTCAATTATGGTTTTTAAATACAAGATTTAAAAGTATTAAAAAAGCTTTAGTAAATGATAATAATGTACTTGATAGAAGTATATATGAGGATTGGTATTTTGCTAAAGTAAATAGAGATTTGGGCAGAATATCTGATTTAGAGTTTAGTATATATGAAGAGTTACTTAATAACATGCTTGGAGAATTAGATGAACTACCTAAAAAAGCTCCGGATTTAATGGTTTATTTAAGTGGAAGATTTGAAACTATTTTAGATAGGATAAGAAAACGAGGAAGAGGATATGAACTTAATGAAGGTTTAATTTCATATTATAAAACATTATGGGAAGGCTATGATGCTTGGGTTAATAAACATTATAATGCCTCAGAAGTTTTAATTATAAATATTGATAAATACGATTATGTAAATAATGAAAATGATAAAGAAGAAGTAATAAAACTTATAGAAGATAAACTAAAAGAAGTTAGAAGTAAATAATAAAAAATAGGACCTGCATAAATCACATTACCTTTATGCAGGTCTATTTCTTATATAATTTCCTTACCAAAAGGCATTAAGGATAATCTAGCTAATTTAAAAGATTGAAGAGCAAATGGTATTCCAACTATTGTAATGCATAATAATAGTGCACTTAAAAGGTTAGAAATACAAAGTCCTAAACCACCAAATACAATCCATAATATATTTAATAAAAAGCTTGTACTACTAGAATCGGTTTCCACAACTTCTTTTCCAAAAGGTGCAAGTTGTAATCCTGCCATTTTGAAACATTGAAGTCCAATGGGGATACCTATTATAGTTATGCACCAAAAGATTCCTGTTAAAAACCATCCAACTGCATTAACAAAACCTCCAAAAATGAACCAAATAATATTACCTAAACAACTCATTAATAATACCTCAAATCTATTTATATTTGTTCCTAGTATATTATACTAAAACTTTTTTAATAAGGTATATTAAATTACATTATTTAAGCTTAATTTAAGGTTTTGTTTACCTATAATATGTCATAAGTTCACTGGATCTTATTGAATTTTCTTTAGTGATTTTTAATACTGCTTTATCTAATTTGAGTTTTTCACCCCAATAATCATTATTAATATTATAATATTTGAATTTACTATAAAATTTATATAAAATATAAGATATAAAATATAAATTTAAAATAAGGGAGAAATAGTAGTATGTTTACAAGGGATGAACTTTTAGTAATTGAAGATGCATTAAAGATAGCTGATGATGAATACATAAAATTACTTGATAAAAATAAAAATAATAAAAATATGATGGTATCTTACAATAGAAAGCAGAAAAAATTATGGCTTGTTCAAAACAAGTTAAAGAAGCTTTTACAAGATACTAAATAAGACTAGTTGTTAATATTTTTTAATTATGAAATATATAATAAAAAATGTATAAAAAAGTAGATATATTTAAAATATATCTACTTTTTTTTGTTGAAAATAATAAATTTTATATGTAACTATATAAATAATTATATTATGGTATATAATGAAATTAAGAAGAGGTTTAAGGGGTTGAAAATATGGGCGAAAAAGTAAAAAAATATAAACAAAATTTTGAGAAAGTAGATCTATCTAAAGAATTTTTTGATGCAAGATTGCAAGTTAAAGAACTGTATGAAAATTCCTTGAAGTTACATGAATATATTGAGAAAAAATATGTGTCTTCAGAAAACATGTTTACAGTAAACAATATTTTGAGTGGCATTGAAATAAGTAAAGATGGAATTATAACAGGTTGGAGTGAAATAAGCTGGAGCAAAGATGTAATTAATAACATTAATAATATTGTTAAGAAATTAGTATCAATTAAAATTGAATTAAAGAATCAATCTTGTTTTAACGAAAAAGAAAACGTTTTAATAAGATTTAGTAATAAAATTATAGAGGAATTTTGTAATAATCAAAAAACTTTCAAAGAATTGAATGAGAAATTAAAACTATGCACTATGTGTGATATAAACAATTTAGATGGATTAATTTTTGATTTAAGTAAAATGAGTAAAGAGGCAGCTAAAGATGGTTTAGACATATTTGAAAAATATAATTATAATATCAATAAACTTACATTGTAAGTTATATATAACATATATGCTCTAATAAGAATTTTAATTCTAATTTTCATCTTTTTAATTTTAAAAAAGATTAAAGTATTTAAGATATATGATAAGACATTTGAATCAAAGTATAAATGTGGTATAATTATATAAAATATTCCTCATATAATTATATTAAATATATATTTGAATTTTTTACTATTATAAAATTAATATTAATCACAGATACTATTTATAGAAATAAAATATTAAAATTAAGGAGAGATACATTATGTTTAACAAAATTGAATTACCATACAACTATGATGATTTAGAACCATATATAGACAAAGAGACAGTAGATATACATTATAATAAACATCTTCAAACTTATGTAAATAACTTAAACAATATTTTAAAAGGTCATGAAGAATTTGCAAATGGAAAATCACTAGGAAAAATATTATCTGATGTAAATTCTATACCTGAAGAAATTAGACAAGGAGTTATAAATCAAGGTGGTGGAGTATTTAACCATAATTTATATTTTTCTATTCTTTCACCAACACCTAAAAAGGCTCCAGAAGGAAAATTATTAGATGAAATAAATAAGACTTTTGAAAATTTAGAAAATTTGAAAGACAAAATAAGTAATGCTGCAATAGGACAATTTGGATCTGGATATGGATTTTTAGTTAAAGATGAAAAGGGAAATTTATCTGTAACAAATGTGCTAAATCAAGATAATCCTATTAGTAATGGTCTTATTCCTATATTATGTATAGATGTTTGGGAACATGCATATTATTTAAAATATAAAAATCTAAGAGCTGATTATGTTAAAAATATTTGGAACATAATTGATTGGTCAAAAGTAGAAGGATTATATATGAACTATTCAATTTAATATATTAATATATATATAACTAGCTTTATACAATAATTTATTATATATAGTTATAATTATTGTATGCAAATTTTAAATGCTCGTTAAATATCTGATTTAGGTATTTAACGAGCATTTTTTATACACTTATTTTTGCATTAAATTAAAATTACGATTTAGAAAATGAACCTTTATTAAATTAATTAAGGTTCATTTAAGGTTAATGATATTTTTATATAAGATTCAAATATTAATATATAGACATAGCCAAAGGGAATATACATAAAAAAGAACAAATGAAATATGGAGGAGAAAAATGATAGGATGGGAATTTAAAAAATTAATTAAATCTAAAGGTATGATAATTTCATTAGCAGTTTTAACTTTTACGTTGCTAATTATATCCTTTATTAATCCAGCACTAGAAACTAAAAATTCTTATATAGATGATCAAAAAGAATACATTGAAGATAGTAGAGAAAAGTCTGAAATAGCAAATGAAAAATTTAATATGAAAGTATCAGTTTTGGAAGAACTAAGTAAGCAAGAAAATAGTGAAGATAAATTTTCTAAAACAATTTCTTCAATGTCAAAAGAAAAAATAAGCAATCTAAAAAGTTCAAAATATGAAGAAGTAGGATTTTGGCAAGTGTTTAACTACAGAGCAACTAATCCGCTTATAAATATATCAATGCTTGTCATTATAATGATAATTATATCTAATCTTTACACTGATGAAATAATCTCTTCAGTAAAAGATATTATACTTTCATCAAAGCAAAAGAATAAATCATTAAATTCTAAAATAGTAATATCACTTTTAATACCAATAGTAGTTTATAGTATCTATTTATTAGGAATATTTATTATAACTTACATTCAGAAGGGAACACCTATTAATGGAAATTTAGAAGCATTTAGAATAGTTGATAATATACCAATTCTAAATGGAAATCCAACGATAATTTCGTACATATTAAACAATATTAAAATAGCATTTTTAATGTTTGAAGGATGGGCTATGGCATCAATGTTCTTCTCATTTATAAGTGTGTCATCTATAAGTTCAATAAGTATGTTTGGAGTATTTATCGTATTAGGTAAAGTAGTATCAACTCTAAAGTTCATGCCAGCAATGGTACTTTCAGTATTTTCATATGGTAATTACTATGATTTAATATTTAACTTTAACAGTCTAATAGGAAGCTATATGGGAAGCATAAATATATTTGGAACTGAATTTGGTGTTATAGCTTTAGTAAAAGTCATATTAGTAGTGATTTTTATAATCTCAACTATATTGTGCTTTGTAATAAGTAGAACAAAATATATAAATAGATAATTGGAGGAATTAATAATGAATAAATTAGAAATAAAAAATTTAACAAAAATATATGGTAGAAAAAGAGCAAATGACGGTATTACAGTTACATTAGAAAACGGTGTTTATGGGTTATTAGGGCCTAATGGAGCAGGAAAAACTACTTTAATGAAACAAATAACTACACTTATAAAGCCTGACAAAGGTGAAATATTATATAACGGTGAAGATATATTTAAAATGGATGATAAATATAGAGATGTTATTGGATATCTTCCACAAGAATTTGGAGTATATAAGAACTTTACAGCAAAACAATTTTTACAATATGTTGGTGCATTAAAAGGAATGAGTGGTAGAAGTTTAAATGCTAAAGTTGATGAATTATTAGAATTAGTTGGTCTTTATGATGTTAGAAATAAAGCAATAGGGAAATTTTCAGGTGGAATGAAAAGAAGAGTTGGTATAGCACAGGTTTTATTGAATGATCCTAAGATAATAGTTTTAGATGAACCAACAGCAGGGCTTGATCCACAAGAAAGAACTAGATTTAGAAATTTAATAGCTAAGATTTCTAGAGATAAGACAATAATACTTTCAACTCACATAATATCAGATATAGAATCAGTAGCAAAAGAAACTATAATGATAAAAAAAGGGAAGCTTCTTATGAAAGGAACTCATAGAGAGATATTAGCAGATATGAATGACAAAGTTTATAACATAAGTGTTAATAATGAAAGTGAAATTAATAGAATTCAAGATAAATACAAGGTAGTAAGTATTCAGAGTGATATTAATTCAACTATATTAAGAGTGGTTTCAGATAAGAGGCCAAATGAAATAAATGTAGAACCTACATCTGCAAGATTTGAGGATGTATATATGTTTTACTTTGATTTAGAAAATGCAAAAGAGGTGTAATTAATATGATAAATTTAATAAAAGCAGAATTGAGAAAAATATTAGGTAAAAAGAGTATTCTAGTCCTTTGGGCATTACTTTTAGGATTTGGATTTATTTTAATTAGAGATTTTGAAATGTTAGAAACTTATGCAGATATATTTTATAAAATAGAAGGATCAATTCCACTTATAGGATTAGTAATGTTTATAGCAATCTCAGGAAATTATACAAAAGAATATGAATCTAACATGGTAGGACTAATAAATACAACTAAAAATGGGAAAAAATATATAACAATAGCAAAAGCTATAGCAGCTGGAATATCACTATCATTAATTAATGTTTCATTTACTTTACTTGTTGGATTAAGAGGATTTGCACTTGAAGGATTTAAGAATTTAGATACATCTATTAAAAACCTATGGTATTTTGAAAATAGTGGATCAGAGATTACAGTATTACAAATGTATATAATAGTAATATTATCTATTACTGTAGGCTCATTTCTATTTGCACAAATAGGCTTAACCTTATCATCTGCATTTAAGTCAGCAGCAATACCATTTATATTAGGTGGAGCAGTTATGGGAATTCCATTTTTTATTCAAGGATTTGCATCAAAATCATTACTTAATTTTATATCATTAACACCTAATTGGGTTATGATGAGCCAATTAATGGTTAGATATCAAATTCCAGTTATGTATAGGGTTTTAGCTGTAGTAATATCAATAGCATTAATAATTCTATTACCTTTAATGGCATATAAGAATTTTACAAATAGTAAAAGATTTTAATTATAAATTACTTTTATAATATCTACTATTAATGTAAAATTAAAATATGAAAATTTTGTCGAAGCATAAAAATAAATGAAAGAGAGAGAAATATTGTGAATAATAAAATATTAATAGTAGATGATGAAATTGAAATTTTAAAATTATTAGAGACAGTATTAAAGAAAGAAGGATTTAGTAATATATATACAGCTCAAACTTCTAGGGAGGGTTTAACAGAATTTAAAAGAGTAAAACCAGATTTAATTATACTGGATATAATGTTACCTGATGGTGATGGATATGAAATGTGTAAAGAGATAAGAAGCACATCTAATGTTCCAATACTTTTCTTATCAGCTAAAACAGAGGAATTAGATAAAATCTTAGGTTTTGCTATTGGTGGAGATGACTACATAACTAAACCATTTAGCCCTAAGGAAGTTGCTTTTAGAATAAAAGCACATTTAAGAAGAGTTAGTTATAATAATGAAATTTCAAATGAAAATAATACTGAAGAGAAAATAATTAAATTTGGCCCGTATGTTCTAAATGAAAGCAGAGCAGAACTAATGAAAAATGATAAAGTAATAGAATTAACAGCTAAGGAGCTTAAGATTTTATCTTTGTTAGCACATAATCAAAATCAAATAATAAGCAAGGAAAAGCTATGGGATAAGGTATGGGGAGAAGATTACTTTGGATTTGATAATACAATAATGGTTCATATACGAAAATTAAGAGAAAAAATAGAAGATGACTCATCTAATCCTAAATATATTCTTACAGTTAGAGGACTTGGGTATAAATTATCTGTAAAGGAAGATTAGAATGAAGACTAAATGGAAAATAACTGGAAATTTTATAACTACTATTGTTGCTGTTGTTATATTGGTAGTTATAATGAATATCTTAACTATATTTGGATGGTATCTATTAGATGTTAATATTAACTATAAAAACAACGATTCAAAAAATCCAGAGGATTTTGCAAGGGATTTTCCAGAGTATATGTATGAAAAAGATGGCAATTTAGAAATAAAAGAAGATGGAATTATATTATTAGAAAATTTAGGGGCTTGGATACAAGTTTTAAACGATGAAGGAAACGAAATATATAATATAAATAAACCAGAAGATGTACCTAAGAAATATACACCTTTTGATATGGTTCACAATTATAAGTATAAGATAGGACCCTATGTGAATTTTCTGTTAGAAAAAGATTTAACTGATAATCATGTAAATGTAATTCTTGCATTGCCAACTACATATGCAGATAGAATAACACTAAATTACTCTATGAATACTGCTATAAATCAAATTAAAATAATAATAGTTTTAACACTTATTATAGACGCAATAATAGCTCTAATATTTGGATATTTATTTAGTAGAAAATTAACTAGACCTATGGGAGAAATAATAAGTAATGTAGATATATTAGCTAAAGGTAATTATGGTTTATGCACTAAAGAAAGAGGAATTTATAAAGATGTTTTTGCCAATATAAATGATCTAGCAAATGTATTAAGAAGAAATGAGATAGAAAGAAAAGAATTAGATTCAATGAGAGAAGAGTGGCTTGCAAACATTACTCATGATATTAAAACTCCATTAGCATCTATTCAAGGATATGCTGAAATTATTAGCGATAAGGAATATGAATTTTCTAAAGAAGAAATTCAAGACTATACAGAAATAATATATAGTAAATCTAAATATATAAAAGAACTTGTAGATGAACTTAATTTATCTACAAGGTTAAAGAACAATGCTTTAACTTTAAATAAGCAAAATACTAATTTGGTATCTTTAGTTAGAAATATAATAATTGATATATTAAATGACAGTAGATATGAAAATAGAGACATAGAATTTAATAGCAATATAGATGTTATTGAAAAGGAAGTAGATACTATACTTTTAAAAAGAGCATTAACTAATTTAATCTTTAATGCAGTAGTTCATAATAATGAAGATGTTTCAATAAAGGTAGAGTTAAAAAAAATAGATAGAATAACAATAGTAATAAAAGACAATGGACATGGAATAAGTACAGAAGATTTAAAACATATTTTTGACAGATATTATAGAGGAACAAATACTGGAGAAGCTCATAAAGGATCAGGACTCGGAATGGCTATATCAAAAGAAATAATAAATAATCATGGTGGAGACATTAAAATTAGTAGTGCTCTGGGACATGGAACTGAAATCACAATAGTTTTATAAAGTGAATCTTGGTTTATTTATAGAGCGGTAAGTGATATGATTTGTTTCTTTCTAACACAAGAAGTTAACATTAGTAATTATAAAAACAATTGACTAATTAACATTTTAAACAGTAACTTACAAGAAAAATTAAAAAATACTGTAAATAAAAAAGATTAGGAGAATTATTATGGAAAATATCAAAAAAGGATTTGATGGTTTTACTATCAAAATATTAGCACTTATATTAATGACATTTGATCACATAGCAGAGTTTATGCCTTATTCAATGAATATACCAGTATGGTTTCATTGGTTAGGGAGAATAGTAGCACCATTATTTATATTTATGGTTGTAGAAGGATTTTATCATACTCATGATAGAAAAAAATACATTGGAAGATTGTATATGTGGTCTGTAATTATGGCTGTAGGAAATACTGTTATACAAAAGATTATTCCACATCCAAATGAATTACCTATAATTAATAATATATTTCAAACAATGTTCTTAATTACAATTTTTTTACAAGGAATAGAATTTATAAAGAAATCTAAATCTGAAAAAAATTCTAAAGATATGCTTTTAGGATTGTTATTAATTGTTATCCCATTATTAATAGGAATTATTGTTTTATTTACTTTAGCTAATTTACCAATGCCTGTAATACAAGGGATTATGTTATTTTTACCTACACCTTTCTTAGTAGAAGGTGGAATAGGGTGGATTATTCTGGGAATAATATTATATCTATGTAAAGGTAAAAAAGCAGCTTTGAGTATATCTTATGTATTATTTACTATATTGATCTTTCTAGCAGGGGCTCATGGAGATTATAGTTTAAGCAATAGTTTTTTAATTAATTATCAATGGATTATGATAGGAGCATTGCCATTTATGCTATTATATAATGGCCAAAAAGGCAAAGGTATGAAATATTTATTCTATGTATACTATCCTTTACATGTTTATCTATTATATGTATTAGGTATTTTATTAATTAAGTAGAACAAGTTACTAAAATTACAATTTAGTAAAACTAAAAAATATAATATAAAAATAAAAAGTGATATATCAAAAATTGTATCAACAATCTTTTTGATATATCACTTTTTGACTATGTTTTAGCAAATTAATGTCATAGAGATATTTTTGTTAAAACTATGCTATTATACAAAATATTTAAGCTAACCCAAGTAATCTAATTATTGATGTAAAAACAAAACATATAGTAATTCCAGTAATAGTTGGAACTAAAAATGAAATAGCTGTCCATTTTAAACTTTGAGTTTCTTTTTTTATTGTTAGACATGTGGTACTACAAGGCCAGTGCATTAAAGAAAAAAGCATTACGCATACAGCTGTAAGCCAAGTCCAACCGTGAAGTTCTAAATTGCGATATATTATATTTTTTTGCAATTACATTCAGTTTGTCTATTGCATTAATTAGTTTTTTTTTAGATTAAAAGATAAATGAACTTTTCCATCTTCTTTGTAAGTTATGCTTTTTATTAAAGTCTTCAATTTTGATTGTTTTTGTTCATGTGTTAATGAATCAAAAGTTTTATCGAATTCATCTAAAGCATTAATAATATTAAGTATAGAACTTTGATTTATAGAAACTTCGCATTGATTTTTCAAAATATCTTCTCTTTGATTTTTAAGACCTTTAATTTTGTTTTTCTCAGTTGCTATTTCATCTAAAATAATTTCAGTTACTTCTTTATCTATAGATAATTTTAAGTTGTTTAATAATTGTTTAATTGACTTATTCGATTTATTAATTTCATTATCAATTGTTTCAGTTGTTAATTTAACTTCTATTTCCTTACTTTTGTTAAAAGAGTTTATCAATTCTTCTATTAAGATATTCTTATTATAATTTTTTATATGTTTTATTAATTTTTCTTCAATAATAGATCCATTTATATTTTTACTTTTACAACGAGTTCCACCAGATTTACTTTTCATAGTACAGACATAATAATAAGGTTTCACACCATCTTTATTTAATCTACCATATGCTACTCTCATAGGAGAACCACATTCACATTTTAATATTCCAGTAAGGAGTGCTGTATTAGTTTTTCCCATACGTGGAGCTTTTTCTGTATTTTCTTTTAATATTTCTTGTACTTTAATCCAATCATCAGTATCTATAATTCCTTTATGTTTAGCAATAGCTGCTATTTTATTATCATCTTTTCCAAAACGCAATATGCCATTCCCATTAGGCTCACCACATACTTCATATCCTTCTTTAATTAGATAATTTAATACCTCATTTGAAGATTTCACGTAAACAGGATTTTGAAGAATAGCATTTATAGTAGATGAATGAAAATCTCCATTGTTTTTACCTTTTAAATTATTAACTAAAGACCATTTGGTAACTTGAGATAAGGATTTTTTTTCAAGATACTTTTTGTATATAGATTTAATACTTTTTAACTCATCATTATTTTCTTTTAATTTTGTAATAGAACGTTCTTTACCATTCTCATCAATGTAGTATTCTCTAGTGCCATCAAATCCTAATGGATTTTGACCACCTAACCATCTTCCCATTTTAGCAAGAGTATACATATTATCTTTAACTCTTTCTGCTAATTGCTCACGTTCAAGTTGTGCTAACGATGCAAGTATACCTATAACAGCTCTACCAAAACTAGTTGAACTATCAAATCCTTCAGTAGCGCTATAAATAACTGCTCCTAAATCTTCACATAATTGCATTGTATTATGAATATCACGAGCATTTCTACCAAGTCTATTAAGTTGATAAATTACTATACTATCTATCTCTTTATTTTTAATTTTTGATATCATATTTTGATATTCGGGTCTATTTTCATTTTTTCCAGAAAATCCTTCATCAACAAATAGTTCAATATTATCTGAATTTATATTAAATTTAAATTCTATAAATTTCTTGCATTTAAGTATTTGATTTTCAATAGATTCACCTTTTCCAGTAAATCTACTTTTACGAGTGTATATTGCTATTTTCATAAAAACACCTTCTTTATAAATTAATAATTTGTGCTAGTGGAGCATAGGGGACTCCAATATAAGTTGCTATTTGTTCTAAAGACATACCTTCTAAATCAAATTCATCAAAATTTATATTTAACATCTTAAATGCAAAATAATTAGCTTGTTTTTCAAGCTTGCCTTTATTTATACAATTCCTACTACATCTAGTTTCGAAGATATGAGTATGTAATAAAGCATGTGCTAATTCATGTAATAATATAAATTTTCTAGATTCTAATATTAAATCATTACGAATAAAAACTATTTCTGTATTTAAATAATCTCTAAAGTAGAGACTATCATTACCACGTAACAAAATGTTATCTCGAGTTAAATCTTGTATTTTAATATTCAAAGCATCATACATATCATATACACCATATGTATTATAGGTATCAAATAAGCCTAAAACTATATCGTCAATCCAAGAGTACATAAAAAAACACCTACTTTTTATATTTATAACCTAATAACTTAAGTTGATTTAACAATTCATTTGCAAATTCGATTATTTCCTTATTAGTCATTTTATTTGTATCGAATCCTCCAAAACCCATTATGGCAGGCTGCTTTAATATGAATTGCATAGCATCTTCAGGTGTTTCGAATTCACATGTATTATAACTTTCAGATTCTTCTTTTAAAAAATCATTTTCTATATCTAAATCATTTTTTAAAAACATTTCAGGTTGAACTTCCAATACATCAGCAATTATTTTTAATTTATCAAAACTAGGATTTTTAGCTTTGTTATTTTCTAAATCACTTAAATAACCTAATGAAATTCCTGTAATCTTAGCTAATTTATTAATACTCAATTTCTTTTCTTTTCTTATGTTTCTTATATTATCACCTAACATTTAATACATTCTCCTTCAAAAAAGTTCTCTGTCACAGAACAATAATAACACTATAAAAATTCAATGTCAAAGAAAATTTAAGGAAAATAAAGTAATTCGTAGTAAACGAACAACAGTTTGCCTAGTTCGTTTACTACGAATAAAAACAACCATTGTTCGATAGTAACGAATATGTTATTATTCACTTGTAGCGAACAACAAAACAAAAGAAAGGAGAAATCATGAATAAAATAAAACTTATAAGAAAAAGCTTAAACATGACAATAAGAAAGCTAGCAAAAGAAAGCAAAGTAGCTGTTGGATACTTATCTACGCTAGAAAATGATGAAGATGGAAAAACAAATCCTACAAGAGATGTAATGATAAGAATATCAGGAGCATTGGATAGCACTGTTCCAGAAGTATTCTTTTAGTAACGAAATAGTAGGACAAGCATACAATATATAATAATTATTTTTCGGAGATAAAAATATGATTAATTATGAATTTGTGATTGATGTTGAACCAGATAAAGAAACTATTAGGGAATTTCATAGAGGAATTGCAGAAAATCTAATTGAGAATTTTGGAGAAGAAACTATGAAAGAAGTGGTTAGGCAAATACAAGAAAAAATGATAAAGAAACAATAAGATAACAGGCTAAAAGGCCTTTAAGAAGATAATTAACATAACGATCTAAAGGACAAGCACATCTAAAACTCAAAAGCAATTACATCCAGTAATTTTCAGCTTAGAGTAAATGAAAATAATATAACAAGTTAATTTAAGGAGGAGAATATATGGATAAAAAAGTTTTAGAAGTATCTCAAATTGGAGATAAAACAAAATTATTTAAGGATACAGAATTAAAATTCCGAGTTAGGACAATTCAAAATGATGATGGAAGTATTTCAATTAATGCAGAAGATACTGCTATAGGGTTTGGTTGGTATCAAATTAAAAGTGCCAAGAAATATCCTAAATGGGAAAGAATTAATAGTTTTATCACTGACTTAGGCTTTTCCCCACAAGTGGAGAAAGACGATTTTATTCCAGAAAGCTTATTCTATATGCTAGCAATGAAAGCGAATAATAAAGCAGCTTATGATTTTCAAAAGTGGTTAGCAGTTGATGTAATACCTTCTATAAGAAAAACAGGAGCATACCCAATTCCTAAAATGTCAAAAGAACTGCAAGCAATATTTGCAATTGATGAAAGAACAGTTGAACTAGGTAGTAGAATCACTAAATTAGAAAATAATACAACAATAGATTATTCACAACAGGAAGAGTTAAGAACTCTTGGAACTAAAAAAGTAGTTGCGATTTTAGGTGGAACAGATGCACCAGCATATAAAGAACTTAATAAGAAGGTGTTCAGTAGTTTTTGGAGAGATTATAAAAGAAAACTTGAAGTTAATTCATATAAGAACACATTAGTAAAAGATTTTGAAACAGGAAAACAAGCTATCATAAATTGGTGTCCAAGCAAGGAAGTATCTTTTATGATTAGAGGTTGTAATGCTCAAATGAGAATGTAAGATAAGAGACTTTATATTAAATCTTTTATCTTAACATAATAACTAAATTGTAAGGAGGAATGAAAAGTGAGTATTGGTGAAAAAATTAAAGAACTTAGAAAATTAAAAGGACTTACCCAAGAAGAACTTGCAAATAAATGTGGACTTTCAAAAAATGGATTATGGAATTATGAAAATAATAAAAGAAATCCAAATACTGAAATTTTAGAAAGAATAGCAAAAGTATTAGGTGTACCGCTTTATAAATTGATTGTAAATGAAAAGGTTAATGGAGAAGAGGAAACTTTAAAAAGAAATCAAATAAAGCAGGAAGTTGTTGAGGTAACAAATTATTTTGAAGCTGTTAAATGGGCTTTTGGACAAGGAAAATCCTTAAAGTGTAACAGGGATGAAGAAATGCAACTTATAGCAAATATTATTGAAATGTTAACAGAAGAACATTTATCTATAAGTCATGCACAAGATATTTTATTAGATTCAAGCAAAATCATATTAATGATAAACAATCTTTAAAACAATAAGGAGGAATTAATAAATGAATAAAGTTAATGAAATTAAAAATTTAGAGGAAATATGTAAACCAGTAGTAGATTATTTAAAAAAGAATTGGGATCCACACTGTACAGTAGTTATTACAGATAGTCAAATAAGATTAGTTAGAGATGAAATAGGTATTCCAGTAGGAACTGCTCAAGAAGTACCAGTTCAAGAGCAGTTAACAGAATCAGAAAAAGTTATTTTAGCAGCTGCTAAAATAAAAAATAATATTAAATATTGATGTTGCTTTTAGCTAGCTCTTCCTTTAATTCATTGTGATATTTAGATAGTAGTGTCTCAGAATATCTCATCAGAAGCATAATAATTCCAGCATCATTAGCTTGATTAGGATCCATATTTTCAAGCATTGGATCTCTATATTTTCCGTTACCAATATTTCTTGTAAACTCATCAATAGTTTCTGTAACTAATTTATTAATATCCAATATAAAACACCCCCTTTCAACATAATTTTACCATATGTTAGGGGAAATAAAAATTATTAGGAGGAATGTAAAAATGAAATCAACAGGAATTGTAAGAAAAATCGACGAGTTAGGAAGGGTAGTAATACCAATGGAACTAAGAAGGAACTTAAATATTGCAGAGAAAGATCCACTAGAAATTTATGTAGAAGGAAATGACATAATTTTAAGAAAGTATACTCCTGGATGTTTTATATGCCAAGAGATTAATAATTTAGTTGTTATACCAGATACAAATGTAAGTATTTGTCCAAATTGTTTAGCAAAAATAATTGATAAAGCTGGGAGGTAACTTAAAAATGGTGTATGAGTTTTTAAGAGAGCTTAAAACAAAGGTTGGAGAAGAATTATTTATAAATATTCTTAAAGATACTACTGATGATATAAAGTTTAATAGAGTAAGTTTTGGGAAAACTACACCACAAGCTAAATTTATAGAAATATGCAAAATGTGTACAAATATTAATTTAAGATTAGGAGGTAAAAATGGGAGTAATCTTTGATGTTAATAGAATAGTTGAAGAAATATATAAATCTACAACTGAAAGAGAAAGGAGGGAGCACAGACCTTTTGGAGACATACTTAAAGAAGAACTAGATAAGATTAATTCTAATAAGGAGGAAAGGCAATGAAAGAGAATTGGTTTGCATTATATCTAGCTGTAGTTGGAAATAAAAGCTTAGATACTGCTCTAGGAATAATGGGAATAAGACCTAAAAGAGAGTATATTAAAAACTCTAATTTAAAGTTAGATGATAGCGCAGTTAGATTAATAGAATTTCTTAAACTAGAGCATACATGGGAAGAAATAGGAGAAATGTGTGGAGTTAAGGGAGATTATTTAAGAAACAAGGTTAAAAATTATAAAGCTACCAAGAACTCCGACCAAAGCGTTCCTAGTAGCACAGCAAATTTTTCAATTCCATTATACCACAAAACTGGAGGTGTGCAATGGTAAGTCTTAAGAGATTTAAAGAAAAGTCAGCAGTAGTTAATAGCATAGTAGAAGATGCAGTGCATGCCTTATCTGTTAAAAATCCAGAACTGGGCGAGGATTTAGAAAATAACTATGGAGAACTATACAGTATGATTTTAGATTCATGTGAAACTTGGGATTGTGTCTTATCAGATATTAAAAAATAGGAGGAATTTAGATGACAGATTCTAAAAAAATTGAAACAAATAAATTAAATATATATCAAAAGTTACAAAAAAGCAGAGTTGATTTGCAAGGTAAAAAACTAAAGAAGACAGGAGTAAATAAGTATTCTAACTATGATTACTTCGAATTAGGTGATTTTCTTCCAAGTATAAATGAAATATGTAATACAAATGGATTAGCTACAATATTTCATTTTACTTCTGAACTAGCAACATTGACCGTTGTTGATGTAGATAACTTAGAAAGTAAATTAGAATTTACGACACCAGTTGAAATTGCAAGCTTAAAAGGATGCAGTAGTATTCAAAATATCGGAGGAACTCAATCGTATGCTAGAAGGTATCTTTATATAATGGCTTTTGAAATAGCTGAATCAGATATAGTAGACGGTGGAGAAATAGACCAAGATTCAGAACATGGAAAGAAAAAAATAGATAAAGCAGCAGCATTTGTTATTAATAAATTAATAGATGAAACAAAAACTGAAAAAAGCAAATTTTTGGAGTGGATTGGAGTAGCTAAAGTTGAAGATATAACAAATGATTGCTTAAGCACCTGCATGAGCCAATTGAATAAGAAAAAAGATGCCATGCAAAAGGCAGCACAAAAAAGTAAAAATGAATTTCCAGAAGAATTAAATTTATAGGGGTGTATTGAGAATGAAAGAATTAGAAGTAAATAAACAATTACCAGTAATAACATCAAATTATGAAGATGTAAAGGCATCTTTAAGTGAAACAATGAACAAATATAAAGGAATAGTTGTTACAGAAGAAACCCTTCAAGATTGCAAATCTACTCAAAAGGAACTTGCAGGACTTAGAAATAAGATTGATGGATTTAGAAAAACAGTAAAAAAAGAAATGGAAGTACCTATTAAAAGTTTTGAAAGTCAATGTAAAGAATTAATAGGACTTATAGCAGATACTGAACAGCCTATTAAAGATGGTATAAATGTTTTTGATAACAAACGTAGAGAAGAAAAGAAACATCAGGCAGAAGAGCTTATAAAGGCTTATATATTAGAACTTAAACTAGATGAAAAGTATTCAAGACAATTAACTGTAATAGATAAATATTTAAATTTATCAGCTAGTAAAAAAAGTGTTAAGGAAGATATTTGTTCAAGAGCAGGAGCGTTAAAGCTACAACAGGATGCAGAGATAAGAGAATTAGAGCAACTAAAAGCTAGTATTGAAGTTTATGTTAATGCAGCTAATGCAGATATAAATACAAAGCTTAAAGCAGATGATTTTTATAAATATATTAAATATGGACATAACATAACAAGAATTTCGTCACTTATAAAAGAACAACATGACAAGATTAAAGAAGCTGAAAATCCAAAACCAATTGAGCAACCTAAAGAAGAAAAAACTGTAGAGCCAATTAAGCAAGAAGTATCTATTCCAGTAGATATTAAACAAACATCAGCACAACCATTAAAAGAAGAAAAATTTTATTTCTATGAGCTAAAAGTAATTGCTAATAAGGAAAATATGCTTGAGTTAAATAAGCTTCTAAAAACTTCAGGATTTAAATATGAAGTGGTGAGTCAAGGAATAGTTAATAAGTAGGTGATTTCATGAATGAAGGGTGGGTAAAACTTCATAGATGTTTATTTGAAAAAGCTATATGGCAAAATTCTACACCAGAACACAAGGTTATTCTTATCACCCTTCTAGGAATGGCTAATCATTCTGGTAGAGAATGGGAGTGGAAGGGTAAACAATTTAAAGCAAATCCAGGTATGTTAGTAACTTCACTTGAGAGCATTTGTAACAAGTGTGGCAAAGGAATTTCAATACAAAATGTACGTAGTGCACTAAAAAAATTCGAAAATTATGAATTTCTAACACAGGAAGTAACAAAGACAGGAAGGCTTGTAACCATAGTAAATTGGGGACTTTACCAAGGTGGAAAAGATGAAGGTAACAAACAAACTAACAAAGAGGTAACAAACGACCAACAAAGCACTAACAAAGAGCCAACAAAGAGCCAACAAACAGGTAACAAAGAGGTAACAACTAACAAGAATGATAAGAATATAAAGAATGTTAATAATGACAAAGAATGTGAAGAAGGAAAAGAAATATACACAACTCAACTCCCCCTTTCTTTTCATACTCCTATTCATGAATTAATATTTAATCAATTTGGAGAAACAAGTTATAGAACATGGTTTGAAGATTCAACTGTAGAAGCTAATGATAATTTAATAATTATATCTGTTAAAGAAAAATTTAAGCAGCAGATAATACAGGATAAATATTTAGAGACTATTAAAACAGTAACAGGAAAAGAAATTGAAATTACAGGAGGCATTTAAATGAAGTTTAAAGAGTTTAAATCAGATTGCAATAAAGTTGATGCATTAATAAATAAATGGTTAAGAGAGAACCAAGGTGTAAAAGTTATGGATGTTAACTATGCTGCTAACAACTTTGGCAGTCATGCGCTAGTTAGTTATGAAGAGTAATTCATTATTGTCAGAAAGGGCGAAGAAATATGAATATAAATGTTAGAGTTCTTGGATGGACCGATAAGTGTTGCGGATGTTTAAAAAATATATTAGGAACAGAAAAAGTTTTTATATTAAAAAATATAGCTGGTATACAAGGAACTATACACTTATGTGAAAAATGTATTGGCGATATTGAAAAATCTAAAAATGAAGAGCCAATTTAAGTCAGAAAGGACGAAGAAAATGAATAGGGATGAAGCGAGAAAGTATTTTAAGAGCAAGAATTTAACTTATGATGATATAACATCAGGTGATATATGTGTACTTGCAATGGTTCTTAATAAATCAATAAAAGTAGCTAATAAAAATAATGAGATGTCAGTTAATACAATGCACATGAGCGAAAAGATTAAAAGTAAATATAAATCGAATGGTAAGCTAGTTGAATGCTATTTCTTTATAAATAGTCACTATTTTACAAGAAGAGAATGTATATCTTTCAATAAAGATGGATTTATTGGTTTTTGTGGATGGGCGGACGGAAGCAATACGGCTCCAGTAATAAAAGCATTTATTAAATGGTGTGATTATTTAGCTAAAAGTGAGGATGATAAGAATGAAACCAATTTTATTTAATACAGAAATGGTCCAAGCAATATTAGAGGGTAGAAAGACAACTACAAGAAGAGTTATAAAAGTTGATAAAGATTTAGATTTAATAGGTTACACATGTGAAGATGGTTGTGAATTTAATAAAGCGGCATTTGGAAAAGGAAGCTTTAAAAAGTTATTAGATGCAAAAATTGAAGAAAGAATAAAAGTTCCGTATATGCCAGGAGAAGTACTTTATGTAAGAGAAACATGGGGTATAACAAACCCTATTGGAGACTTTGCAAGAAATAATATGACAGCAGAGTATATGTACAAGGCAGGATATGCAAAAGGTAAGAGAATACCAATTACTCAAGATAAAGAAAAGAATTTAGGAGTTTGGAAACCAAGTATTCATATGCCAAAAGATGCAGCACGTATTTTCTTAAAAGTAACAGATGTAAGAGTTGAAAGACTTCAAGATATTGATTGCGAAACAGTACAAATGGAAGGAATAAAAGTTTGTGACCACTGGTTAATGGGATGGATGGATTTATGGAATAGCACATTAAAGAAAGACCAGTTAGAGCAGTACGGATTCAATGCTAATCCTTATGTTTGGGTAATCGAGTTTGAAAGGTGTGAGAAACCAAATGAGCGATAATGTTGAAAAAGTAGTAGATGAAGTTGTTAATCTACTACAGCATAGAGTAGAAAAATTAAAAGATAGAATTACAGAAGTCTGTGAAAGCGAGGTAGAGCAATGAATAATGTTGCAGTTTTAGGATTTACAGAAACATATCCAAAAATTAATTTAGAACTTAAAGAAAATAAAAAGCAAGATTATGATTTGGTGATATTAGGGTTATATATAGAAAAATGCAAAGATGGATTTAAGGTTAAGAAAATATATAAGACAAGCAAGCAAGGAACAAAAGTAAAATATGAAGCTATAAAAGATAAAAATGATTTTGCTGATTATATAGAAAAAGTTAAGAAATTAGTAGACATACACAATAAGGAATATGGCACAAAATTAGAACTTAGTTAGTTCGGAATATGTAAATTGGACGAACAAAGTGAGGTGAAATAATGTTAGAAATAAATCAAATTTATAATATGGACTGCAGAGCAGGTTTAAAGTTACTAGATGATAACTCTATAGATTGCTGTATAACATCTCCACCTTATTGGGGATTACGAGATTATGGAGTAGATGGACAAATAGGGCTCGAAGAAACTTTACAAGATTATTTAAAAGAAATGGTTGAAGTATTTAGAGAAGTTAAGAGAGTTCTTAAGCCAGAGGGAACATTATGGCTTAATCTTGGTGATAGTTATGTTGGTACTGGTGGAAATAGAAAAAATGAAGTTAAAAATAAAATATTTAATCAACAGCAGTCACATAATCCTAAAGATGGCAGATACGAAAGAATTAAAAAAATAAAAGAAGATGGATTAAAACCTAAAGATTTGATGGGAATACCTTGGAGAGTTGCATTTGCACTCCAGGAAGATGGATGGTATTTAAGAAGTGATATTATTTGGAATAAAACAAATTGTATGCCTGAAGCTGTGAAGGATAGACCTACAAAAGCACATGAATATATGTTTTTACTTACAAAAAGTAATAGATATTATTATGACTATGAAAATATTAAAGAAGATTGTGTAAATGGTGATCCTAATCCACCACGAGGAAGTAAAGGAGTTCTTGGAAATCCTAATAAAGGTGGAAGGTTAAAGGGAAATTCTAAGACTTTTAGAGGTGGCGGAGCATATACACAAAATAGATGTTTTAATAATTCTGCAGAAGTTAAAAGAGAAAGTCATGGCAATAGTCCTAATTTGTTAATGAAGCGTAATAAAAGAACTGTATGGAATATTGCTACAGATAGTTTTAAAGAGGCACATTTTGCTACATTTCCACCAAAATTAATAGAACCTTGTATTATTGCAGGGTGTCCAAAGGATGGAATTATACTAGATGTATTTATGGGGTCCGGAACAACTGGAATGGTGGCCATAAAAAATAATAGAAATTATATAGGATTTGAATTAAATCCGGAATATATTGAAATTGCAAATAAGTATAGGCTAAATGAGGTCCAATTAAAAATAGTTTAGTGCGTCATACTTAGAGTGTAGATTTAACGAATAATAGTGAGGTGATTAAGTGGTACAAATATTAGAGCTATTTGGTGGGATAGGAAGCCCACGAATAGCATTAAGAAACTTAGGAATAGATGTTAAGGCAATAGATTATGTTGAAATAGATGAAAAAGCTGTAAAAAGCTATAATGCAATGTTTGAAAAAGATTTATCATACAAAACCCAATCAGTAATTGGATATAATCTTAAACCCGATATATTAATACATGGTTCACCATGTCAAGACTTTTCTATTGCAGGACACCAAAAGGGAGCAGATGAAGGTAGCGAAACACGATCATCTTTAATGTGGGAAACAATTAATATTATTAAACAAATGGGAGAATGGAAACCAAGAGTTGTTATTTGGGAAAATGTTAAAAATGTTTTATCAAAACACATGATCCATGATTTCAATAAATACCTAGAGGAAATGGAGAAACTAGGGTATACCAATAATTATAAGGTTTTAAATGCAATGCAGTTTGGATTACCTCAGAGTCGTGATAGAGTATTTACTATTAGTTGCCTAGATGGAACAAACTTTAACTTTGAAACTCTTGAAACAATTCCAATGAAAGACATATCAGATTTTTTGGAAGTTGATGTATCTGAAGACTATACAGTAACTCAACCAAGTATATTAAAGGGTATTGGAAGTAAAGGGATTAAAAGAGCAACAGTTATTAAAGATTATGCTTATACAATTACTGAAAGACAAGATAGGTGTCCAGCACAAGTAATTCAATTGGAAAATGGTAAATACAGATTTTTAACTGATTTAGAATGTTGGAGGTTGCAAGGTTATAGCGATGAAGATTATTACAATGCTGCTAAAGTAAACAGTAAAAGAGCATTGTATAAACAAGCAGGTAATAGTATTCCAGTAACGATATTTGAGAGTATATTTAAGCAATTGCTTAGTGCGTAATACTAAAACAGGGTGAAAGAGGGAATGAGTTAATGAAAAAAATAGAAAGTACCATTAATAACTTTAGAAGAAAATTAAATTCAAATGTACAAAAGGAAATTATAAGTACATTTAGTGATAGGGGAAACGAAGAAAAAACTATTAAATACTATTGCAAAGGTGAAAAATTGTAAAAGGCTAAATAGAGAATGAAACTGAAGCTATAGTTGTAAAACTTCATTCTCAATAAATAATCAATTTCACATGAAGGAGGAAAAATAATGAGCAACCTAAACGAAGAAGTAAGTATAAAGCTAGTGGGAAAATTAACATTGTTATTACCTTTTTTAGAACAAAAATTAGATCTACAACTAGAAGTTAAGAGAACTATAGATGAGACTTTGTATAACTATGAAGTACAAACTAAGTGTACAGATTTAGTTTGTAGCGATATAGAGGAAAAGGCTCAATTATATCTTGCTTGCAAAAGATTGGAAGGTTTAAGTAGTAAAACATTATATAATTACAGATTGTTTCTTAATAAGTTAGATCAATATTTTACTAAACCATGCAGCACGATTTCAACAATGGACTTGAGAATGTTCTTAGCTCTATTGGGCAAAGGAAAGCAACCTAGTACTGTTAATGGATATATAACTTGTTTAAAAAACTTCTTTGGATGGTTGCAAAATGAGGAATATATAATAAAAAACCCTGCTTTTAAATTAAAGCAAACTAAAGTCCCTCGAGTAATTTTACAGGGATATAAGGCAGAAAACTTAGAAAAGTTAAGAGAAGCCTGTAAAACAGAAAGAGAAAAATGTCTTTTTGAACTATTAGATTCTACAGCTTGTAGAATATCAGAATTGGACAATATTACTTTAGATGATATTAATTGGTCCGAACAGAGTATAAAAGTTACTGGAAAAGGAAATGCACAAAGAATAGTTTACTTTTCAACTAAAGCTAAACTTCATATGCAGCAGTATATAAGCTCAAGAAAAGGAAATTCAAATTATTTATTTATATCAGAAAAAGCACCATATCAACCAATAGGCACCCGAGCTCTACAGTTAATTATTAAAAAGATAAGAGATAGGACAGATGTAACAGAAAGAGTTCATGCTCACAAATTCAGAAGGACTCAAGCAACTAGATTGTTAAATCAAGGAATGAGAATTGAAGGAGTACAAGGCATATTGGGACATACTACTCCAACTACGACTCAAATATATGCACAACTTTCACAAGAAAACTTGAAAAATGAATATAGAAGATTAGTAGTTTAAATTTATTAAGTATTAAAAGAGAATACAGTCAATTTAAGCGATAGCTGTAATTATAAATTATCAATTGCAAATCAATTAAGAATAGGAAGGAAGAATAAATATGGAAAACATGATTAATTTAGAAACATTTGCTGAAGGAGCATTAGCAGAAAAGGTAAATATGGCACTTAAAGAGGTTCTAGGAAATATTACTGATCCAAATACAGATTGGAAAATTAAAAGAAAATTAACAGTAGATATGACATTAACTACTGGAGAAGATAGAGAACTTACAGAAGTGAATATAATAGCTAAAACTAAACTTGCACCAAGTAAAGCACTATCAGCAAAAATTGTTATTGGAACAGATGGAAAAGGTGGAGTACTTGCATCAGAATACAAAAAGCAAATACCAGGACAAAGCACTATGAGAGTAGATGAAGAAACTGGAGAAATATTAACAACAGCAGAAGAAAAAGCAAGTGATCCAATAGATTTAAGTGGTATTAAATTAGTTAAATAATTAAATCAATATAGCCATGGCAAGGGGCTTAAACCTTGCACATTAATTAAGAAAAGGTGGAAATAAAAATGAGAGAACAAGAAGCATTACAATACTTAGTACAATTAGGAGAAGAAAGTGAACCAATTATTGAATTAGATCAAGGAACTTATTCAAGAGTTAATTTAAATAGAGTTAAACAACCAAGGGCACAAGGATTAAGCATTAGTACATTAACAGGATTCGTGGATTATATTAAGAGCAATATAGATGCAATAGACACTAAGTTATTAATACATGTTGCATCACATAAAAGAGTTGATTTATATGGACCATTAAATACAGATAGAGAAAGAGAGTGTTATTTAGTAGCAGGAGCAGAGCTACCAACTAATATTAGGTATGAGCAATTTTTAGATACAGAGCAATTTAACATTATGCTACAAAGTTCATTTGCAGATAAAGGAGATAAAGAAGTTTTATTAAAATATACAGGGCTTGTAAGAGATGAAGCTGTTAAAACAACTGGTGATGATGGAATAAGTCAAAAGGTAACAGTAAAAACAGGAGTTGCAAGTGTGGCTGAAGCTGTAGTGCCTAATCCAGTAAGTTTAGCACCATATAGAACATTCCCAGAGATAGAACAACCTTTAAGTAAGTTCATATTTAGAATGAAAGATGGTCCAAAAGCAGCAATATTTGAAGCTGATGGAGGAGCATGGAGAAACACAGCAATATTAGGAATTAAAGAATATCTAAAAGAAGCGTTAAAAGAAAATGAAAATATTGAAATAATAGCATAGAAGTGAGGGGATTAATTCCCCTTGCATTAAAAAGTAGGTGAAGTTTTGAAAGTAAAAATAGAAGAATGGCTAATATTAATAGGAATTGGCTCAACAATAACATTAATATGGCAACTATTAGAATTACTTATAGATGGAAGTATAACACCAAGTAACGTAGATAGTATTATAGGAATCATATTAAGTTTTTCATTATATTTTAACTTGAAGAGGGTGAAAGCATGATATTAGCAATAGATCCAGGAAATATAGAAAGTGGAGTAGTTCTTATAAAAGAAAGCAACTTTAAACCATTAATAGCTGAAAAGATAGATAATGAACAATTATTATACAAGATTTGTTCTGGCGAATATGAAGATTTCTGTAGGGAAGAATCTATAAATCATGTCGCTATTGAAATGATAGCATCATATGGAATGGCTGTGGGACAGAGTATATTTGAAACTTGCGTTTTTATAGGAAGGCTTAAGGAAACCATATATTTTACTAATCAGTTAAGTACACCACCAAATTTAAAGTATATCTATAGAAAAGATGAAAAGATTAACTTATGCAACAGTATGAAAGCTAAAGATAGCAATATAATACAAGCTTTAATAGATAGATTTGCACCTAACACAAGTAACAAGGGAAAAGGTACAAAGAAAGAGCAAGGTTGGTTTTATGGATTTAAAAAAGATATATGGCAAGCTTATGCAGTAGGTGTAACTTATCATGATATGTATTTGAAGGAGGATAAATAAATGAATAAATGGGTTGGTATAGGAAGATTAGTCGCAGATGCAGAATTACAATTTACAGCAGGTAAAGGAACAGCTGTAGCAAAATTTAAGGTAGCTATAGATGATGGATATGGAGAACATAAGAAAACAGATTTTATACCAATAGTATTATGGGGTAAAAGTGCTGAGAACTTATCTAGTTATTTAACAAAAGGTACACAGGTAGCTGTAAGTGGAAAGATAAGTACTAGATCATGGGATAAACAAGATGGTACTAAAGGATATGCAACAGAAATTACAGCAGATATGTATGGTGGAATTAAATTGATTGGAGGAAAGAAGAATGATAATTCATCACAAAATAATCCATTTAATGATACGAACTTTGATGAAGATATAACCCCGGTAGATGATGGAGATATGCCATTCTAATGAATACTCAAATAAGTTTTTGGGATAAACCAAAAGTTGTATTTATAGAAAATGATACAAAGTTACATGAAGATTTTAAGAAAAATTCAGTATTTGAATTGTTTATGGAGCAGGAACAAAATTATATTATTTATCATCAAGGAGTATTTTATGGACCGTTAAAAAGTGTATGCAGAAAAGAAAGTATTAACTAATTAAATAGAGAATAAGAGCAATAGCAATATAGTTATAAACCCTTATTCTCAAATAATTATCAATTTCAAAATAAGAGGAGTAATAAAAATGAAAGATTATGTAGAAAATAGGGTAAAGGAAGTAACTAAGTTTACAGTTGGAACTAAATATGATGTCTACAAGAAAGCTATAGCAGAATATGGAGAGTATGGACAATTAGATATTGTTATAGAGGAAATGGCAGAACTAACACAAGCTATTTCTAAGTTTAAAAGAGGTAAGATTCACAATGTAGAAGAAGAAGTCGCAGACGTAGAAATAATGTTGGAACAAATGAAATTGATATTTGATTCTAATAAAATAGAAGGTATTAAGCAAGAAAAGATTTTAAGATTAGAACAAAGGTTAAAGGAGAGTTAGGTCATGACACCAAAAGAGCTTACAGAATTAACAATAAAGGATATAGCAGCTAGAAGAGCAAAAGCTGATAGAGAATTTTATGCTTATCAAAAAGAAAGTGGAGTAAGAAGAAAAAAATCTTCTAATGTAAGATTTGGTGGATATAGGTGGTAAATATCCTAATAGACTTCAGGGAGGTATAGGATGCAAAAATATAAAAGAATACTTTATAAGGAAACAGAAGATAAATTATATAAATATTTCAATAGAGAGAGGATATACAAAGGTCTGAATAGTCAATTAACTGTATTAAATAAACAGTTAATTGACTTAAACAATGAACTAAAAAATTGCAAGTATATTAATGTAGATGAAGAATCATCATCACCAGGGTTTGATGAAAGAGTTCAAACATCATCTAGTTGTACAAGTTATGTTGAAAGTCAAGTAATTAAGTTGACAGATATGAAGTTAAGAAGAAAAGAAAAAAAAGAATTGGAAAGAGAAAATATATTAAGTCAATTAGGTGATCTTGAATCAATAGTAGCAGAAATGGAATGGAAAGTAGGACAACTTAGGGATAATTATAAAAAAATGCTTTCTATGATATATAAAGATAACATGAACGAGGTTCAAATATCTTTTAAACTGCATCTAAGCCAAAGCCAAGTGAATAAGAGAAAGAATAAGATACTAGAGCATATATTTATGTGGGAGAAATGGAATTAAATAATTTGTAGATAGGAGGAATGATTTTGATTTTAGAAGAAGCTTTAAAATTTGTAAAAGAAAATGGATATATAGTAATAAAACCAACTAAACAACAATTAAAAGATATGAAGATATGTGATGAATGTGAAGGGAATTGCGAATGTGTGGAATGTACTTGTAAAATTTGTTTATTTGAATAATAATTTATAATTCTAAAGTTTGGTACCGACATAATTGTCGGTACCAGTATGTAGAAAGGAAGAAAAAGTATGGATATAAAATTAAAAGACATATTTAAATGTATCAGAACTTATCAGGTAGTTAGGATTAAAGAAAATAATACTGGAGAAAGTTTTTATCCTAACTATAGTGACATAGCCGATTATGCAGAATATTTTGTAACTGAAATACAAAGTGAAGATGATAAATTAGTGGTTTATATACAAGAAACAATATAGAGACAATGTATATTGGGAGAAGTATAGTGAGGTGATAAAGTTGGTAGATAATGATAAATTGGAAGCAAAAGAAAGAATAAATTTCTTTTTGAATATGCTACAAAGAACTATGAAAACTTGTGAAATGAAGATAGGTTTTGATTTGAAAGAAAATAAATTAATTATACAAGATGTACAAACAGAATTATTCAGCAGAGTTGAGTTAGGAGAATTGAATAATTATTAATTTACAATATTAAGTTGGTAAATAAGAAAAACCTTAAAGGGTGGAATAATTTTGGAATAAAAGAAGAATAATTTTCTAAGATTAAAGCTTTAAAATAGTAAGTGTAAAGAATTAAATTTAAACCTCTCATAAATTCTCAATACCCTTTTATAAATATCCTATACAACTGAAATCTCAAGTATAAACTTAAGACATTACTAGGTTGTATGGGGTATTTTTGTTATGCTTATAGACCAGTAGGGTTTTATCCTCCTAATTAAATTTAAATGTGAAAGGTAGGTGTAAACCTCCAGACACGATATATAGTACATCAACTCTACTGGTTTTATTTGTTATAATATGAAGAATGCTGTATAATTATTAAAAAAGGAGGGAGAATAGTGGGAGCGTTTAATGAATTAGACTACTTAGATGGAAATATAGATAATTATGATGATTACTGCATTAAAAATGGATTATCAAAAATAGAAGAATGTCCATTATGTTACAAAGGGATATTACCTAATATGTATGGAGAGATATTATCATCAGATAGACTCACTAAAATTGCTATATTAGAATGTCCAACTTGCAAAGAAGTTTTCATAGTGAAATATGTTTATTATAATGGTGTTGAAGGAGAAAATGAATGCTGGGGTTATGGAATAAAAGATATTTTCCCTAAGAATTCAATCAAAAAAATATTTGATGACCAAATAAATGAAATATCACAAAAATTCATTGATACATATAATCAATCCCTAATAGCAGAAACACATGGCTTAGATGAAATAGCTGGAATGGGGTATCGTAAATCTTTAGAATATCTTATTAAGGATTATATAATATATAATAATCCTGAAAAAGAAGAGGAAGTTAAAAAAATGATGCTTGGAAAATGTATTAATACTATGGTTGATAATCCGAAAATTCAAAAAATGGCTAAAGGAGCAACTTGGCTAGGGAATGATGCAACACATTATGTTCAAAAATGGGCAGATAAAGATATAGATGATTTAAAGAAATTAATTGATTTAACTGTATATTGGATAATTTATGAAATGAAAACAAGAGAATATGAAGAAATAATGAAATTATAAGAACTCTAGAAATAGGGTTCTTTTTAATGCAATAAAACAGAAAGTAGGTGAGAAATATGATTACAGTAATAGCATGGATAGCATTAATGTATGCTACATTAAGCGCAACTCTCAATTTTATAGATACATTTAAAAAAGAACTTGTAGTTGATAGAATACTATCCTTTATAACAACTATTATTCAATCATTAACAGCATACTTAGCTTATTATGTTTTAATTATGATTTAAAAGCCATGAAGTGTGATAGAAATAAACTTAAAGATGTACTTAAGGTTAATTTAAATACTTTAAAGCAGATAGAAAGAAGAAATAACCTACAGATAAGACTTAAAAAGGTTGGTTATGATCTCATAGATAAATACAAAGAAAAGAATAAGTATATCTATGAAATAAAGAAAACTACTGATGAATCATACAAGAAACTTAAAAACATAATTAATAGTACTTATAACTCTAATAGAGCAGATAAGTTTGTAACATACTTTAATATAAGAACATTAGAAGAACCCAATACAGTAAAGGATATAGCTAGTAAATCAGATGTTACAGAAAAAACAATAATAAAGTGGGATAACACTCTCCAGGATAAAAGGATAATATATAAGGATGGTTATTACTACTTTAGATTATGCAAAGATACTAGAGAAGTGCAGCAATGTAGCATAGAAGAATATAAGTCTTTCTGGAAGAACAAAGCTTATATAAATGCTTTCTTTAAGCTCCAGGATAAGTATATAAATGGAGAAATAACACTTACAGAACTTCAACTATCAAGTGGAGAAATAGCTGTAATAATAAGTACTATAGAAAACAAGTATTACTTCAAAGTTAAAAAATATAAAGTTAATAAGGAAAATCAATTATATATGGAAACTAAGAAACTAATTAATGAAATAGAAAAGGGTACGAAATAGGCTATAAACTACATGCTATAAATTAATACTTAACATGTAACTATAGGTTAAAAACGTACCCCTTTTTATAATGCTATTTATATTAATTCATATATGCTTATTAGCTTATATAAGAAGGTATTTAATTAGATGATAAATTATATTAGAAAGTATTTAAAGTTTGTCTATGAATCTAATAGATGAGTAGAAATATATATTATATGTTACATTTAATAAAAATTAATGTGATGATGTGACTAATACAATCAAGGAGGTGTTTAAGTACTATGTTAACAGAACAACAAAGAGAATGTATAGATCAATTATGCATTGGAACTAAGACGATTCAAGAGATTGCAAATGATATAGGATGTCGTAGAGAAACAATAAGTAGGTGGAAGAATCAAGATGAAGAATTTAAGGCAGAGCTTAACAAGCGCTCACATGATTTTGATAATGGGATAATTGATGAAGCCAAGCGATCTTATACGAGAATATTAGGTGAAGCCATTGAAAATATTAGAGAAATAGCTAATGACAAGGAAGTCGACGCTGGAACTAGGTTAAAAGCTAATGTCGAGATAGTAGATAGAACGTTAGGCAAGGCAACTACTAAGATAGAACAATCATCTACAGGAGATAAGAATAATCCACCAGTAAGCATAGATGATATGTTGAAGCAAGTACAAAAGGATAATGTTATTGAGTTGCCTAAAGATAAAGCTAAGTAGATAGTATCGGAAAGTATACTTTTCAATACCATAGAAATGCTTACCTAGTTAATGGGTTTAAGGAATATAAAACAATATAAAAAGGTATCGAAATATTGTGTTGACATTACGATACTATGGGAGTAAGATAAAATTATAGAGAATAAAAACATGATAGGGGTATATTCTAAATTACAGAATATCAAAAACCTGTCACTAAGCTCTATAAAATTTTATTATATTTTTTAAACTGGGGGTATTGAGATGTTATATTTTGCTTACCATAGAACTTCAACGCATGAACAACACTTAGATAGAGGTATTAAAGAAATTAATGAGTTTATTTCTAAAGAAAATATTAGTTTAATAAATGAGATTTATACAGACAAACAAACTGGAAAGAATTTTAATCGACCATACTATGATGATTTGATTAAAGATATGGATCTTGTTAAAAAAGCCAATCCTAATGAATGCATTGCATTAATAGTTACTGAACTTGATAGATTGGGTAGAAATAAACAACTTATTTTAAAAGAAATAAGGAAAATGAAAGATAATGGTATAAGACTAATGGTTTTAGAAATACCAACAACTCTTATTGAATTACCTAAAGATTCTAATATAGCCAATATGATAATGGAGACTATAAATAATATGCTTATAGAAATGTATGCTTCATTTGCTCAGGCTGAAATAGAAAAAAAAGAGAAAAGACAAAGTGAAGGTATTGCTGCTAAAAAAGCTAGAGGTGAATGGGGTGATTATGGTAGACCAAGAGCATTAGATTTTAAAGAATTTGTTAAGGAATATAAACGAGTTCTTGATGGATCTATTAAACCTACTGAATGTATGAAACTATTAGATATTACTAAACCAACTTATTATAGATATAGAAAAGAATATGAAGAAAAACAATAAATTGGGAAATTAGCACTTAGAGTTTATCTAGGTGCTTTTATTATGTCGGGATGTCGCAATTGGTAGACGAGTCAGGGGGCATGCAATAAAAAAGACCTGATGTTTATAGGTTCAAATCCTATTTCTGACACCATTAAGATAGTTTGAATTTTGAAATTTTAATAAAAGGGGCGATAAATCATGAAAATAGAGAATATACAAATACGAAGTATAGAATATGAATATGAACTTTTTTAGGAAGTAGCTATGTTATAAGAGCTGCCAATGTAAGAGTTAATTATAATAATGTTGACTTACGTTGCAGTATAGAAACTGATAAGGAACTAACTAATGAAGAAATTAGAAGGAAATTAATATTTAAATTAGAGTAATATATGCAAAGATTAAGTGAAAGTAGGAGGTGCCAAGATGATTTACTTTGATAATTTGAAATTTGATACAGAAATTAAATATGAAGTTTATTTGCTTAATAAATATTTAACTAAGCATTATAATAGTAAAACATCTAAAGCACTCATGGAAGCTAATAATAGTGATTTAGATGAACTTGCAAGGGCACTAGGTGAAATAGATATTGAATTTTTCTGTTTGTATTTTATGAGTGATACATTTGTTGTAAAGGACTCTAATGTAGCTAGGCAATTATCTAAAGGACATTATGAGCTTTGGGATATAGCAAATGATATTTTTATAGAAGATAAGCATGATAAGGCTTGTGTAATAGAACCGCGTGGTATGGCCAAGACTACGATATTTGATATGGCTGTTGGAATATGGTTGCACTGCTATCAAAAGAGTTTATATACACTTATCGGGGCCAAGACTGATACTGATGCAACACAATTCTTAGACTCTATTAAAAATCAATTTAATGAAAATAAAAAGATAATTAAGGTATTTGGAAAACTTATTAATGGTAAAAAGGTAAAATCAAATGGAGAAAGATACACTATAAATGCTAATGAGGTAGAGTTCGTAAATGGAACTTATATTAGGACAGTCGGATCTGGAACTTCCGTAAGGGGTACAAAATGGGGAGAGATAAGACCAACAGTATTTATCGGTGATGACTTCCAAGATGAAAAGAATATTTTAACTGATGCTGCAAGGGATAAACAGTATTCTAAATGGACTAAGGAAATTGAAGAAGTTGGAGATAAGGCTGTATTTAGAAATGGTAAAAAGATAAAATCTGCTACTAAAGTAATAGCAATTGGTACTGTGCTTCATATTGATTGTCTTATGAGCCGATTGAGTAGAAATAATGATTATTATACTATTTTAAGGCGTGCAATAATATTAGAACCAGGGCAAACCGTAGAGGATATTTTTGAATATGGAGAAACCGTTGAAGATGAATTTAAACCTGGTTTATGGTTACAATGCCATGATATTTATTTTGATGAAAAGCTTAATAAAGATGAAAGAAAAGCTAAAGCAAAGCAATTCTATGAGGACCACAAAGAAGAAATGCAATTTCAAGTATGGTGGCCTGAGAAATGGGATTGTTTTAATGATTTGGCTGTTAAGTATTGGGAAAATAGAGTTGCTTTTATGAGTGAGCTTATGAATGATGCTTCTAGTATTGGTGAAAAGTGGTTCAAGAGTGTTAGAACTCAAACTAAGGAAGAAATTGAAACACATGACTTTACTAAAACTATGCTTAGTGTGGATCCAGCAAGTACTACTAATAAAAAATCAGATAGCACAAATATTATGGTTGGAAGTAAAGCAACTAATGATTTTACTTATATAAGAGATATAGTCCATAGGAAAATGACATTTAATCAATACTGTGAAAAGGTTGTTGAAGTACTTGAAAGAAATTTAGATGCTACTCATATTAATGTTGAAAAAAATACTTATCAAGGTGCTGATGTAATTAAAATTAAAGAATTAATTGCAGCAAGTGAAATACTTAAAAATAAAAAATATGAGTGGATTAATGAAATGCAAAAGAAAAATAAGGATGAAAAAATAAGCACTATTGTAGATCCAGTAAACAATGGACAAATTATTATTGCATCTGATTGTGAAGATAGTAAAGCTGCTATTGATGAAATATTAGATTTCCAAGGTCAATTATATTCAGTTCATGATGATGCACCTGATAATTTGGCTGAGTTAGAAAATAAAATAAAGACAATACAAACTATTGGAAAAGTTACTATTCTTGATAGAAGAAAATTTGGTTTATAGGAGGTGAGAACATGAAAATAAGTGATTTAGTAAAGAAACTATTTAAGAAAGAAATAGGATTAGACTTACATAATCCAGAACATTTAGCTTTAGTTAAAAAAGCTTATGGATCTTATCGGGTATTTAAAAATATCTATGAAAAGATGTATAGGTATTATAAAGGTGATACTGATGCTATAAGAAAGTATTTATTTGTAACTGAGAGGTCGAATCTTAAGATTAATGTAAACTATATTAAGAAATTTATTAAAGAAGAAGTTGCCTACACGCTAGGTAATGACATTACTTATGGATCAAGGTCTGATGATGAGAATATAATAAAAGACATTGAGTATTATACAGCTCATTGGAATGAATTACATGATACTGATGTTATGAAGTATCTTTTAATATTTACACAAATATATGAACTTTATTATATTGACGATAATGCTGAATTTTGCAGCAAACTTATAAAGCCTACTGAAGGATATGCTTACTATAATAAATCTTCAAATAAGGTTTTATTTTTTATTCATGCTTTTAAAAATGATTTTGATAAAACTACATCTTATATTGATGTTTATACAGCAGAGTATATTTATCACTTTGATAATAAATTCAATGAAATAGCTAAACCAAGTAAAAATATGTTTGGTGAAGTTCCTATTACTATTGGAAAATTAACAGAAGAGGAAACAGATGATAGTTTATATAAAGATTTAAAGGGACTACAAGATGCTTTTGAAACCAATCTATCTGATATAGGTAATGAAATAAGTGACTTTAGAAATGCTTATTTACTATTTAAAAATGCACAAATAGATGATGATGATATTCCGGATATGAAAAGAAAAGGGATTATTCAGTTGCCAGGTGAGAAGGCAGATTCAAAGTGGTTGATTAAAGAAATTAACGATACTTTTATTCAAAACACACTGGATAGATATGAAGATACAATGTATCAAATAGCTTGCCATATAAATCATAATGAAAAGCTTCAATCTAATTTAAGTGGTGTAACATTACAATCAAGATTAATTGTTTTGGGTAATAAGTGTAATTTACAAATTAAAGCACATAAGAATATTGTAAAAAATAGATTGAGATTTCTATTTATATATTTGGATCTTAAGAAAAATAAAAAATATGATTATAAAGACTCTAAAGCGCTTTATACTCCAAGTATTCCAGCAGATGATTTAGCAACAGCTCAAATGTTAAATCAAACTCCAGATGGAGTTATTTCTAAGGATACTGCTAGAGGTAGATTTAGTTTTGTTAATAATAAAGTTTCTGAAGCTGAAAAAGTTAAAAAAGAACAACAAGAAGAAATGGGACAATTTGATTTAGATAAGGTTGTGATGGACCATGAAGCTAAACAATAATCAGAAATTTTATGTTGATAAAGAATTAGAATTTACAGAAGAACTATATAATAAATCAGATGAGCAACTACAGGAAGCTTATAAGTGGCAAATAAACAATAGAGATGATATATTAACTGAAATTGCTAAAGTAATGCTATCTTATACTATTACCGATAGTGTATTATCTATTGGAAGTATTGAAAAGCAAAAATTAAAAGAAAAGCTAAGTAAATTTATTAGAGATAAAGTTCAAGGTGAATTAGTTAATGAAACTAAATTAACTGACAAGCTTTTAAAATCTATTGGCAAAGAAAAATATAATATCAACAACTATCTACATGATATAGGAATGAATACTAGTTGGGATATTAAGCCTGTAGATGATGAAACTCTAAAGGATATAATTAGTGCTAAAGTAGATAATAAGTTGTGGAGTGACAGGCTATGGGATAATAAAAATGCCATTCAAAAAGATTTACAACTAGAAATTAATGATTTTCTTAATGGTAAAACATCTGCTAATGAAATAGAAGCTAAGATTAAAAAGAAATATAATTCTAATGGATATGAAACTAAAAGGTTAGTACAAGATAATATTGCTAGAGTTCAAGAGGGAATAAGTGATGTTTGGAGAGAAGAACATAACATAAAAAGAGTGCTTTATATGGCTACTCTATGTAATAACACTTGTGGAGATTGTGGCCAGTATGATAACAAAGATTATCCGGTAGATAAAAAACCTGTAAATTTACCACAACATTGTTTTTGCCATTGTACCTATGTTGATATTCCAAATGCTGATTGGCGACCTAAAATGCGAATGGACAACTCAACAAAACAAAATATTAATTGGCAAAGCTTTGAGGAATGGAAAGAAAAACATGAAGCACTTACTTAAATAGTAGGTGTTATTTTTATATCTAAAATTAAGGAGGTGATTAAAATATTTAGCTTAATAATCCCCTTTATATCAATGATACTTATTGGTATTTGGATTGTAGTAGATTACAAAAGATATAAAGTAGAGAAAGAAAGTTGTGAGGTTTATAAATCTTTAGAAGATAAAGTTATAGGAATGCATACAGAAGTGAAAAATCAAATAAAGATACAAAATGAGTCATCAATATCTATGGATGAATTAGTAGAAAGACTTAACAAACAGTTTAAATCAAGAGCAGAAAGTTTAAAGAGGTGATTCAATATCTCATTTAAGTCTAACGTTATAGGCTTATTTTTATTTTAGGAGGAATTGAAAGATGAAAGAATTAAGTACAATCCAAAAGAGAGAAAAATTAAATGATGTTTATTCTATAGACACGAAAGGCAATGGAGGAGCTAATCACGAATATTTAATATGCCAACATGGAAAAACTTCATGGTGTAATGGAAATAATTCAGAATCAGTATATGCAGAAATACAATTTCAAAACGGTCCAAGAAATGAATCTAATTCAATACATGGAGTAATTGATACTGACCTATTGGAAATAGTAAGAGATAGATTAAAGTCTTTTCAAGCTGGACCATTTAGTTCAAGGGAAAATGCATGTGCTTTAACACATATCGAAGAGGCTTTAATGTGGATGAATAGAAGAGTAGAGGACAGAATTGAAAGAAATGTTTTAGGTACAAATAATAAGTAATTAAGTCCTTAGCAATAAGGCTTATTTTTATACACAAATTTTAGCTTGTGGGCGTATTTCGTGTACAAGTAGATAAATTATATTACAAAAATAAATTGTGTCTTAGGGCGTTTAAAACGGTCTAGGGGATAAGGAGGAAATATGTTAAAGAAAGATTTGTTAGAAAAAATTAAAAATGCAAAAGAGGATGAGGATATTAATTCTCTATTGGCTGGAACAGACATTGAGGAGACATTCAAGAGTGAAGAACCAACACTTGATGTATTTAAAGGGAAGATTAAGTCAGATAAGGTATTTCAACAATTTATGGATAGTGAAAGAAATACTTATCATTCTAAGGCTATTAAAACCATGAAGGAAAAAGGTACTTGGGAAAATGAATTTAGTAATGAATTAAAAACAAAATATCCAGAATTAATCACTGATCCTAAAGACAAACAAATGATGGAGATGCAAAAGCAAATAGATGAGATGAAAGCTAAAGAAGATAGGCAAAATTTATTTAAAAAAGCTTTAAGCTATGCACAAGAAAAAAAATATACATTAAGTAATAGATCTATTGAAAAATGTTTAAAAGATGATTGGGAATCAACGATGACTGAAATAGATTCAGAAAATGAAGATTGGTCAAAGGGAATTGAATCTGTAGTTGAACAGAAAATGAAAGTTAACTCTTACATCCCAGGAGTGAGTGGAGAAGGTGACCAAGTAAGTATTGGTTCTTTAATAGCGAAAGAAAATAGTCAATCAAAATCTAGTAGAGCTCCTGATTTATGGAGCAAAACTGAATAAATAGAATGGAGGAATATAAATGTATTTTAAAAAAGAAAATTACACAAATGACATGGAAATTTTATTTACTAGAAATAATCTAGTAACAGAAAGTGCAACTATTGTTGATACTGGTATTACTGCTGATAATGAAGGAAATAAGTATGTAACACAAGGAACATTAATTGATGCTGCAGGTGCAATTGTAACTCAAAAAGGTTCTGGAGGTTCTGAAACATTATCTGCTACACCAGTAGGAATATTATATAGAACTGTAAATGTAAAGAATGGCTCTGAACCATGTTCATTAATAATAGAAGGATATGTAAGAGCAGATAGAATATTAGGTAATTTTGCTGAAGCAGCACAAAAATTAATAAAAACAGCATTACCAAAAGTAACATTTAAATAATTAGGAGGAATGACAAATGCCAAAATTAAGTGAAGTATTTAACACAAAGGAATTAATAAATTATTTTAAAGAAAGAGCTGTTACACCAATGGCTGGAGAAGGATTATTTCCTTCAAGAAAGATTCAAGATATCAAATTTGATATGATTCTTGGAACTGGTGGTTTGCCAGTAACGGCTAATTGCTATGCTTTTGATACTCCAACTCAATTAGCTAGTAGAGAAGCTATTCAAAAAGGTGTTGCTAGTTTAGCATTAATAAAAAGACAAATACAAATTACAGAGGAAGAATTAATTAAAGTCCAAAATCCTAGGAATGATTCAGAACTGAAATTTGTTTTATCTCAACTATATAATGATTCTGAAAAACTTGCTACTAGTGTACAAGTTAGAGTAGAAGCAATGAGAATGGAACTCTTATCTACAGGTAAAATTAAGATTGATGAAAATGGAATAGCTGTTGAGCTTGATTATGGAGTACCAGAAAATAATAAGAAAGATTTTTCTTGGAATGATGCTGCTAAATCAAAACCACTTGATGACTTAGCAGCATTAGCTGATGCAGTTGAGGATGAAAGTGGAACTAGACCAACTAGAGCTATTACATCTAGAAAAATAATAAGAGCTATTTGCAACAATACATCTGTTAGAAAAGCAATCTTTGGAACGAATTCAGATAAAATTGTTACTTTAACACAATTAAATGATTTACTTACTCAAATGGAATTGCCAGTTTTAGCACCATATGAGGGGAAATATAAGAAGGAAACTAAAACAGGTTTTGAAACATTAAGATATTATCCAGATAATAAAATTTCTATGTTTGGAGATGGAACTTTAGGAGAAACAATTTGGGGATTAACTGCTGAAGAAATTAAATTGGTTGGAAATGGTCAAATGGATGAAGCTTCAATGGTAGGAAATATTTTTGTTGGAACATATACAAAAGTAGATCCAGTTGCAGAAATGACTAAAGCAGCTGCTACTGCATTACCAAGCTTTCCACACGCAGAAGAATTAGGTATTGGAACTATAACATTATCATAGGAGAGATTTTTATAATCTCTCTTTTTAGATTGGAGGGGTTCAAATGGCATTAACTTTTACACCAGAAGAGTTAGAACAAATGTCTATAGTGGCTATTAGAAACTATTTAAATAAAGATTTTACAGATAATCAGATAAAGAAACATTTTGGTATTGCTATAAAGCTTATTTCTGAAAGTATACAACAATCTAAAGGCATTAATAAAAATGTTAAGAGCAAAACACAAGGTGACAGGAGTATTACTTTTGCAGATGAATATAAGTTAATTACTCCTGATATAGCAATGTATTTACCTACTCAATATGTAAAGATGTATTAGGTGGTGATATTATGGATTGGTTTTATGATAAAGAGATAAATATTTACACCTATAAAAGTTATGAGGATAAGCATGGAATAACAAGAGATGGTTATATAAAAGCAACTAAAGAATCTTATTTAGTGGATATACAACCATATTCAACTGAAAAAGCTAAGAAAGATTATGGTTATGATATTAAGTGTACTAGAAGAATGTTTAGTGATGCTTATAGTGAGATAACAGAAGATTGTATTATAGAATACAAAAATAAATTCTATAAGATTGAGGAAATACCTTGGGATGATGATTATCTCGAGGTTTTATTAAGTGAAACTAAAGATGTAAATATTATTGAAACTGAGATAGTAAACAATGAGTAGTACATTTGGATTTCAAGAGTTTATTAATAAAATAAATATAACTCAAAAGCAAATGAACAGTGTTATTAATGAAACTTTAGAAGAAGCTGCAACAGAGTGCGTAGCAGAAGTGCAAGCAAGAACTCCTGTAAGGACAGGAAATTTAAGAAGATCATGGAATCATGGTGAGGTAGAAATAGAAAACAATACTCATTACGTTGAAATAGGTTCACCTTTAGAGTATGCTCCAGCAGTAGAAAATGGACATAAGCAAGATGTAGGGAAATATATTCCTGCTATTGGAAAGAAACTTGTAAAAGAATATGTATCAGGTAAATATATGTTGCGGGATTCTTTAACTATAGCTAAAGCAGACTTACCAAATAAATTAAAAGCAAAGTTGAGTGATATTAAGTGATAAGATATGTAGATTTATTATATAGTATAAGCAAAACATTAAGAGAAAATTACCCAAAAGCAGCAATTAAGATAGATAAAAAGAAAAGTGAAGAAGAAATTAAAAATGGTCTATTTTATGTGACCATATCTCCATTAAATAGTAAGACATTTTTTAATTTAAGAAAAAAATTATTAAATGTGTACATTGAATTTGTGGAAGAAGTTAAAACACAAGAAAGCTCTTTAAATAAGATTGATGAATTAGCAGAATTGTTTGATGAAAGCATATATGTTAACAATAGAGCATTACCAATATTAAATAAAGAGCCTAAAGACACAGATGATAATGTAATTTTAATGTTTACGCTTAATTATTTTGATGGAAAAGCTGAACCTGTTACTGAAACTCCAGATGCAACTTATGATAAGCTTATGGGAATTTTAAAATTAAATATTGTTGATTAAGGACTAGTTATAACTGGTCTTATTTTTATGTACAAAATCAGAAAGGAGAGATGTGTATGGCAACAAGTAATACTATGCATGGTACTAAATTTACAGTACAGGCATTAGCAGAAACAGCCAATATTAGAGCAAAGCATGGAGTACTTTTTCTAATTCTAGATGATTCAACTGTAACTCCAGGAGTATATCAATATTCCAAATTAAAAAAAGTTGTTGAAAAATATGAAGAAAAGAATAAATCTCTTATAAGTACAATTTTTGCTGATTATGGAGTTAAAACATTAATAGTATCTGTTGGACACGCTGAAAGTGGAATAACTGGCTCTTTAGATAAATCATTAGCATTACTTAATAAAGTTAATGAAAATGGATGGTTGGCAGTACCACAAATTAAAACAGATGAGGATAAAAAGAAGGTAGCAGATTTTGTTAAATCTCAAAGAAAAGAAGAAGACTATCAAATAAAAGCTGTACTCTACAATTATAAAAGTAATTTTGAAGGGATAGTAAATTTTACTGGAAAAGACTTAGGGGATATTTCGCCAGAAGAATATACAATACAAACGGCAGCTACATTATGTACTTTGGGCGCAAATGAAGCTGTTACAAACCACATTGCAAAGAATGTAAAAAGTTGTGATGTGAAAGTAGACAACAATGAGTGTGTATCTAATGGGGAATTATTTTTATATAACAATGGTACTAACATTGTTTACTCAAGAGGTGTAAATTCACTTGAAGTTATCGAAAATACACAATCAGAAGCATTATCTAAAATAAGAATTGTTGAAACTATGGATCTTGTGAAATCAGATTCTAATAAAATATTTGAATCACACTATTTAGGTAAAATAGGAAACTCATATAAAAATAGAAAAACATTGATAAATGAGCTGAACTCTTATTTAAGAACTTTAAGTAATGAAGGTTACTTAAGTAATGATGAAGAATCTTTTGCTGAATTAGATGCTGAAGCTACTAGAAAATACTTAGAATCTAAAGGTATAAATACAGATGAAATGAAAGATGAAGAAGTTTTAAAAGCTAAAACAGGAAGTTATGTATTTATAAAAATTACATTAAAAATTATGGATTGTATTGAAGACATTCATATTTGTCTACAATATGAAACTTAGAAAGGAGTGAATTGAATGAGCCAACAATTAAATCCTTATGATGTTGTTAGAACCAATAAGGGGTACATGAAAATAAATGGTATTGAATTAGCTGAATTAAAAGAATGTGAAATTAGCATTGAACCTAATACTAAGAACTTGCCATTAATGAATAGTGCTACAGATGCAGAAGTAACAATGAGTTACAAATGTACTATAGCATTTAAACTAAATAAAAGATACAGCAGATTTAAGCCAGCAATTTTAGAAGCTGCTAAAAAACTTCAAAATTTTGTTTTTGATTTTGAAGCTACAAATTATACTCCTAATGGAGAAGAAGAAGAGAGTATTGCAATCACCAATGCTTGGATAAAAGGAAAAACAGTATTGATGAAATTAGCTAGTGAAAATGATTTTGGAGAAGATAGTTTTGAAGCAGGATTCATGATTGAAAATAGTAACTATACAAACACCATAGATGATGGAGAAGATTGGTAGAGTAAAATTTTAATGTTCTACCTTTTAAATTTATTAATGGAAGGATGATTATATATGGCATTGTTAACAATAGAGGATATTATATCTAAAAAAGAAGAATTAAAAGAAGAAGCAAAAGAACAAAGAGGAATGATACACTGTGAAAAACTTAAGGGAGAGTTTGAAGCACATTCTCTTTCAAAAGGTGATTTAGCTGATGTTAGAGCTGAGATGAAAAAAGATGCAAAAAGAGGAACTTATAAAATGATATATATGAGTATAGATTCATTGAGAGATCCTAAATTGTTAGAAGCTTATGGATGCACAACTAACTCTTTAAATATAGTAGAAAGATTGTTTCCTAGGGAAAATCAAATATTTGCAATAACAGAGCTTTTAAATAAATTAAATGGTTTAAGTAAATTAGATCCACAAGAAATTTTCATGAAGGAAAGTGAAGAAATAAAAAACTAATAATGTCCGAAGATGGTAAAGAGATAGATATAGAACTTTATATGATATCTCACTATCTTCAGCACGGACATACTTTAAAGGAATTATGTAATTTATCTGAATTAGAAAAAACATTCATGATAGAAAGTATGCTGTTGATGAAGAAACAAGAAACTGATAATAACATAGCGTTAGCAGAATACATAGGAAAATTAGCTAACCCATATGCGAAAAAGAAATAAGGAGGGAGGTATATGGCAGAAAACATATTAGGTGGTAGGCTGTCAATTGAGGATAACTATACTAGTGCATTTCAAAGATTTGCAAATGGAATATTAGCATCAGAAAATAAGTTTGAACAATTTGCTAGTAGTGTTGTTAATAGTAATCAGAAAATAACAAATGATACAACTAAAACTTCCCAACAAGTTGATAAAATAGCACAAAAGTTTATTCAAAAAGGTGATAGTGTTGCTGATGCAATTAATAAAGCAAATGATAGAGTTAAACAGAATCAAGAGAAAACAATAGAAGGACTAGCGCAGAAATATATAAAGCTGGGAATGAATATACAAGATGCATATTCAAAGGCTGAACACGAATCCAATAATATATGGAATGGTGGCGGTGGTTCTAGTTCTAGTGCCCCAGGAGGTTCTGATGGATTTAAAGATTTTGCTGAATCATTTTTGACTAGTGGGTTTGGTGGAATAATAGGGAAACTAGGTCTTATAGGTGCCAGTATAACAGCTAGCATAACAGTTATGAAAACTATGAATAACTGGATGGAACAAGGTTATGATGCGCTTAATAAAGTGTCAGATGGCCTTTTTTCTTATGAAGGTGTTAAAAATGCAATTGAAGAATCTATGAACTTTGAAACTGGTAGAATGAAGCTTAATTTATTCTATGGTGATGAACAAAAAGGATTAGAAGCGTATCAAAAAGCTACTTATGAAGCAAATAAAACTTTTGCAAGTGAAACAGATACAGTTGATATTATGGCTAAAATGGGTCAAATGAGTGTAACACTTTCAGAAGACCAATTGGAAAAATTTCTAGATGTAGCAGGTACTAGAGATGAAGTAGAAACAAGCCACATAGGATTAGCAGTTAAAGAAGCTATTGAAGGTAGAATTGCTATGTTGCAAATGTATGGTATTAACAATAGAAATTTAAAGTCTTATTATGATGGATTGAAAAAATCTAATCCAGAGGAATATAGATCCTTTAAAGGTGCATTGAATAAGAAAGGTTCGGCAGGCGATCCACAAAAATATGTTAACTTACTTACTAGTTATATTGAGCAATCTCCAATGTCTGGCTATGCAGAAACTTATGCTAAAACAGTTAAAGGTAAATTAGAAAGACTAGAAGGTGTTTGGGGAAAACTAAAAGCTGAAATAATGGGAATTGACACTAATACTGGTATTGCAAAAGAGGGCGGAGTATTTGCAGCTGTTGCTAAAATGGTTGATAGCTTAAAAACTAAATTAGAAGATGAAAATACTATTAAAGGTTTAGAAATAATAGGAGAAGGCTTTGGAGATGCATTTACTGCTATTGGAGATGCTTTTACTTATACATTAGATAATATAGATCCAGAGGAGTTTGCAAATACCATAAAAAGTGTTGGAGAGACTGTTTCAGATTTTATTAAAAGTTTAGTAGATAGTGGAGCATTAGATAAACTTTTAGATACTTTGCCTAAGCTCACAGAAAAAGTATTAAAAACAAAAGAATATAATATGATAACAGATAATTTTATGGCGTCAAGAGAAGTTTCAATTGCAGAAAATAGACCAGGTGGAGGACTTTGGGCAGATGCATGGCGTAAGAAAATATGGACATGGATGGATTTTGATGTAAAGGAAGGTAGTAATGCTTATCCTGAAAAACCTAGTGGACATGGATTCTTCTATGATTTATTTAAAGGAAGCTCTACAAGTGATTTATTAACAGATACTAATGCAAGTACTGCAATAGAAAAAAATAATAAGCTTAATGATGAACAAAAAAATACTTTGAAACAAGAAATAAAGAATGATAGTCAAACAACTTATAATACTATAACAATTCAAAAAGTAGAAGCTAATAGTTTTGATGAGATAATGAACTCTATAAAAGCAGCTCAAAAAAATAGAAAGTAGGTGATACAATGGCTCAATATGCGCTAAATGATTCACAAATAGTAATTACCACATTAAAACATTATGAAAATATGAATGGTTTAAGAGTTGATAGTGATAATTCTAAGCCTGTAGAAGAAAGAGTTGTTCTTTTGCCAGTATCACCTAGCGACTTAATGTTTGATGAAAATAGTGATGCACAAACAATAAAATTAATGAATTATGGAGAATTACCTATTGGAATGAATAGAAAACTGGCAAAATGGTCAATATCAAGTTTTTTTCCAAAGAGGAACAATAAAGCTTATTACAATAAAAATAAAGCTGATTCTATATGGAAATATCCTTTTGACTTATCTAGTGGTACAGAAGATCCGTATACTTTTTATTGTGCAACATTATTAGAATGGAAAAACAAACAAATACCATTAGTATTTATGTTTAATACTTGGGGGAACTATTATTATTGTCAAATAACTAATTTTAAATATGGTAGAAAAGATGGAATAGGAAATGTATATTATGACCTACAATTTCAAGAATATAAAAAATTAAGTTTAGAAACTGGAGAAAATGGAACAACGGATTATCCATCTAATGTTTATTACCCTGAATCAGGTGAATCTATACAGGATATGGCTAAAAAAATATATGGAAGTTCTGAATATTATAAAACAATAATGAGTTTAAATAATCTTACTAGTCCTGTAATTATAGCAGGAAAAGGTTATAAGATAAGATGATTGACAAAAGTTTCTAATAATATACAATTATAGTATGCACATTATTTAGGGGGATATTTATGGAAAAAAATAATAATGACAAAAATGATATAATAAGAAAAACGAAATTATCAGGAGAAAACATTGCTACTATATTTAATATTGTTGCAATATTAATGATAATTGGAATAATTGGTTCTTTTTTAACTGGTAATATAGGAACAGCAATAGCATTGGTGGTTGGATCTATTTCTATTTTTATTTTAGGATTAGCTATTAAAGCAGTATTTGGTTGTATTGCTATTATAGCTGAAAATACAGAGAAACAAGTGGAACTACTAGAAGAAATACGTAAAAAATAAATAGAATGTTTTATAAACACTTAGGAAATCCTAGGTGTTATTTTTATACCTAAATTTAAGGAAAGGAATATTACATATGGAATTAAGCGTTTATGTTTATGATGATAATGGTACTTTCAAGATTCTGAATGATTTAATTATAAATGTAAAATACACGTGCAGTTTAGATAAAATAGCACAGCAAGTAGATATAACATTAGCTTATGGAATTTACAGTGATTTACCTTCTCTTTATATAGAACCAGGGCAAAAAATAGAACTTTATGTTGGAACTAGAAATATTTTTAAAGGCAAAGTAATAGCTTCTAATTTAAAAGCGGATGAAGAAAAAATAGAATTAACTTGTTACGATTTTATCTGGTATTTAACTAAATCTAAAGTTGTTTATAATTTTAATAATATAAGTGCCTTTGATGCTGTGTGTAAAATTTTTAATGATTTAGAAATTCCATATTCAGTAGATGGAATTTTAGGTGGACCTAATGGAGAAGGCGCATCAATAAATATAGATCATTTAATAAAAAATAAATCAGCATATGATGCCTGCATGATGATAGCAACAGAGGTTCATAATCAATTTGGAACTTACTATTATATGTTTATGGATGTGGCAGGAAATGTTAATCTAATGGAATGTGATAGATATTGGAGTAAGCAAACTATAAAGCCTTGTTCTAGTCCTTCTTTAGCTAATCCCGATGGAACACTTGTAGCTTTATCCTATAGGAATGATATGTCGGATATGATTACAAAAGTACAGCTATTTGACAGTAAAGGTAATGCTGTTGATATAGAAACTGGCGAATCTGTTGAGGGTGATGATGAAGAAGGTGGTGAAGAATAATGGCTAAGTCTCCTGAACTTGAACATATGAGTATTGGAAAAGCACAAACATTAGGAACTAAAAAAGTAAATGAATTATTAGGATTAAAGAATTTAACAGATGAAACAACCGGGGAAGAAACTAAAGCGATTAATAATACTTTAACAGCTCCTAGTGGCATTATTAAAAAATATGGACTTATACAGGATATTATTTTTAAATCTAAAAAAGAAGATCCAACTTTAAAAGCAAAAAGAATATTAAATGAGAACTGCAAACCTAAAGAAACTATAGAAGTAGAATGTATTGGAGATATAGACTATAGAGTGGGTTTTGGAGTTCATTTAGTTGCGCCATTTTTAAAAGGATATGAAGATTGCTTTATGTATATTAAAGAAGTAGAGCATGAATGGAAATCTAATAATTTATTTATAAGCAAACTTACATTAACACCATCACGTGTTATGGATGAAATGGAATGGACAGATTTATATGAGGATGAAGATGAAGAAGGAAGTTCGGCTTCAGATTCAGCTTTATGGGAAAAAATTTATTCTGTTTTAAAACAACAAGAAGGTAAGTCTTATGTTTGGGGTGCACATGGACCAGATACATTTGATTGTAGTGGTCTAGTAGAATATTGTTACAACCAATACAAAGCAGAATTAGGACTAACACTGGGTTGGACTACTTATGAGCAATGTAAACAAGGAACTGAGGTTGATAAAAATAGTAAAGAAGGTTGGGAACCAGGAGATTTATTATTTTGGATTGGTAATGGTAGTTATCCAGCACCAGCTCATGTTAGTGTTTATATTGGTGATAATAAAATGCTTCATGCTCCAAGAACTGGAGATGTAGTAAAAACTGTAGATGTTACAAGAACAGATATTTATTCTGTTAAAAGAGTAATACCAGCAAGTAAAACTGGATATGCAGACATTAATATTGAAGGTGTTCCAGATGAATATGTTGGCAATTTAACTGCTGTTGAAGGCAATTGTAATACATTTATTTCTAATATGAGTAAATATGGGTACAAGAATATTATTATAAATAAATCTAATAGTTATGGAATTGATTCATATGTTACTGCTGCAATTATTGCAATAGAAAGTGAAGGAAATCCTTATTGTGGAAACACTTATCATGGTTTAATGCAAGTTGAAGGTGGCTCATCTGATTCAGCTACTAATATAGAGCAAGGATTAAAAGAGTATAAGCAAAAAATGAGTGCTGTAGGAATTCAACCTCATGTAATATTTTCTGCCTATAACAGTGGTGAAGGTACTGTTCTTAATTCCTGTAAGCAAAATGGATATAATACATCAACTGTAACAGTTAAGCAATTAGGAGATGCACTATATAGTTATGTGAAGGCAAATAATTCAGATTGGGATCCAAACGAAAAGAAATATTATGCTTCAAAAGTATTAAAAGCCTACAACATATTAAAATCTAAAAATGCATTAAAATAAAGGAGATGAGAAAATGGCTTCATCATTTGATGAATTTTGGAACTCTATAGATAAACAACAAGAAAAGAATATGATTGATGAACCTTTTGAAATAGGAAAAGTTACTTCAATAGACCCTTTGGTTATAGAGCTAGAGGGTCTTCCTTTATATAAAAATAATTTATATATAAATCCTTACTTATTAGCATGGGATGAAGAAGTTAATATTTCAACTAGTGTAAATAATGAACATAGTCACAACATAACAATTATTCATCATTATTCTAAATTAAAAGTAGGCGTAAGAGTCGCTTGTTATGGAATTGATTATGATAAGCAAGGAGAAACATATCAAAAATATTGTGTGTTAGGGGTGATTGAATAATGAGTTTTTTCCCAGAAGATTTTTATAATAATAAGGCAATTAACAGAACAAAGAAAAAAGAAATTAAATTACTGAAGGATTATGCTATAAATCTTGATACAGGAGAAATATTGCTTGATGAAAATAAAAAAGCAATTATTGTAGAAGGCTTAGATGCAGTAATAGTACAGGCATGGAGAAAGATATACACCAAGAAATTAGATCCTTTTACAGGAGAAGGTTACTTAATTTATAGTAAGAATTTTGGAAGTCAACTTCATAAACTTATTGGAAAAAATAAAAGTAATGGTGATATTTATGCATATCAAATGCTTCACGATTGTTTAGTGGATGGAATTTATATAACTGGAATAAATAATTTTTCAACTGAATTGGAAAAAAGCTGTTATAAGATAAATTATACTATAGAAAGTATCTATGGAAATAAAGATGATAGTTTTTATGTAGATATAGATTAGGAGGGGATTTGATGGCTTATTACAGAAGTGCTGAGGACATATATGAAGAAATGTTTTTAGGATATGATGCTACTGATACAAGTGAAGGCAGTTTGATTTATAACTCTTGTATGCCAGTATGTATGAAGTTATCTCAATCACTTTTAGATTTAGATGAAGCAACTAAAAAAGTGTTTGCTAGTTCTGCTTTAGAAAGTGGATATTCTAATTATTTAGAAATGAGAATAAAAGAAGTTGGAATAGAAAGAAAACAACCAACTTATGCCAGTACTAAAATTTATGTAAATGGTTCTCCAAATGCAAATTTAAAAGCGGATAGTATTGCAGGAATTAAAGATAACAGATTATATATAACTCAAAATGATTTAGTATTAGATCAAGAAGGTCATGGAGAAGTTAATATAAGAGCAGAAAATCCAGGAAGTAAATACAATGCAAAAGTTGGAGAGATAAATTATTTACCAATAAAATATAACGGAATAACTAGTATCAGTAATAAAGAAGCCGTAACTAATGGCTATGACAAAGAATCTGATGAAGATTTATACAACAGATACTTATTAAAGGTACAAACTCCAGCCACTAGCGGCAATGACTATCACTACAAACAATGGTGCTTGGAGGTTGATGGTTGTGGAAGTACAAAGGTATATCCACTTTGGGACGGAAATGGTACTGTAAAGTGTGTTATTTCTAATAGTAATAAAAGAGCAGCTAGTAAGGAATTAATAGATAAAGTTAGGCAACATATAGAAGAAGTAAGACCTATAGGCGCTGATGTTACTGTAGTTTCTGTAGAAGAATTACTTTTAAATATATCTGTAAGTTTAACTTACAATTCTAAAGAAATTACACTAGATAAGATTAAAGAAAATATAAAAAATTCTATAGAAGAATACTTGAAGAAAGTAGCTTTAAATATTAACTATATAAGTATTGCTAAGATAGGAGCTTTAATCCTAAGTAGTGATAGTGTTGAAGATTATAATAATTTAGCTATTAATGGTAGCACAAGTAATGTAACTATAAATGACAATCAAATAGCAGTTCTTGGAGAGGTGGTATGTAATGCAACTTAAAAATTATGTACCATCTTTTATTAGTGGAGATAAAATTCTATCTAAAGTTTATGAGGAACAGCAAAAACAAATAGATTCTACTAATGCAGATATACAGGACCTTATAAATCAATGTTTTGTTGAAACTGCAACTTGGGGATTAGACACTTGGGAAAAGGAATTAGGTATAAAAAATAATATAAATTATAGTTATGCCATTAGAAGAAGTAGGATTTTAGCAAAATTAAAAGGGCAAGGAACAACTACTATAGAAGCAATAAAAAATATATGTAAAAGCTTTGTGGAAGATGTTGAGGTTATAGAACATAACAAAGAATATTACTTTGAAATAGATTTACTTAGTCATAGTGGTTTTCCAAGTGGCTTTGATACTTTATATGATTCTATAAGAGAAGTAAAACCATCGCACTTGGGTGTTAATTATATTTTAAGAGCAATTACAGAAACAGATTTTAGGGTTGTTATGGTGGGACTACAAGGAGAAACAGTAAGAGTGTTTCCATGGACTCCTAATAATTTAGCTTATAAAGTAGATGTTAAAATTCCATTAATGCAAGATAGAAGTTTAGAAAACATTAGAACATATCCAGTAGAGGAGGGATTATAAAGTGGCAGAAAAATTTTATAGCATATTAACCAATATAGGAAAAGCTAAAGTTGCTAATAGTATTGGACTAGGCACTAAAATAAACTTTGCAAAAATGAAAGTAGGAGATGGAGGAGGAGCATATTACGAGCCAACAGAAAGCCAAACTGATTTAAAAAATGTTGTTTGGGAAGGAAATATAAATCACGTTACAGTTGATGAAAAAAATCCAAATTGGATTCATATAGAAGTTATGATTCCAAGTACTGTTGGTGGCTTTACTATTAGAGAATATGGTGCCTATGATGATGAAAATAATATTATAGGAATTTGTAAATGTGCTGAAACCTACAAGCCAGTAATAGCAGATGGAAGTACCAAAGAGCTCTTACTGGATTTAATACTTTGTGTAGTTAATACAGATACAGTAGAACTTAAAGTAGATCCAACAATTATCTTTGCTAAAAAATCTGAAGTAGAACAATTAAGAACAGATATAACAGCTCAATTGAAAGATATTGCGAACAAAGTAGATAATATAAAAATTGCAGATGCTACTA
>NZ_CAURTC010000024.1:0-55362 GCF_963527835.1 uncultured Clostridium sp. | reverse complement strand
ACGGTGGTGTGAGAGGACGCTAAATAAAATAATTATTTAGCTCCTACTCGATTATGGGTATATTATTTAGTTTTATTGATATAATAAGCAAATATAACATCTAAAATTATTAAAAGAGTTGAACGAGGAGTAATATCATATCCATATAATGTGTTTTTTTCTGAATGTGTATTAATAGCGATATCCACAAACTTTGAAAGTGATGAGTCAGGGGTATTAACTATTGCTGCTGTTTTAAAATTTCGGTAACTTAGTTTTTCTGCAACTGTTGTTAATGTTGATGTATTTCCACTATTTGATATGAAAATAATTAGATCATCATGTGATGTACTTTTATCCAAAAGATCTATAATATGTGATTCATAAATGTAAAAGCTACTTTTATTAGCTTGCATTAAAAGCTTTGAAAAGTATTCTCCCATAGGTTTTGATAGGCCTACAGAAACAATTATTACTTTCTTTGCCTTATGAATAGCATCTACTAATTTATTAATATTTTTTATTGAAAGTTTATCTAAAGAGAGATTTATACTACTCTTTATTGTTCCAATATAATTGTCAATATTTGGCGTTAAGTTAGTATTCATATTTTTTAGTATATATTTTAATTCAGAATACCCTGATAAACCAAGATTTGTGCACATTCTAACTACAGTTGTAGTACTAACGTTATTTTCTTCAGCCATTCTTGTAAGAGAAAGTTTTTTAGCTTTTTCTAAATCAGAATTAATAAAGTAAAAAATATGTTTTTCAGCATAGGTTAAATTATTAAGTTTATCGGAAAAATAATTAATAAGGGTGCTCATATTAGTCCTCCCAATTTAAAGTGTAAGCTTATTATACTAAAGCTTTACATTAATTTCGACATTAAAAAGTAAAATTATACTTTTATCGTATAACAAAATTAAAAAAATATGTGTAATAATAAATTTGTAAAAGGTTTCAAAAGAAAAAATCGACTTACTTTATTAAATAAGGGGGAAGTACAAATGGATTTAAAGAAAATGACAAATGAAAAACTTGTTCTTTTAAATCAAACATGTAGAAATAAAGAAGAAGTTATTAAAAAATTAATTGAAAAATTATATGAAGAAAAAGTAATTACATCAAAAGAGGGATTTTTTGATGTGGTTATGGAAAGGGAAGCTCATTCTCCAACAGGATTAGAGAGAGGAGTAGCAATTCCACATGGTAAGTCGGAAATAGTTAAGAAGGCTGCTTTTGCTGTTGCAAGATTAGAAAAGCCATTAACTGATTGGGAAAGTGTTACTGACGATAATAATGTAGACTTAGTATTTTTATTAGCTATACCTAAGTCAGAAGAAGGATCTACTCATTTAAAATTATTAGCTGAATTATCTTCTGCTTTAATGTATGAAGATTTTACTACAAATATAAAAAATGCTAAGAATTCAAAACAATTATTAGAAGCTTTAGATTATAAGAAAGCTGATAATGAAGTAAAAGAATATAACAAAACTATTTTAGCTATAACAGCTTGTGCAGCAGGTATTGCTCATACATATATGTCTGCTGAAGCTTTAGAAAAAGCAGGTAAGGAAATGGGAGTTAGAGTTCTTGTTGAAAAGCAAGGAGCTAATGGAATTGAAGATAAGCACAAAGTAGCGGATATTAAAAATGCTGATGGAGTTATTTTTGCTTGTGACATAGCCGCTAAAAATGTAGAAAGATATAATGGAAAAAACTTTATAAAAGTTAAAGTTGCAGAACCACTAAAGGATTCTAAGGCATTAATAGAAAGAGTTTTAAATAATCCAGATGGAAAAGTTAAAGGTGATGTTCAAGAAGCATCAGCAGAGAGTGATAAGCCAAAAGGTTTATTCTCAGAAATGATGGAAGCTATAATGACAGGGATTTCATATATGATTCCAGTTATTGTTGCTGCAGGTTTGATGATGGGTATTGCAAAGCTTTGGGCAATGGGAATCGGTCAAATTGATAACTTAGGTACTTTTGCAGAAAGTACAAATCAATTACATGTATTCCTTCATTATTTAGATAAGTTTGGTGGATTAATATTTAAGTTTATTTACCCAATATTTGCTGCATACGTTGCTTATTCAATAGCTGATAGACCAGGTATTGTACCAGGGCTTATAGGTGGTGTATTTGCAGGTGGTTTACATTTCACATTCTGGGGAGTTAAAGATGGGATTCCTTCTGGTTTCTTAGGTGCATTAGTTTTAGGTTTAGTTGCAGGTTACTTAACAAGATTTTTAAATCAAAAAATTAAGTTATCAAAAAATTTACAAGCTATGAAGCCAATGTTTTTATTACCAGGTATCTCAGTTTTAGTAATATTTATTTTAAACTTTTATGTTGTTGATCCAGTATTTGGTGGGCTAAATGGATGGTTATCAAACATGATAGCATCATTTGATACAGGAAGTACTATGATGTTAACAGCAGTAATTGCAGCATGTACAGCATTTGACTTAGGTGGACCAGTTAACAAAGCAGCAGGTGCTATTGCAATAGGACTTGCGGCAGATTCGATTTTTCCACTAACAGGTAGAGTATTAGCAATTGTAATACCTCCAATTGGTTTAGGATTGGCTACAGTACTTGATAAGTTTGTTGTTAAGAGAAGAGTATTCGATGAAAATTTAAGAGTTGTTGGTAACACTTCAATTTTACTTGGATTTATTGCAGTAAGCGAAGGTGCAATTCCATTTATGTTAAAGAACCCATTAATAACAATTCCAATAAACATTCTTGGAGCAATATTAGGTTCTTGTACAGCTGTTGCATTAGGAGCAGTACAATGGAATCCATTACCAGCAATTTGGGGATGGCCTTTAGTTGAAAATCTTTGGGCATATATTTTAGGTCTTTTAGTTGGTGTATTATTCATAGCTTTAGCTAACATCTTTATAAGATTCTACATTATAAAAAGAGAAGAAAAGAGAAATGCTTAATTAATTAAAAAAATAGAGAACTAAAAGCTATTTATGATAGTTTTTAGTTCCTTCATTAATAAGATATTTCAGGAGGATTACAATGATTAAAAAAAAGGTATATGTTGTACCACATTCTCATTGGGATAGAGAATGGTACTTTTCAATAGAGGATTCCAATGTACTACTTAGCGAAAATATACCATATCTTATGGATGTTTTAGAAGGAGATAAAGAATTTAGTTCCTACACTTTTGATGCACAATTATCAATAGTTGAAGAGTATTTGAAATTGTATCCAGAAGATAGGGAGAGATTAGAGAAATTAATTAAAGATAAGAGAATCTTTGTTGGACCTTGGTATACACAAACTGATTCTCTATTGGTAAATAAAGAATCTATAGTTAGAAATTTATTATATGGGACAAGATTAGGTGACAAGTATGGAAATTCTATGAAAATAGGATATTTACCAGATATATTTGGACAAAATCAATATCTTCCTTCAATCTTAAAAGGATTTGGTATAGAGGATAGTGTACTTCAAAGAGGGATTTATACAGAGGAGTTAAATGGAAACTTAAACTTTACATGGACTTCACCAGATGGAGAAAAAGTAAATGCAAATAATATTTTCTTAGGATATGGACCAGGAAAGTTCCTAGATTCTGATGATAAATATATAGAAGAGAAATTATTCCCTATGCTTGAAAAATTAGAAGGTTTAAATAAAGACTCAAATAATATTTTACTACCAGCAGGTGGAGACCAAGTTTTAGTAAGAAAAAGATTCCCTGCTATAGTAAAAGAGCTTAATGAAAAGCAAGATAAATATGAGTTTATTCTTTCAGACTATGAAGAATTTATGAAAGATACTTGGACAAATAAAAACTTTGAAAATGAAATTAATGGTGAGTTAATTGCTTGTCAAAAATCAAGAATACATAACACAATAAAATCTCAAAGATATGATATTAAAAAAGGTAACTATGATGTAGAAAATAAAATTCTTTACATCCTAGAACCATTAGCAACAATAGGAAAATCTTTAGGGCTTAAGTATCCTACACCATGGATTGATACTATGTGGAAGCTTTTGTTTGATGTTCATGCACATGATAGTATTGGCGGATGTAATTCAGATGAAACTAATAAAGAAATAATAAATAGAATTGAAAAAGTAGATAGAATTGCTTCAGATTTAGTTAACATAATTAAAAAGCAAATTACTAATGCTGTTTCTAAAAAGCTTAAAAAAGATAATATAGTGTTAATCTTTAATACGAAAGTTAAAAATTCTAGAGAAAATGTAAAGACAGTAATATTTACAAATAATAATACTTTTGAAGTTATAGACTTAAATGGAGAAAAAGTAGAGTTTAGCTTAATTAAAAGTGAATATTTAAGTGGCGGAAAACAAGTAGTTGTAACAGCAGAAGGTGAAAAAGAAATTGAACTTCTAGGTTATTATAGAAGTGAAATATTAATTAAAAACATGGAATTACCTGCAATTGGGTATAAGACTTTATTAATTAATGAAGTAGAGAAAATGGAAGAAGATATCTTAATGGTGCAAGCTTCAAATCATATTGAAAATGAAGTGTTTAAAGTAGATGTTGAAGCTGGAGTAATATCTATCTTAAATAAAATAACTGGTGAAAAAACTATAAATGCATTGTATTTTGAAGAAGATGAAGATGCAGGAGATTCATATGACTTCTCGCCAACTGAAGATGGAAAATTAAGTGTGATTAATGAATTTGAAGTTTTAGAAGTGAAAAAATCTAAAGCAATTCAAATAATGGAGCTACAACATAAAAAGGGTGAAAGAAAAGTTGAAACTGTGATAGAACTTAGATTAGGTGAAGAATTTATTAGAGTAAATCACAAAATCAATAATACTATAGAAAATCATAGAGTAAGAGTAGTTTTAAATACAGGAATTAATAGCAAATCATCTTTAAGTGATGAAGGTTATTCATTAATAGAAAGAAATAATGAAAATAAATACATTAATACTTGGAGAGAAGACGGGTTTGCTGAGGCACCAGTTCCAGTTTATGCTTTAGAAAATATTGTTTCTTTAAAGGAAGAAGATAAATTATACACAGTAATGGCTAAGGGGATAAAGGAATATGAAGTGTTAGAGGATTCTAAGATTGCGTTAACTTTATTTAGAAGTGTTGGTTTATTAGGAAGAGATAATCTTTTATGGAGACCAGGTAGAGCATCAGGAATTAATAATAAAGTAGTGTACACTAAAGATGCACAAATGCTTAAAGAAATGTCATTTGAATATGCTATAACACTTGGAAGAATTAAAAATGATTTTGAAAACAAATTATTTAATACTTTAGATAAATATTTAGATAGATATACAAGTTATCAACTTCAAAAGTTAAATCTATTCGAAGAGAGAGTAGAAAGATTTGAAATTCCATTAAATCTAAAGAATATAAATGATGAATATTCACTATTCTCAATAGACAACAAATACGCAATTCAAAGTGTGTTAAAGGAAAGTTATGAAAAAGATGGTTTTATATTAAGATTATTTAATCCAGGAGAAAAAGAAATTAAGGTTAATTTAACTAAAGAAAATGGAAAGAATATTTTCTTAACTAATTTGTATGAAAGAGTTTTAGAAGAGGTTAAGGATGAAGTAGTAATTAAACCAAGAGGATATGTAACTATAAAGATGATTTTATAGGAAGTTTGGAGGTAAGCTGTTATGAATAGAGTAGAGTTAATTAACTCAGTTATAGATAAAATAAAATTTATTTATGGTGAAAACTATAAAGAAGAATATAAAGAGGAATTTGATAAATTAGTAAGCAAGTGGGAAAATGAAGAGTTTAATAAGGCTGATGAAGTGTCAGAAAAAAATGTTTATTTAATTACTTATGGGGATTCAATTTATGAAGAGGATGTACCTACAATACAAACTTTAAATAAGTTTTTAAAGGAAGAGGTAAAGGACACAATTACAGATGTTCATATACTTCCAATGTTTACTTACACTTCAGATGATGGATTTTCAGTAGTTGATTATATGGAGATAGATAAAAATCTTGGAAATTGGGAAGATATAAATACTTTATCAAAGGATTACAGATTAATGTATGATTTTGTTGCAAACCATATATCAAAAAGCAGTAGCTGGTTTAAAGGTTATTTAAACAATGAAAAAAAATATGCAGAGTATTTTATAAAGGAAGATAAAAGTTTTGATACTAAAAATGTTGTTAGGCCAAGAACATCACCTTTATTCCATGAATATGAAGGTAAAGATGGGGTTAAAACTGCTTGGACAACATTCAGTGAGGATCAAATAGATGTTAATATAAAGTATTTCCCATTGTTTATTGAAATGACAGATATTTTATTAAACTATGCTAAAAATGGAGCAACATCAATAAGATTAGATGCTATAGGATTCTTATGGAAGGAGTCAGGCACAAATTGTATGCATTTACCTGAAACTCATAAGATTATAGAAATATGGAGATTATTATTAGATTACTTTAAGAAAAATACTCAAATAATCACAGAAACTAATGTGCCACATGTTGAAAATATAAGTTACTTTGGGAATAAAAGCAATGAAGCTCACATGGTCTATCAATTTACATTACCTCCATTAGTGCTTTATACACTAACTACTCATAATTCAAAAAAGCTTACTGACTGGGCAAAAACTATAGATAGGGTTTCAGAAAATGCTACATACTTTAACTTCTTATCAAGCCATGATGGAATAGGTATGAGACCAACAGAAGGCATTCTTACTGAAGATGAAAAGCAAGTTTTAGTTGATAAAGTAGTTGAAAATGGTGGAAGAGTTTCATATAAGAATAATACAGATGGGACAAAATCAGTATATGAATTAAACATAAATTACAATGATGCTCTTATTAACAAAAATGAAGATATATCTACTGAAACACAAGTAGATAAAATTATAGCTTCCAATGCAATTCTTTTAAGTTGTGTTGGTGTACCAGCTATTTATTATCATTCATTATTAGGATCAAGAAATGATTATAAAGGATTAGAAGAATCAGGAATAAACAGAAGAATCAATAGAGAAAAATTAGAGTACACTAAAATTTCAAAGGATTTAGAAGTAGATGAAAGAAGAAATGCCATATTCTCTAGAATTAAAAAATTAATTGCTTTAAGAAAAGAAGAATCAGCATTCTCACCATTTGCAATGCAAAAAGCTTTAAATTTAGGCGAAAATATATTTGCATTAGAAAGATTTAATGAAAAAACAGATGAAAAGATCACTTTAATTTTAAATGTTGATAGTAAAGAAGCTAATGTTTATTGTAATATTACAGGCGTAGATAAGGTTACAGGACGAAAAATAGATGGTAATATCATCTTAAAACCTTATGAATTTGTATGGATAAAATAAGGCATTGGGTATAAGAATCATGAATTTAAAATAATGCCATTATGGTTTAAGGAGCAAGAAATGTATCTAATTAAATAGCCAATGGACTGTACTCACAATAAAACAATACAGATAGTAAAGTAGCATTAATACCTAGAAATATTAGTGCTACTTTTTATATTTATGATATACTTATTTTATAAAAGTAATATATGTTGGGAGGTGCTTTAAGTTTATGAAATACCCAATAGATGTTAAGAATTTTCAAGATACTATCTATAATATTGTGGGGATTGATTCAATTGAAAGTGGAGTTTGTGACTTAGAAGGTGTAGATTCTGATTTGGTATTAACTACAGATTATGCACATTTACCAATTGCAGCTATTTTAAGAACAAATGGTGGATTTGAAAATGAACTACTAGTGCAATTTAGATTTACAATTGAAAAATCAAAAGAAGGTTTAGAGGCATTAGAGTTTATTGCTTGGTTTGTTAGAGATTATGCAAGAGATAAAACTAGAATACAACTAACACCATTTGCCATGCTGCCACAAACACCTAATGGAAGACAACTTGGAAATACATTAAGATTTCATATAGATTTATTTGTAGAGAATGTTCATGATTCTTTAGATCCAGTTTTAAAGGAAGTAAAGCAACTTAATAAAACATTAAGTATGGCAATAAAATTATATAATATTAAAGTTAAATAATAAATTAGATAAGGAAGAAAGTAATGGAAAGAAAGATAAATATGAGATATCCAATGTATCTTAAAGAGTTTAAGTGTATAGGTGGAAGCTGCGAAGATAGCTGTTGTATTGGCTGGGATGTAGATATCGATAAAACTACATTTAAACAATATTACAAAGTTCAAGATCAAGAAATGAGAAAAATGTTTCAAAAGAATGTTCATAATAATACTGGTTACTGTTGTGATGACATAGATTATGGAAAAGTAAAATTAAAAAAAGGAAAAAGATGTCCATTTTTAGATGATGAAAATTACTGTATAATTCATTCTAAGTTAGGTGAAGAATATCTTTCAAATGTATGCACATCTTTTCCTAGAATTACAAATAGAATAGATGGATATTATGAAATGTCCCTTGATGTGGCATGTCCTGAAGCTGCAAGAACCCTTTTATTAAAAAAAGAGGGGATTGAATTTAAAGAGAGCCAAGAAACTTTAGGAAAACATATTTTATCAAGTAATATCGATACAAAATCTAAAGAGTTTAAGGATTCACCTGTAAAGTATTTTAAAGAAATTAGAGATTTAAGTATTAAGATAATAAAAAATAGAAAGTTTGATTTAAGCGAAAGACTTTATATTTTAGGAGAATTTTTAGAAAAATTAGAAGAAGAACTTGATTATAATTTTAGTAATGTACATAAATTTATAAAGGGATATAATATAAATTCAATTGATGATTCATATGAAAAAAATAACATGAATTATATTCTTCAAGTTTCATTTTTTAAGAAGATGGTAGATGACTTAAATGTATTTAAAGAAATTGATAGTGAGACTTTTAAAGAGTATACTAAAGAACTTATAGAGGGATTTAAATTTGATGAAGTAAAGGATGTAACTAAGAATTCAGAATTTTATATAAGTGCATTTGAAGATTATATTGAAAAATTTATAAATACTCATAGCTATATTTTTGAAAATTATCTTGTTAATTTTATGTATAAGAATTTATTCCCATTTTCAGAAACAGAAAGTGTATTTGATGGCTATATAATGCTTCTAACAAGATATTCATTTTTGAGATTCTACTTAGTTGGTAGATATCTAAATAATAAAGTGGATTTACCAAATGATATAGTTAAGCTTATTCAAGTATTCACTAAAACAACAGAACATCATAAAACATATTTATTTGATACATTAAATCATATAAAACAAAATGAATTTGATAATTTAGAATTTGCAAAAACATTACTGTAGATTAAAAATATACTTTAAATGCTTATCAGCATTGTTTAGAAAATCTCTTGTAATAAATAAGAGCTACTGTAATTTTGCAGTAGCTTTTATTGAAAAATATTTGACATATAATCAGCAATTAAGCCTCTATCTTTATTAAATCCTACAACATATAAATCTTTACAATTAGATCCACTATATTTAAAGTGTGGAGAGTTTTTATTTAATAATGCAAAATTACCATCAGGTTCTGGAATGAATACATTTTGAACTTGAGATAAGTAAATTTTAATAGATAAAATAATTGCATTTACAGAATCATCAGTTAGTGCTGAATAAGAACTATCAGACACTTTAACATGCTCTATAGTATATTTTATAGGTTGAATCTTATGTTTATTTAAAATATTTGTTTTATCAGTAGATAAATTAGGGTTGTGTAGAAAATTTATATTTAATACTTTGTTTATAGGTATCTTTATACTAGTACATTTAATAGATGATTTAGCATCACGCATATCTGAATATTCAATTTTTTTAATAAAAACACCATGAATTATCAATTGTTTATTTTTATTTAATAAAATATTATCTATAATTACTCTATTACTATCACGGCTATTATCATTTAAGTTAATATAATTATTAGATTTAAGTTTAAAAAATAATGGGAAAGAAAATTCAAAATAAGTTAAGATTATTGGTATTTTAGCAACTAATGAACCAGGTTTACCCATAGGAACATAGTAATCATAATTAATATCATTATAATTTTTCATTTAATACCTCTTTTTAAAATTGATATAAAAATGGGTGCCTCAAAATATTCTTTTAAACAACACATAGTTAAAGATATACAATTGTTTAATACTATGTGCTGCAATTGATTTTAATTTTGAGACAATCCATATTTACTATTTAATGTTTAGATTAGATTTAGCATATTAGCATAGATCTTCTACTGCAAGTGCTGTTAAAGTAGCATTATTGATGGAAGCACCAAGAGCTATAACCACATCTATTGGAGCAAATTCCACAGTATAGGTTACACAGTCATCACATGGTGAGGTATCACAAACTTGGAATGTGAATGATTGAGTTTCTACAAGCTCTGCAACGTCTGAGAAACTATGAGTTCCACAAATATATTCACAACATCCTCTTTTATCAGTCTTTTTAATAAAGAAATTTAATCTTAAGGCAACGTCAATAACAGATTTTATTTCACAAGTGAAAGTTAAAAGAGTTTTTGGGCGTTTTAATTTACAAGTATCAATAGTAACACTAGCAATAGGTATTCGTCTAAAAGTACCTAAAGTGTTATTACCTACTATAGGAATTTCTGCTGAACCACCACAACCACATTTTAAAATAGCTTTTCCAGGTTCTTGTCTTTCATGTCTTTCACATCTGTCAGATCTGTCACTTCTTCTGTCAGATCTGTCGCTTCTATCAGACCTGTCGCTTCTATCAGATCTGTCACTTCTTCTGTCAGATCTTTCACATCTGTCAGATCTGTCACTTGATCTTTCATTTCTTGAAAAACAATTGCAATCTGATAATCCAAATTCATCCATAATATTCATTTATATCGCTCCTATCTTATCGTAAGTTTATTTGTAATATATAATATGAATAGATATAAAAAAGTGTTACCCACAAAAAGATGGCACTGAAAAACTTTTAGTTTTTCAAGTGTGGATTACTTAAAAGTCAAAAAAGAGTTAATAAAACTAAGAAATTTTAGTTTTATTAACTCTTTTTCTTTATGCACAATGGACGATATATAGTATGCTCAGATATTTAAAAAAATATATGTTTATTATTATTTTTGTTTTTGAAACTCATTTTTGAGATATGAAGAAATTTGATTTAATGCTTCATCTGCCTTATCCGTAATCTTATCCATTGTAATAAACCCATGAGTAACACCATTAAATCCTATAACCTCAGATTGAATCCCTGTTTCCTTTAATTTATTTCCATAAGCTTCTCCTTCATCTCTAAGAGGATCAATTTCTGCTGTTATTACAAGTGTATTTGGCAATTTATTAAAGTCCTTAGCTAAAAGAGGAGATATATATGGATTTTTTCTACCTTCTTTTTGTGGTGCATATAATGAAATGTATTTTTCCATTTCTTCTTTTGAAATATTGAAATCCTTAGAAAAGTCAGACCAAGATTGAGTATTCAATTCATATATGTTTGTGGAAGGATATATTAATACCTGACAAGTTATGTGAGGGCCATTTTTATCTTTTGACATTAAGGAAACTGCTGCTGAAAGGTTTCCACCGGCACTATCTCCAGCAATAGCTATGTGACTTTCATTTCCATTTATACTTTTTGCATTTTTATAAGTCCATTGTAGTACATTATATACATCATTAAGTCCAACAGGAAAAGGGTTTTCTGGAGCAAGACGATAGTCTACAGATAGAACAATTGCTTTTGTATTTTGTGAAAGCTTTCTGCAAACATTGTCATGAGTATCAAGATTTCCTGCAATCCAGCTACCACCATGTGAATAAATAATTATAGGCAATATTTGTCCATCTTCAGGTGTATATATTCGCACTGGTATTTTTTCGGAGTTTACATTTATAGTAATGTTTTTTATATTTGAAAAGGGTACAGGCTTCTTAGATAATTTAGTAGCATCCCTATTTAAGCGTGTTCTAATTTTTTCTATTGATTCACCGTTCATTGATTTAGGATTAAGGATTTTGTCTAATTCTAAATTTACTGCAACATATGTATTAAGTTTACCATCACTTGTTTCAGTTAAGGTTTTTATAATAAAAACGCCTGTTATAATAAATGCAAATATAACAACTAATACAATTTTATTTTTCTTTTTCATATTATTTACCTCCATTAATTATAATGACTGTACTGATACGTTTATATGTAAAATAAAGAGTATCCATAAAATACAGATACTCTTTAGAAATAAAATCTATAATTGCTATAGAAAATTTATTTTATTGTGGTACTACATTGAAGATAGCTCCAGTTGCATCTATTTCTGTTTGTGGTGCTGGAGATAAAGCATAAAAGCCATTTTTAACCATCCATTGATATACTTCATACGCATGATTACAACTCATTGTAAATGCATCCTTTAAGAATTCTCGAAGTTCTGGATTACTTGCTTCCATAGCACTCCATGCATATTCTCTTCCAGCTCTTTTTAACGTTAAAAGATATCCCGTAGCTATTTCCCTGTCATTTAATTGTTGTATATCTGTTCTAGGAGTAACTGGAATTGTTGCAACTGGTGCTTTAGTAAAGTCTTGTAGAATTTTCTTTAACTGTGGTACATTTAGTTTTTCTGTAGGTGCAGTTGCTTCTTTAACAAATTTAACTTTCATATTATAGTCTTGAACATGAACTGGAAAATGATTTTCAATAATAGATTTTAATTCTGAATCGGTAACTATACTTTTATACAGTGCCATATTAGTTATAGAATTTACGCAGCTTAAAATTAATTCACTTAAATTATGTAATTCACCACATGATAATTGCATGATATTCTTCCTCCTGTTAATTAAATATTTTACATAGTAATATTAAACTTTATTTTCTAGGATTTTCAAATGAAGGTGGTGTTGGATCTGGAGCATTTTGTGCTGGTCCAGGTGTAGATAAATCAAAATAAAGTTTAGAATCTTGAGTAACACCAAAATCTTTATTTGAACCAGTATTCTGTACTTTATTTAAGGCTTCTCTAAATAATGCATTATGAGCTTCTTCTCTATTAAGTAAGAAATCAATTGTTGCTCTAACTTCTTTGTCTTCAATTTGACGATACAAATACTCGTATACAACTTTAGCTCTTTGTTCAGATGCTATATTAGATAATAAATCTGCAACTAAATCACCAGTAACAGTTACATAATCTGCTGTCCAAGGTGCTCCAGATGAATTAATTAATACAGGAGATAATCCACATTGTACATGGGTTTGAATTTCACCACTAGTAACTTGTGTATTATTTACATCATGACCATTTAGCAAGTTTATTGTTTGTGCGACCATTTCCATATGGCTAAGTTCTTCTGCGCCAATATCCAAAAATAAATCTTTTATTTCTGGGTCTTTTATCCTAAAGCTTTGAGAAAGATATTGCATTGCTGCTTTAACTTCTCCATTGCCTCCACCTAATTGTTCCTGCATTAATACTGCATATTGTGAATTCGGTCTTTCAACTTTTACTTCATGTAATAATTGTTTTTTATGCTCAAAAATTAAAAACACCTCCAAGTAATAAATTTTACTTTTATAGTATTTGTTTTATTATTATTAATATTCATGAAAACATCAAAATAAATGAGATGATTTCAAATACAAAGTTGATTGCATAATTAAAAAGTTGTAATAAGCAACCCAAAGAGAAAAACCATAAATTGCACCTTCATCACTTCCGTACCCACAGGTAATGCGGTATGAAGATTTAAAGGTATGATTTAGGCGCTTACAATTACAATTGCACATTGTCAATGTAACAAATCTCCTTTTTATATTCTCTTATAGAAATTGGCTTGTGTATATTATTTACTATATATCAGATATCATCTGCATTTGCTTCTTTACATACAGCCATATTACATCTTGTTCAGCATATCTATCAAATGCATTAGATAAGCCATCTTTCCTAATTCTTTTGAACTTGGAAGATAAAGTTTTTTACTTTTTCAATATTAGAAGCACTGGGTTCTGATGAATGTATTTCGGGTATTTCTTCTTCAGGATAATCACCTTGGATTTGATTATAAGGTACTTTTTATTTACAACAGAATCAATTCTAAGATAATAATTTTAAATTTATTAGTAGACTCTAATATCTTAAAGTCAAAATATAGTTAAAATATATATAAATGAGGTTATTATTAATAGTTATACTAATATTTACATGGGTTATTCTTTATTATAGTGGTTAAGATATTATTGCCGGCAAATAATAAATAATAAATAATAAACATTTTGAGGAGGTAGATTTATATGTCATCAAATAACAATGGAAGTAATAGAACTTTAGTACCAGAAGCAAGACAAGGTTTAAACAGATTAAAAGCTGAGGTTGCATCTGAAGTTGGATTAAATGACTATGAAAATCAAGATAAAGGAAACCTTTCTTCAAGACAAAATGGAAGTGTTGGTGGTAACATGGTTAAACACATGATTGAAAGCTACGAACAAGGACTTAAATAATAAGTACATAAATAATAATAAATGCACTAAGCATCGTCTTAGTGCATTTAAAATTCATGTTTAGAGAACTTTTAATAGTTGGAATCTAATATTAAAAATAATTAATATAAAAATCTTATTATTAGAAAAATGAATTTGCCATAATTTTATTATATAATTATATAGAGATTATAAATTGTTTTTTATGATTTTAGGTGTATTTTATTATAAAAGGACATGATATATGAGAGGGCACTGAAAAACTTTTAGTTTTTCAAGTGCGAATTACTTAAAAGTCAAAAAAGAGTTAACGAAACTAAGAAACTTTAGTTACATTAACTCTTTTTCTTTAATTATTACTTAAACTAAAGGGGATTAGAATATGGGAAAAAAAGTAATTGGTATATTAGGTAGTCCTAAAAAGAATGGAAAAGTTGCTTAGGTTTTAAATATAATTTTAGATGAATACAAATCAAAAGGGGATTGTATTTCAACAATAAATTTATATAATTATAATATCAATTATTGTACAGGCTGTATGAAATGCAGAAGTACTGGACGTTGTATAATAAATGATGACTTAAATGATTTGGCAAATGAAATAGTTTCAAATGATGTAATAATTTTAGGAGCACCTACTTATTGGGCAAATGTGCCTGTTATAGTAAAAATAAAAAACAAATAGTGCAATTTGAACAGCCCCCCTGTCTACTTAACTGGGGGCTGTTCATAATACTTTTATAAGTATTGTCGCGGATTTATATAATTGAATAAATATATAGTATATTCAATTAATATATAACGGATTTGTGATATTAAGAATAGTAGTCGAATATAGACTTTAGTGAAAAACGATAATTGCTATAATATTTTCATAATTTCTACTTTGTAATTTTCTCCAGGAGCATTGACTTCAACTATATCTCCTTGCTTTTTGCCTGTTAATGCTTTGCCTAAATCTGACTCTATACTTATACGCATAGCTTCAGGGTCTAAATCCATAGTAGTTACTAATGTTATAATAGCTTCATCTTCATCCTCTATAAATTTAATTTTAGCTTTACTGTTAATTCCAAGCACTGATTTATCTATAGTTTCACTATCTATGATAGTTGCTGTTGAAATCATATTCATTAAATATTGTATTCTATTATCATTTTCTCTATAGTTTGCACAAGCTTCTTTATATTCTGCATTTTCTGATCTATCACCATGTGCAGCAGCTACTAATTTTTCCTTTGCTATTTCAGCTCTTTTTACTGTTAGTCTATAGTCTAATTCTTCTCTTAAATTTTTCATATTTTCTTCTGTCAGTTGATTATTCATAAAAATAAACCTCCCATGAAATACATTATGTATATTATTATATAATATATAAGAAAAAATAAAAGGTAATTTATTTAGTATGCATTAGTTTCATGTTATTTTAAGATAGTTGTTAAAAGAAACTCTTATGAAATTATTTGGAGTATATGTAATTTAAAGTTTAATACATAGTACATTTTTTACACAGTTATTAGCACATCCCACTATTCCTATTTACATTTATGTGGAGTATTAGTTCAAAAGTATCTGTTTTCTAATATTCTACAAATTTCTTGGGTATTGATATTTCCATGAAGGCATACAGTTCATTCACATGCAACATGAATAATAGTCAAATATATGTTTATAATAATTTAGATTATAAATATATTCATAGGGATGATAATTATGAAAGTTTTAGAAAAATCATATTCATACGTATTTAAAAAAATACTGAAAACTGTAAATCCTGTAAAGAAGAGAATAATGAAAGCTGAGTGTATAGTTCATAAATTTATAAATACTCAGTCTTTAATAGTATTAAAAAATGATGGATATATGGAAGCTTATAAACTTGTGAAATCATATATAAGTGATATTAATGCTGGAGTAGTTTGGGCTGATCAGGATTTAAAAAGCAGTAATCATTTTTATAATCCACATAGAAACAAGGGATTATACGGTAGTAGTGATGCAAAAAAAGAATGCATATCTTACTATACTAGAGCATTAAATGAATATTTCCATGGTAACATTAAAGATTCAATGTTCTATTTAGGTGTTGCTTGTCATTTAATTCAAGACTTGACAGTTCCTCAGCATGCTAATGTTAACTTATTAAATAATCATAAAAGTTATGAAAATTGGGTAATTAGAACCCATAGACATCATGATGAGTTTAAAATCGAAAAAGGGGGAATATATTTTAATTCCTTAAAACAATATATTGATTTTAATAGCAAAGAAGCCATAAATATATACAGAAAGCATTCCCATGTGCAAAATAGGAAAGTTAGGTTTCACATAATTACTTCAAAGGTCTTAACAATGGCTCAAGCTACTACCGCTGGTTTGATGTTTAAGTTCTATAAAGATATACAAAAAAATCAAACCTCTTATAGCTAAAGAACATAAAAAGCACTTTGAAAATATATAAGTAAGTTTTTGTAGTAAATATATTGGCTTTTCTAATTTTTTAGAATTTAGATAGCATCATAAGCAGAAATAATAGTCTTTATAACGTAAAAAATAATCATGAACTTATTATTAATGTAATAGAAAATTATTATAACTCTTAAGTTTAATAAGAATGGTAATTTTGCACAATATCATTGGTGAAGTAAAGATTCAATAATGGAGTAACATCAGAAAAAAGTAGTCCCAAAGGGCTACTTTTTCATTAAAAAAATGGATTTGCTGTCACCTTAATTACTGTTATGAGCAGATTTTCTCCACTTATATAAAGTATATATGCAATATTTTATTTTACTTTATTATTGCCTTTATCTTTGTTATTGTTGTTTTTATTTTTGTCAGTATTACTCTTATCATTCTTGTTCTTGTTGTATTGAGAACTAACCACTAGCATCACCACCTTACTTTATTTTTTATTATTCACGGAAGAAGTTTACGTTATTCATCTTTGTAAATAAATTTTAGAAAGTAACTTGTGGTATAGGCATTTATAGGGATAATGAAATACTACTTGGAGATTATGATGGTGGATGCATATTGTTTGAAAAAGGTGATGATGTTAAGGAATTGTAAGGAATTGTAAGGAATTGTTAGGAGTACAGTAAATATACTGTTTGTATATACGGAAAAAAGAACATAGATTGTTAAAATATAATGTTTATAAATTTATAATTCTCAAGGATAATATAATTATAAATGGCAAAAATAATCTCTAAGAGGTGATATAAATGAGCACAAAATATAAAAATACTAAAAAGAAAATGGCATCTTTAGGTCTTAAAAAAAGCGAAAATGGAGACTATACTTATATAGACGTTAATGATAAAAATTCAGAATTTAAACCAGTAAGAAAAAAACAAAATAAAGGTTAGATATGTAATTTTAAAGATCATGTATGATCTTAACCATAAAACCAACAAAAATTAAAAAAGATGATAAAAGGTACCCCTTTGTCAAGGACAATTTAAAAAAGTCTAGGCTACATTGAGAAGATGATTTCTGTATTGGACAGGAGTCATCTTTTCTAAATCTCATTGATATCTATAGTGGTTGTAATAAATCATATATTGCTTAACTTCTTCTTTTAGCTCATCTAAAGTTTCACTAAGATTAAGTAGATAAGAAAAGATCATGCTGATATAATGTTTTTAGAATATTTATAAAGGAGTTATTAAATGAAATATTATTTAGCACCAATGGAAGGAATTACGGGATACATATATAGAAATTCTTATGAAAAATTTTTTAATAATATTGATAAATACTTTACACCTTTTATTGTTACAAATAAAAGTAGAAGTCTTAAGACTAAAGAGTTAAGGGACGTTTTGCCTGAAAATAATAAATGGATGAATATAGTGCCTCAAATACTTACTAATGATTCAGAAGGTTTTATTAATACTTCGGGAAAGTTAAAACAATTAGGTTATAATGAGGTTAATTTAAATTTAGGCTGTCCTGCTGGAACTGTTGTTTCAAAAAATAGAGGCTCAGGATTTCTAGCAAAAAGAGAAGAATTGGACATGTTTTTAGATGAAATATTTAAAATAAATGATATTAAAATTTCTATAAAAACTAGAATAGGAAAGGATAGTCCGGAAGAATTTTATGAACTGATAAAAATTTACAATAAATATCCTATAGAAGAATTAATTATTCATCCTAGAACACAAAAAGATTTTTATGGAAACAAACCTAATTTAGAGATATTTAAAGATGCATTATCGTTAAGTACTAATCCAGTATGTTATAATGGCGATATTTTCACTGCTTGTGATCATAATAAATTAATAAAAGCTTTTCCAGAAGTAAAAACAGTAATGCTAGGAAGAGGTATACTGGCCAATCCAGGTTTAATGAATGAGATTAAAAATAATACTTTTATAGATAAAGAAGTGCTGAAAGATTTTCATGATGAAATTTTTAATGAATATAAAGAATTATTTAATGAAGATAGAAATGCAATATTTAGAATGAAAGAATTGTGGGGATATATGATTTACATGTTTTCAAATAATAAAAAATATGCTAAAAAAATAAAGAAGGCACAAAAGTTAAGTGATTATAATGAAGCTGTAGTAAGTTTATTTATGGAGCAGGAAATCATAGAAGGGGCTGGCTTATTTAATAATCAATATTAAATATGGTTATATTTTATTAAATAAGTATGATTAAGAAAATCAAGAAAAGATATTAACATGAATTCACGTTAATATCTTTTTTATATAAATATATTTATTAATATTTAAATCTAAAAAACTATATTGACTATACAAAATCATGTGATATAATAAGAATACTAAATAAAAGATAATGATTATCAATAGCAAAATAAAAAATACCAATAAAATTCGGGGGAAATTACATGAAGAAGTTAAAGACACTAGTATTATTAAGTTTAACTATAGCTACTCTTGGTATTGTTGCTGGTTGTTCAAACAATAGTGATAGCAACACAAGTAGTAAACAAGAAACGAGAGTAGTGCAATCAGTTAAAGGAGAAGTGGAAATACCCAAAAATCCACAAAGAATAGTTGATATATCAGGAAGCAGTGAAGAATTAGTATTACTAGGACATATTCTGGTAGCTACTGCAAATGTAGATTCATACCAAACAGATAAAGTTTCGTCATACATAGAAGACAAATTAGGAAATGCAAAAATAGTTGGACACTCAATGATGGATACAATGGATATAGAAGCTATATTATCAGCAGAACCAGACTTAATAATAATGGCACCAAGACAAGAAAAAATATATGATCAATTAAAAGAAATAGCTCCAGTAGTTATGTTAGAAGATAAATCAAATAACTGGGAAGCTAAATTTAAAGATGTAGCTGAATTATTTGGACAAGAAGAAGAAGCTCAAAAATGGTTAGATATCTACTATGATAAAGCAAAAAAATTAGGTGATGAAATAAAAGAAACTAATGGAGAAAAAACATACTTAACAGTATTAGCATCACCTGGACAATTTATGGTATTTACTGAAGGCGGTATAGGAACAGTATTAAAAGATGATATGGGATTACCTCAACCTGATAATATGCCAGCACAAGATGGAATAACTTTACCAATAGTTACAGTGGAAGGTTTAACTGAAATAAATGCAGACCATATAATACTTATCGCTACAGAATCAGATAAAGCAGATTTAGAAGAAAATACAGTATGGAAAGAAATGAAGGCTTTTAAAGAAGATAATGTAACAATACTTGATGCAAGTCCATACTTTAGTCAAGCATATAACCCAATAGGAAGAGAATTATTATTACAATCAATCAAAGATGAAGTTGTAAAATAATACAATTATATAGAGTAGGTGGTGAGAGGAATAAACCTTTTGTCACCTACTATTTAAATTTATAGACAAATTAGTTTAAGGAGAAGCAATGAAGAATTTTAATAAAAAGACTTTAGCTTATATATTTATGTTTATAGGAATTATGCTTCTTATATCTGGAATAGTTATGTCTGTTTCATTAGGAGCAAAAGATATAGATTTTTTAACAATAATAAAAAGTTTAGTTACAGATAGTAATGATGTAAATACAAAAATAGTTAGAGATGTTAGAATACCTAGAGCTATTGCAGCCTCTCTTGTAGGAGGATTTTTAGCAGTGGCTGGTGCAATAATGCAAGGTATAACTAGAAATCCTATTGCAGAACCATCTGTAATGGGAATAACGCAAGGCGCTACATTTATGATAGCAGTAACTTTTGTATTACAAAGAATATATCCAAATTTAGTTGTAGGAAGTTTTGGACTTATGATATTTGCTTTTGTTGGAGCTAGTATAAGTGGACTTTTAGTATATTTTATAAGCTCAAAATCAGCAAGAAAAGTAGATACAGTAAAACTTGCCCTTGCAGGAACTGCATTAGGTACATTACTAATATCTTTAGCTATGGGAATAGCAATGTACTTTAATCTATCTCAACAACTAAGCTTTTGGGTTTCTGGAGGATTAGTTAGTGCTAAGTGGGAAGGTGTGAAACTACTATCTATAGTAGGAGGAAGTGCATTAATAGGATCTATGATTATGGCACCGAAAATAACTATTTTAAGTTTAGGTGAAGAAGTAGCAATAGGATTAGGACAAAGAACAAATGCAGTAAGATTTGTAAGCATAATAATAGTAATATTTTTAACTGGAGCATCTGTTTCAGTGGCAGGAAATATAGTGTTTGTAGGATTAATAGTTCCTCAAATCGCTAAGGCAATAGTAGGAGCAGATTACAAATATATAATACCTAGTTCAATGATTCTAGGCTCAGTTTTACTTGTATATAGTGATATTTTAGCTAGAATGATTAATCCTCCATATGAGACTCCCATTGGTTCTTTAACTGCATTATTAGGAGTTCCTATGTTTATATACCTTGTTAGAAAGGATAAAAAATAGATGATAAATATAAATAAGAATAAAAGATTTGCATTAGTTATGGGTGTTTTAATGATACTAACAATTACTACAATTTTAGTTAGTTTAAATATAGGTTCTCTAGCTATAGGGCCATCCGACGTTATAAAAACTTTAATTGGGCAAGGGAGTAAAAGTCATGAAATTGCTATATTTAAGTTAAGGTTACCAAGAATAGTAATTGGAGTATTAGTTGGTACAGCTTTAGCAATAGCAGGTACTATTTTACAAGGTGTTACTAAAAATGATTTAGCAGACTCTGGAATACTAGGAATAAACTCAGGAGCAGCATTATTTGTTGTAATATATATTTATATTATGAATGGAAATATATATGATGGTATAAGCAATATGACTATATTTACAATGCCAATAGTTGCTTTAAGTGGAGCTATATTTGGAGCATTTTTAATTTATATACTAGCATGGAAAAATGGGATAGATTCATCAAAGTTATTGTTAATAGGTATAGGTATAAATGTAGCATTTACATCCATACTTACAATATTCCAATTAAGATTTACAACACAAGAATTTAATAGAGTAATGGCATGGATTTCGGGAAGTATATGGGGTGCAAGTTGGAAATATGTATTAGCAGTTCTACCTTTTATACTAATATTTACATTGATAACAATGTACAAATCTAGATATTTAGATGTATTAAATTTAGGTGATGAAGTAGCAACAGGGTTAGGAATAGAAGTTGAAAAAGAGAGAAGAAAGTTAATAATATATGCAGTGATTTTAGCTGGGGTAGCAACATCTGTAGCAGGTAGTATAGCCTTTTTAGGATTGGTAGCACCTCATATAGCTAGGAAACTAGTTGGACCAAAACATAAGAAATTAATTCCCACATCTGCACTTGTTGGAAGTTTAATATTATTGATTGGAGATACTATAGCAAGAAATATAATAGCACCTATGGAACTTCCTGTAGGAATAGTTGTAGCAATAATAGGTGTTCCATATTTTATTTATCTTATGTTATCAGAATAGATAAAAATAATTAATTTAAACAAAGGAGAAAGAAATGAATTGTATAAGTACTAAGGACTTGAATATTTCCTATGGAAATTTAGATATAGTTAAGGATTTAAATTTAGATATACCAAAGGGTAAAATAACTACAATAATAGGTTCTAATGGATGCGGAAAATCTACTATATTAAAAACTATAGCTAGAATCATACAACCTAAAAGTGGTGATATATATGTAAATGATAAAAATATGAAAGAACAAAATCCAAAGGATTTAGCAAAAACTATGGCTGTTCTTCCACAAAGTCCTCAAGCTCCTAGTGGACTTACAGTAGAAGAGTTAATAGCTTATGGAAGATTTCCTCACCAAAAGGGATTTGGTAAACTAAAAAAGGAAGATAAAGATATAGTTACATGGGCATTAAAATCAACTGGAATAGAGGAGTTTAGAGACAGACCTATGGAAGCTTTATCTGGAGGACAAAGACAAAGGGCTTGGATAGCAATGGCATTAGCACAACAAACAGATATACTTATACTTGATGAACCTACAACATATTTAGATTTAGCTCATCAATTAGAAGTACTAAAGTTATTAGAAGAGTTAAATAAAAACCAAGGTACAACTATAGTTATGGTAATACATGAACTTAATAATGCAGCTAGATTTGCAGATCATATGATAGGTGTAAAAAAAGGTGAAGTAGTATGTCAAGGAAGTGCTTATGAGGTTATGACAAAAGAAAATCTTAGAGAATTATTTAATATAGATGCTGAAATAGTTAGTGATCCTAGAACCCAAAAGCCAGTATGCATAACTTATGATATGGTAGTATAGGAGAAAGGTATGAAGGATTAATAAGCTTTAAAAGAAGAAAAGATATGTAGATTATTATTAAAACATATGATAGTGACTTAGCAATAGGTACTATGGCAACTATAATTTCTCTTTCTTTGTGTGATTGAAAAAAAGAGTGCATCAAATGTAAAATGGACCCTATATAGTAGACAATCATAAAAGAGAGTCTATCCATATAGAGTCTTTTTGTTGTATAGAAAATTATAGAATTTTTATTTGTTTAAGCTGAGTAATATCAATGGCTTTAGTGATATTGAGCAGTAAAAATATTAATAACGAAGTGAGGGCGGTGCAGTCACTTTTTTGTACAATAAGTTAGATATCATATTTAACTTCACTGAATAATTTCACCATTTCCGGGTCACTATGAGAGAAGAAACAACTCTCCTTTGTATCTAGACTTGCAATTTTCTCCATATCATTGATACTTAATTCAAAATCGAAGATATTGAAATTTTCAATAATTCGCTCTTTATGAACGGATTTAGGAATTGCAACTACACCACGTTGTATTAGCCAACGAAGAACAATTTGAGCCACAGACTTGCTGTATTTTTCAGAAAGCGTTACTAGAACATCATTTTGGAATATATTGTTGTGTCCTTCTGCAAATGGAGCCCAAGATTCAATTTGCACTTTGTTGTCTTTCATTAGTTTGGCATTTTCAACCTGCTGACAGAATGGGTTTGTTTCCACCTGATTAACAGCCGGAACAATCTCATTGTGCATAATCAGATCAACCAGACGGTCGGGCTGAAAGTTACTCACACCGATGGCACGGATTTTACCTTCCTGATATAGTTTTTCCATGGCACGCCATGAACCATAGATATCTCCAAATGGCTGATGTATAAGATACAAATCAATATAGTCAAGCTGTAGACGTTTTAGCGATTTTGCAAATGCCTTTTTTGTGCTATTGTAGCCGGTATCTTGAATCCAAAGTTTTGTAGTGATGAAAAGTTCTTTACGATGGATACCACTGCGCTTGATAGCATGGCCAACAGCTTCCTCATTCATATAAACTGATGCAGTATCAATTAAACGATAACCAGCCATAAGGGCATCATAGACAGCTTGCTCACATTGAGCAGCATCTTCAATTTGATAAACTCCGAAGCCCAGGATAGGCATTTCAACGCCGTTATTCAAAGTTACGTTTTGCATAGTAAATCCTCCTTATTTGATTAAGCATAATAGGCATATTATATTTGCCATGTTAAATTTATAAAGTAACTGTTCAAATGAAATTTATACTGTAAATTAAAGAAAGACTGAAGGGGAATTAATCTATCATTATATATGTATATGAGAATAAGTTTAAGTCATTCAGTTAATTTTTGTATACTGTGTGTGTAAATGTTGAATTAACATTAAATAATATGTACAATTAAATATAAGATAACTTATTATGATAAGGAGATATGGAATGAACGGAATACTAAATAAGTATGGAGAATCAATTAACTTAACATATAATTATGTTTATAGAATATTAACACATCTAAAAAATATTAGAGATAATTTTAATGCTATTGAAAACCCAGATGATATAACAAAAGAAGTATATAGAGATTCAATAATAAAAAAATATGAAATGTTAGAAGATTTAACTTGGAAGTTATTATCTAAGATATTTAAAGATTCAGGTCTTGAAATAAACAATCCTAAAGGATGTTATAGGCAAGCATTTAAAGATGGTTGGATAGACAATATTGATATATGGAATGATATCTTATTATCAAGGAACACTACAGCTAACATATATAATGAACAAGAATATGAAGAAATTAAGAATAAAATAATTGAAGAGTATATTGTTGCTATAGAAAAGTTACTGTTAAATATATCTCGAGAAGTGATGTGATAGATATGTATGGAATAAATGAAAAAGTGTATAATAATATTTTAGTATATTTTGAAAAAGAAAAGGATATAAATAAAGTTACATTATTTGGATCAAGAGCAAAAGGTAATGCTAAAATAAATTCAGATATAGACTTGTGCATTAATTGTAGCAAAAAAGTAAGATATAAAATAGTGGAGAATATAGATGATATTATTGGAATTTATTCTTCAGACATTTTGTTTAGTGATTCTTTAAATTTAGAAGTAAAAGAACAAATTAATAAATATGGAATAGAGATATATAGTAGATAAGAATATGAAGGAGCTTGATTGATTTCAGGCTCTTATTTTTTTGTAATTAACTATAAATATATATGGTAAAATATTGATGATAGTGATGTGTAAACATGAAGAATTTTTAATGAATAAGATTTACATGAAAAATATGGAATGATATCACCTAAAGAAAAAGGATTGTACCTCATAGTAATGAAGTTGATTATAGAACATTTTCAAGAGTATTAAATGATAACAAAATGTCTGCAACATATAAAATGCTATAGATTGTGAGATTCATTTAGTATCTAATAAAGATAAACGATATTATAAATATTAAAGGGCTTAAAGAAATATATTGTATTATCGGGGATTTTAATATTTAGGTGGAGGGTTTTATGGATAAAAGAAAATTCATGTCACTGTTAAAGAGAGAAGAAGGAATAAAATTAGATTATAAATTGAAACTTGATCTTGTTACAGAAAGTGGAAAGAAGGAAATGTCAAAGGATATATGTGCAATTGCCAATACTGGATATGGACGTGGATATATCATAGTTGGAATACAGGATAAAACAAAGAAGATAATGGGTGTTGGAAAAGAAGATTTGTTCAAAGAAGAACAGATTCAGCAAATTATAACTTCAAGGTGTGAGCCACCTATACCTTTAAAGGTTGATTTCATTTATATAGACAATAAAAAAATTGGAATAATAACAATTTATGATGGTGGACAAAAGCCTTATCAGATTAGAGAAAATGGAGCTTTTTATATAAGAAGAGGTTCAACAACTGATGTTATGAGGAAACAGGAAATTATAACGCTTTTAGAGCAAAACTTGAGTTTGACAATTGAAACGTGTCCTCTTATTAATAGCAAAATAGATATGCTTAATATGGAACTTGTAAAAAAATATTTTAGGCATAAAGGAATTGAATTGAATGATGAAAACAAAGAGTTTTTGTTTCTTTCATCTGGGATAGCAGCACAAGAAAGGGATGGAAGTGAGCTTATATGCACATATGGAGGACTTCTTGTTTTTTCAGATGATAATTATCTTTGTATTCCTAATAATATGATAAAAATTGTGGACAACTTAAACAACGCTTATGGTGATGTTTATATTATTCAAGGGAATCTTTTGACCATGATAGATAAGGCAGAAAAGAAACTATCAGAAATAATTAAATGTGATTATCCATGTTCAGCTATAACAGAAGCAATAAAGAATGCTGTTCTTTACAGAGAATATTTTGATTTAAATAGAATAATTGAAGTTACTATAGAAAAGAAGAATGTTATTGTTTCAAGCCCTGGAGAACTTATAGATGAAAATAGTAAAAGTGAAAGGATACATTATAACAAGAGAAATATATGGCTTTATGAAAAACTCACAACTTTAGATGATGAAAAGAGATTTTTAAATAATGGGCAGGGATTTAAACGAATAACAAATGCCTTTAAAAACAGAGGTAAAGTTAAGTTTATAAATTCAAGAATTGAGCATAGCTTTAAAGTAATTCTTCCTGGATTTTAATATTATAAAGAAATTATGAAGTTAAATTAAAATTAATGAGTAAATGCTAAGGAAAGTATATTTTTTATTAAAAAGAAGAATATTACTGGAAATTAAAATTTCCAGTAATATTCTTAAAATAAAACTTTTATAGCCATATACCATATTGGTTTATATAATATCCATTTATATTAGTATTTGTTGCCATTGAACCATTTGGCTTTAAATAATACCAATTTCCATCAACTTCTTTAAACCAACCAGTTACTGCGTGTCCATTTTCAACATATAGCCAATCATTGTTTACTTTATTCCAATCATTATTTTTTAAGGATTGTATTTCAGTATCTGATAATACATATTGAGCTTGGTTGTTAGCTTGTATTTCGATTAAATCATCTTGAACAGTATTTATAAATATTAACTTATTAATTTCATAAATTTCATCTACAGAGATTTCTTTATTAACATTATTAATTGCAGTTAATGTTTGAGCTACATTTTTCACTGTGGTTATTACACTTAAATTTGATGGATTACAGCAGTGATCTTAGTAGCACCAATAGTAGCATTATTTTCATTTGTCATAGATGTTTTGTTTTCAGATGATTTTCCAGTAGAACCACCACCTCTTGAACTGCCACCAGAAGAACTATGATCTATATTATCGACTTTTACTATATTTTGAGGCTTATCTTTTAAATTATTAATTGCGGCTTGTAAATTAGATAAAGCATTATTTACATCAACTTGAGTTACATCATCTCTATTTAATACATTTTTAGCTTGGTTTAATGATTGTAAGAAAACAATCCAAGTTTCATAAGTAAAAGTTCCTTTTAATGTATCTTTATTATGATTATAGATAGTTTGTAAATTAGATTTATCAACTTTTGTTATATTTTCAGATTTATCTTCTGACCTTTCTGTATTAGTATCTGTACTAGTATTTAATTCATATTCTTTTGTAGTAAATTTAAGATTACTATCATTTTTGCTTTGTCCAAATCTGATATTTAATTTACTGTTTTTTATATAAAATTGAACAGAATATCTTCCACTTGTAAAATTAAATTCATCACTTAAATCTTTAAAAGTATCTATTTTTTTATCATTTACATTAATTTTTTTGATTTCAAGTTCAGATAAATAGTATATATCTTTATCATCTGCCACTAAATTTACCATATTAGCACTTTTAGTTATGTTTTTACTAAATAAAGTTTTATTACTTCCGTCTAAACTGCATTTCCATAAATCAGTTCCAGCTAAATAATATAATTTATCTTTAATCCGTACACTATTTTTGCCATTAACGTTATTTCCATTTATTATTCTAAATAAATCATCAAAGGTTGTATCGGTACAACTTTCAGGTATTGTAGATGTCCATGAATGTATTTTACGCATCACATTATCTGAACAATTAAAATTTTTGTAAGTAATTCTATTAGTTTCTGGAGTAGGATCATCCCATGTTAAATCTGTTTGATAGTAATTTCCATCTATATTTACATAGTTCCATGCATGGCTATCATTTGTGACTATCCCAGCCTCAATACCATATTCATTTAATAGCAACATAGTAGCTTTTGAATATCCGTCACAAACGGCTATTTGATTAATAAGTGCACCATATGATGTATGCGAAATATTAGGAACTGTTTTTTTGTCATAATTATCTTTGTCATAAGTACAATTTTGCGTAATATAATCATGGATAGCATATTCTATTTCTAAGTCTGTTGAACACTCATCTAAATAACTTTTTTTGATATAGTTTATTTTGTTATTTAATTTTTCTCTCATTTTATCAATAACATCATTACTATATTCATAAGTAACCTTTATGTCACATGAATTTAATTTTCCAGTTGAAGGATTGTATGTACAATTATCAAATTTTACATATGTTGGATTACAATAGAAAATTTGTGGATTTTCATATATTACATCAAAGTATAAGTCTAGAATTTTATTAGAATTGTTATTTATATCATCTAGATTAATAAGATCTTTTATATCAATATCAGTTTTATAATTTTCAATTCCATCTTTAAGTCTTTCTTTAATATCTTCCTTATTACTTTGAAAAAGGCTAAGACTAGAATATCTTTTTACACGCCTATTATTTCTAGGCAGTTTTGATTTTAAATATTCATCTAAAGTTCGAGCACTAGTTTCAAGTGTAATAGCTTCTTCATTATTTTCTTGAAATGCCTCATCATCATCATTATTTTTTATTGGATTAATAAAGGCTGCTGCACCAGTAGTAACTTTAACTTGTTCTAATTCTAAAGTGGTTTTATCTAACTCATTATTATAAGTTTTTGTGTTAACTGTATCATTAGTTTTTTTGTCGTCAGCATAAGCAACGGTACTAGTAATGTTTGTAGTAATTGCTATTGCTATTAAGCTTAAAATAATTTGATTTCTTTTTTTCATTTTAATGTATTTCCCCTTTGTAGTTAAGTATTTTACATAATAATACATTTATAGATTTAAATATATTTTATTACATATATTTATCGGGAAAATTTGTTAATGCTTTATAAATAAAACTATATTGATTATTAAAATAATAATTATTTTGCTAAAAATATGTAATAACGTAAGATATTCATAAATAGTATATTTAAAAGTTTATAACAGACAAAATGTATAGATTTAAGACATAAATACTCAAAAAATAGATAGTTAATTTTAATTTATAATTTACATATAAAAAATAATATAATAAAATTAAATAAAATAATTAAAAATTTGTTAGAATAATGAGAAAGGAGATGAAAATATGAAAAAAGTATTGCATTTGAAAGATGCTATTGATATAAATGCTTTTCAAAAAATACAAGATGATATATCAGATGCTACAGAAATGTCTATAATAACTGTTGATTATATGGGAAAATGTGCAACTAAGCATAGTAGATGTAGTGAATTCTGTAAGCTTATGAGAGCAAGTGAATCATATTCTCAGTTGTGTGAACGTTGCGATTCACGTGGTGGTTTAGAAGCAGCTAGATTAGAAAAGCCATATATATATAAATGCCATAAAGGATTAATAGATTTTGCTACTCCTATAATTGTTGATGGTCAGTACTTAGGTTCAGTAATGGCAGGTCAAGTGTTAATGGAAGATGATTCAAAAGTTAATTTAGAGAAAATAGTAAACTCAGAAAATAATTTTGATAGTTTAAAAAAAGAAGAAAAAGAAAAGCTATTAGAGGCTTATAATAAATTGCCTGTAGTTAGTTTTAAAAGAATACAAGCAGTGGCGCAAATGATGTTTCATATAAGCAACTATATTGTAGAAGAAACTGTGGCTAAAATAGTTCAAAGAGAGCTAGATGAAAAAAAAGTAAAGTTTGCAGAAAGCGAAAAGGTGCAAGCTGAGTTAGAAAAAGAATATAAAGCATCTCAATTAAAAGCCCTTCAATCTCAGATAAATCCACATTTTTTATTTAATGTATTAAATAGCATATCATCTTTATCAATAGTTGAGAATGCACCTAAAACTCAAGAAGTTATATACAATCTATCTAATATGCTAAGATACACTTTAAAAAAGGCAAATAAAGTTGTTAGCTTAGAAGAAGAATTTGACTATATAAATTCATATTTAAATCTTCAAAAGGTAAGGTTTTCAGATAGACTAAAGTATGAAATTAATATTGATAAACAATTTAAAAATATAAGATTACCTTTTATGGTTATTCAAACTTTTGTAGAAAATTCTGTTGTACATGGACTTGAAACAAAAGAAGAAGGTGGCTATATAAAAATTTTTGTAGAAGATTCAGATGAGTATGTAATAATACATATAGAAGATAATGGAACAGGTATACCTAGAGAACAACTTAACTTAATGCAAGAAGAACTAGAGATAAGAAATGATAATAATTTAGATAAAATAGGAATAAACAATGCAAATAAAAGAATGGATTATTATTATGGAGATGAATATAAAATAGAAATAACTAGCAAAATAAGAATAGGAACTTCAGTAAAAATAACTATTAAGAAAGAAGTCTAGCTAGGAGTTGAATAAATGCTTAAGATAATGATTGTTGATGACGAAATTTTGGAAAGACAGGCTTTAAGGATGATTATAAATAACTCAGATAGCGGAAGAGTTATAGCTGAAGCGTGTAATGGAAGAGAAGCTATAGAATTAGATAGGAAATTTAATCCTGATGTTATAATAATGGATGTTAAAATGCCTGGAATAGATGGAATAAAAGCATCGCAAGTTATAAAAGAACAAAACAAAAATAAGATTATTATAATGATAACAGCTTATGATGATTTCGAATTAGTACGTAAAGCACTAGTTTTAGGTGTAGATGATTATATTTTGAAACCAATAAAACCAACTGAATTAATAGATGCCTTAAATAATATCTTTGTTAATTTAAAAATTAACAAAGATACTTATATGGAAAAATCAGTAAATGAGCTCAAGGAAATGCCTGTTAAAGCAGCTATAGAGTATATACAAGATAACCTTGAGGAAAAGGTGAGTTTAGAAAAAATGGCATCTATATGTAATTTAAGTACTTGCTATTTTAGTAAGCTTTTCAAAAGAGAAATGGGAGTGAATTTCTCAGTTTATGTTAATGAAAAGAAAGTTGGAAAAGCAAAGGAAATACTTGAAAATACAAATATGCCAATTTTAAATATATCATTAGATTTGGGGTTTGAAGATTGTGGATATTTTATTAGAGTCTTTAAAAAATATGAGGGAGTTACTCCTAAAAAATATAGAGAAATTATTAAAACAAAATAGAATGTTAAAAAATATAATGAATATTATTGAATTTTGACTGCATTCATATAGAAATAGTCCTATAACGTTAAATTTTAGGACTATTTTTTTATAGTTAAAAATTTCAAAAAAAGAAAATGAGCAAAAAATTTATATTTTTAAACTAAAAAGTAAACAATAAAATACAAGAAAAAAACAAAAAAATGCAATGAGTTTTGTAGAAAAATTTAGTACAATCAGAGCATGATAAAAAAATAACAAAGCAAACATAACTTAAATCAAAATATAAAATGTTATGTTCAAGGGAGGAAATGCAAGTGAAATCAAAAAGATTCCAGGTTTTAGCTAAGCGTCCTGTAAATCAAGACGGTCTTATCGGAGAGTGGCCAGAAGAGGGCTTAGTGGCAATGCACAGTCCTAACGATCCTAAACCTTCAATAAAAATTGAAAATGGAATAGTAGTAGAATTAGATAGTAAAAAAAGAGACGAATTTGATATGATCGATAGATTTATAGCAGATTATGCAATTAATTTAGATAGAGCAGAATCTGCAATGAGCTTAGAGTCATTAGAAATCGCTAAAAAACTTGTAGATATAAATGTTAGTAGAGATGAAATCGTTAATTTAACAACAGCAATAACACCAGCTAAAGTTGTAGATGTTGTTTCACACATGAACGTTGTTGAAATGATGATGGCTCTTCAAAAAATGAGAGCAAGAAAAACACCATCAAATCAATGTCATGTCACAAACTTAAAAGATAATCCAGTTCAAATTGCAGCAGATGCAGCAGAAGCTGGAATAAGAGGGTTCTCAGAACAAGAAACTACAGTTGGTATAGTAAGATATGCGCCTTTTAATGCATTAGCAATACTTATAGGTTCACAAGTAGGTAGAGGTGGAGTTTTAACTCAATGTTCAGTTGAGGAAGCTACAGAATTAGACCTAGGAATGAGAGGACTTACAAGTTATGCAGAAACTGTTTCAGTATATGGAACTGAGTCAGTATTTACAGATGGAGATGATACTCCATGGTCAAAAGCTTTCTTAGCATCAGCTTATGCTTCAAGAGGACTTAAGATGAGATATACATCAGGAACTGGTTCAGAAGCATTAATGGGATACTCAGAAGGAAAATCAATGCTTTACTTAGAGTCCAGATGTATATACATAACTAAGGGCGCTGGAGTTCAAGGACTTCAAAATGGTGCTGTTAGTTGTATCGGTATGACAGGAGCTGTTCCATCAGGAATAAGAGCTGTACTTGCTGAAAACTTAATAGCAGCAATGCTTGATATAGAAGTTGCATCAGCAAATGACCAAACATTCTCACATTCAGACATAAGAAGAACTGCAAGAACATTAATGCAAATGCTTCCAGGAACAGATTTTATATTCTCAGGATATAGTGCAGTTCCAAATTATGATAATATGTTTGCAGGTTCAAACTTTGATGCAGAAGATTTTGATGATTACAATGTTCTTCAAAGAGACTTAATGGTAGATGGTGGATTAAGACCAGTATCAGAAGAAGAAACTATAGCTATAAGAAATAAAGCAGCTAAAGCAATACAAGTAGTATTTAGAGAATTAGGTTTCCCTGCTATAACTGATGAAGAAGTTGAAGCAGCAACTTATGCTCATGGAAGTAAGGATATGCCTGAAAGAAACGTAGTTGAAGACTTAAAAGCAGCTGAAGAAATGCTTAAAAACAGAGTGACAGGAATCGATATAGTTAAAGCTTTAAGTGCAAATGGATTTGATGATGTTGCAAATAACATATTAAACATGCTTAAGCAAAGAGTAACAGGTGATTATTTACAAACATCAGCTATATTAGATACAGACTTTGATGTTATAAGTGCTGTTAATGATAAAAATGATTACATGGGACCAGGAACAGGTTATAGAATGAGCGAAGAGAGATGGAACGAAATAAAGAACATCCCTAACGTAATAAAACCAGAAGATATAGAATAATAGGCAGAGGTGAGAAATATGGAAAAAACAACAAATCAATATGCTATGCCAAAACTTAAACTTACAGAGGTAGGGGAAGCTAAGGTTGCAGCTAAGGCAGACGAAGTTGTTATAGGATTAGCACCAGCTTTTCTTAAGCATCAAAACAAAACAATAGTAGGATTATCACATAGCGATGTTTTAACAGAACTTATAGCAGGTGTAGAAGAAGAAGGATTAACTGCTAGAGTTGTTAGAATAACAAGAACTTCAGACGTTTCATTTATATCAAATGATGCAGCTAAGTTAAGTGGATCAGGAATAGGAATAGGAATTCAATCAAAAGGAACGACAGTTATACATCAAAAAGACTTACTTCCTTTAAATAACTTAGAATTATTTCCACAAGCACCGCTTTTAACCCTTGATACATTTAGATTAATAGGAAAAAATGCGGCAAAATATGCTAAGGGAGAATCTCCAACACCAGTTCCAACAAAGAACGATCAAATGGCAAGACCAAAATTTATGGCAATAGCTGCTTTACTTCACATAAAAGAAACTAAATATGTAGTAGTTGGTGCTAAGCCTGTACAAATAGAAGTTAAATTTTAATAGTAAGAAGGGAGAATTATTCATGGAACAAAGAAAGATGAGTCCTAAAGATTATCCTTTGGCTACAAAAAGTCCAGAGTATATAAAGACTCCAACAGGGATGAATTTACAAGATATAACTTTAGAAAATGTATTAAACGGAAATGTTAAACCAGAAGACGTTAGAATATCACCAGAAACTTTAGAAATGCAAGCTCAAATAGCTGAGGGAATGAACAGAGATGCTATAGCTAGAAACTTTAGAAGAGCTGCAGAACTTATAAAAGTACCAGATGATAGAATATTAGAAATGTATAATGCTTTAAGACCATATCGTTCAACAAGAGAAGAACTTTTAGCAATGGCTGAAGAACTTGAAAATGTATATGGTGCAAAAGTTAATGCAAACTTTGTAAGAGAAGCTGTTGAAGTGTACGAAAAAAGAGAAAAATTAAGACAAGAATAAGAGAGCTGTAATTTAGGGAGGAAAAATAATGAAAATAATAGCAGGTGTAGACATTGGAAATGCTACAACGGAAGTAGCATTATCTAGTGTTGAAAATGATAAAATAAAATTTCTTTCAAGTGGAATAGTTCCTACAACAGGAATTAAAGGAACTGAAGAAAATATAGAAGGAGTTTTTTCTTCCTTAAAACAAGCTTTAGGTAAGGCATCTTTAGGACTTAAAAATTTAGATTTAGTTAGAATAAATGAAGCAGCACCAGTTATAGGTGATGTGGCTATGGAAACTATAACGGAAACTATAATTACAGAATCGACTATGATAGGACATAATCCATCTACACCAGGTGGAATAGGAGTCGGAATAGGTAAAACTATATACATAGAAGATTTAGATAATTTAGATATTGAATTTATAGAAAAAAATGAATTTATTCCACTTATTTTAAGTAAAATAAACTTTTTAGAAGCTGCAGCTAGAATAAATGCTGCAACTAAAAGAGGAATAAATATAACATCAGCAGTTGTTCAAAGAGATGATGGAGTTTTAATTAATAATAGATTAGATAAAAAGATACCTATAGTTGATGAGGTTATGCTTTTAGAAAAAGTTCCAGTAGGAATGAGAGCAGCAGTAGAAGTTGCAGGTCAAGGAAATGTAGTTGAAACTTTATCAAATCCATATGGTATAGCTACTGTATTTAATCTTACATCTGAAGAAACAAAAATGATAGTTCCAGTTTCAAGAGCACTTATAGGAAACAGATCAGCGGTAGTCATAAAAACTCCTAAAGGAGACGTTCAAGAGAAAAGAATCCCAGCAGGTAAAATTCATATAAATGGATTGAAACGTAAGGAAGCTGTAGATGTTGAACATGGTGCTGAAAAAATAATGGATGCAGTAAAACTTTGTGTTCCTATACAGGATATTAAAGGAGAACCAGGTACAAATGCTGGAGGTATGCTTGAAAGAGTAAGACAGGTCATGGCAAATCTTACTAAGCAAAATATTTCTGATATAACAATACAAGATTTAGTAGCAGTGGATACTTTTATTCCTCAGAAAGTTAAAGGTGGTCTTGCAGAAGAGTTTTCAATGGAAAATGCTGTTGGAATAGCTGCAATGGTTAAAGCTGATAAATTACAAATGGAAATGATAGCAGATAAGTTAAAAGAAAATCTTAAAGTTCCTGTAGAAGTTGGCGGAGTAGAGGCGGATATGGCTATAAGAGGTGCTTTAACAACTCCAGGAAGTAGTACACCACTTGCTATACTTGATATGGGAGCAGGATCAACAGATGCTTCAATTATAAATAAGCAAGGTGAAATTTCTTCTATCCACTTAGCTGGAGCAGGAAATATGGTAACTATGCTTATAAAATCTGAGCTTGGATTAGAAGATTTCAATTTAGCCGAAGATATAAAAAAACACCCTTTAGCTAAAGTAGAAAGTTTATTCCACATAAGACATGAAGATGGAAGTGTTGAATTCTTTAAGAAGCCATTAGATTCAGCAGTATTCGCTAAAGTTGTAATAATAAAAGATGGTTTATTGGTTCCAATAGATGGCCAAAAATCATTAGAAAAAATCAAAAATATAAGAAGATCAGCAAAAGAAAAGGTATTTGTAACTAACTGTTTAAGAGCATTAGAAATAGTTTCACCTACAGGAAATATAAGAGACATTGAATTCGTTGTTTTAGTGGGAGGTTCTTCTTTAGACTTTGAGGTTCCTCAATTAGTAACAGACGCTTTATCACAGTATGGAGTAGTTGCTGGAAGAGGAAACATAAGAGGTACAGAAGGTCCAAGAAATGCTGTTGCAACGGGACTTGTATTAGCTTTTGATGGAAATGGAGTAAATAAGTAATGATGATGAGATATTTTGAATACGACGTACCTAGTGTATGGTTGTATCATGATTCAGATTTAAAAGACTTAGAGCGTTTAAATGAAATTTTATGGGGTATAGAAGAAGAAGGTATTCCATGTGAAGTTTTATGTAAAAAAGAGAAATTTACATCAGAAGAATTAAGTTATTTAGCATCACAAGCATCAAAACTTTCAGTAGGCATCGGAATAGACTATGCTGGCAAGGTAACTTTGACTTCTAATAAATTAGAAAAAGATGAACCATTATTTACTGCAAATTTTAATGATGGGGACACTGCCTTAAGAAAATTAGGTGCTAATGCTGGAAGATTAGTTAAAGGAATTGCTTTCAAATAGTATTTTAGGAGTAGTTATATTATGAAAATTTATACTAAAACAGGTGATAAAGGAACTACCGCTTTGTATGGTGGCAGTAGAGTAGATAAAGATAGTTTAAGAGTTGAAGCATATGGAACTGTTGATGAAGTTATTTCATTTATTGGCTTAGCTTGTGCTGAGATTGAAGATAAAGAAGAAAAAAATGCACTTGAAGAAATACAAAAAAAATTATTTGTACTAGGTGCAGAACTTGCTAGTGATGAAAAGGGATTAACATATTTAAAAGAAGTAATAACAGATGAAGATATAGAAAAACTAGAAGTTCTAATAGATAAATATATGGAGCTTGCAGGACCTTTCAAAGGATTTGTAACTCCAGGAAAAAATAAAATATCAGCAGCTTTGCATGTAGCAAGAACTGTAACTAGAAGAGCAGAAAGAAGAATTGCTACACTTTGCAAAGAAGAAAATGTACGTGAACAAGTTAAAATGTATGTGAATAGACTATCAGATGTTTTATTTGCATTTGCTAGATATGAAGAAGAAAAATAGTTTGAGGAGGAATGAGATAATGAAAAAGTTAAATGAAATCAAACAATTAAGTTTAGAAATAGTTAAAGAAATGGCTAAAGCAGCTGAGGAAAAAGCAGCTAGTATGAATGTTCCAGTAATTTTTGCAGCAGTAGATGCTGGAGCAAATTTAATGTTAATGCACAGAATGGAAGAAGCTTTCATAACAAGCATTGATATAGCAATAAATAAAGCTTATACAGCAGCATGTTTAAAACAAGGAAGTCATGGAATAGCTGAATGTGTTCAACCAGGAGAAAGCCTTTATGGACTACAACTTACAAATAATTGTAGGATAGTTCCATTTGGTGGCGGACTACCAATAATAGTTGATGGAAAAGTTGTTGGAGCTGTTGGAGTAAGTGGCGGAACTGTAGAAGAAGATATGGCTATAGCTCAAGCAGCAGTAGATGCTTTTAATAAGTAAAAGATATCTAAAATAATAATTTTTATATAAGATATTTTAAATTTAAATATCTATAGTATTAACAATGCAAATATATTTTAAATTAATATATAAAAGATTAAATATATAATTAACTAATAGGAGGAATTTACAATGAGAATGTACGATTATTTAGTACCAAGTGTTAACTTTATGGGCGCTGGATGTGTAAAATTAGTAGGAGAAAGATGTCAAATATTAGGCGGAAAAAAAGCTCTAATAGTAACAGATAAATTTTTAAGAAGCATGGAAGGTGGAGCAGTAGAATTAACTGTTAAATCATTACAAGAAGCTGGAATAGAAGTTGCATACTATGATGCAGTTGAACCAAATCCAAAAGATACTAATGTTGCTGATGGATTAAAAATATTCCAAGACGAAAAATGCGATATGATAGTTACAGTTGGAGGCGGAAGTGCTCATGACTGTGGTAAAGGTATTGGTATAGTTGCTACTCATGAAGGAGATCTTTATGAATATGCTGGAATAGAAACTTTAACTAAAGCTCTTCCACCAATAGTTGCAGTTAATACTACAGCTGGAACAGCAAGTGAAGTTACAAGACACTGTGTTATAACTAACACTAAAACTAAAGTTAAATATGTTATAGTTAGCTGGAGAAACTTACCATTAGCCTCATTCAACGATCCAGAATTAATGGTTAAAAAACCTGCAGGTTTAACAGCTGCTACAGGAATGGATGCATTAACTCATGCTATCGAAGCTTATGTATCAAAAGATGCAAACCCTGTAACTGATGCTGCTGCTATACAAGCAATAAAATTAATATCAAACAACTTAAGACAGGCGGTTGCTTTAGGTGAAAACTTAGTAGCAAGAGAAAATATGGCATACGGTTCATTATTAGCTGGTATGGCATTCAATAATGCTAACTTAGGATACGTTCATGCTATGGCTCACCAATTAGGTGGATTATACGATATGCCACATGGAGTAGCTAATGCTATGCTTCTTCCACATGTTGAAAAATACAACTTAATATCAAACCCACAAAAATTTGCTGATATAGCAGAATTCATGGGAGAAAACATACAAGGATTATCAGTTATGGAAGCAGCAGAAAAAGCTATAGATGCTATGTTCAGACTTTCAACTGATATCGGAATTCCTACAAGCTTAAAAGAAATGGGAATAAAAGAAGAAGATTTCGAATACATGGCTGAAATGGCATTAAAAGATGGAAATGCATTCAGTAACCCAAGAAAAGGAAATGAAAAAGATATAGTTGCAATATTTAAAGCTGCATTTTAAGATAATTAAAAAGTAGATAATACATAACTATTATGAGAACCCCTTTACTTTTAAAGGGGTTCTTTAAATGAAATTATATAAATTCATAAGATAAATTAATAAAAAAACATAAGATTTTAGGAGGACTAATATAATGAACATGGAAACATTTTTTGCAGAAATGTTTGGAACTTTAATATTAGTATTATTAGGAGATGCTGTTGTAGCTAACGTAATACTTAAGAAAACAAAGGGTCACAACTCAGGATGGATGGTTATATCAAGTGGATGGGCTGTAGCTGTTGCAATTCCAGTATATATGTTTGCAAATATTAGTGGAGCACATTTTAACCCTGCAGTTACAATAGCATTAGCTACTGTTGGACAATTTCCATGGGCTGATGTTCCTATGTATATAGCTGCACAACTTATAGGAGCATTTATAGGAGCTACTTTAGTTCTTATTTCTTACTATAATCATTTTGAAGCAACTGAAGATCAAGCTACAAAATTAGGAGTGTTTTGTACAGCTCCAGAAATAAGAAAACCTGTATTCAACTTTATAACTGAGTTTGTAGGAACATTCATATTAGTTTTTGCAATAATGGGAGCAACAGCTCAACCATTTGTAAGTGGAACTCAGCCAGTAGCTATAGGTGTAATAATATTAGCAATGGGATTATGTTTAGGTGGTCCAACAGGATATGCTATAAATCCAGCTAGAGATTTAGCACCAAGACTTGTTCACTTTTTATTGCCAGTACCAAATAAAGGTGGTTCAGATTGGGGCTATGCATGGATACCAGTAGTAGCACCAATATTAGGAGCAATAGCAGGAGCTTTAGTTTACGTAAATATATTCTAGGATTAGTTTTAGTAGAGTGTTGATGTATGCATAAGTAAAGTGAACTGAGTAATTGAACTTAGGAATACTAAAATGAGTATAGTCCCATTTTAGCTTGCTCCCAATATAAAATTGAGACAAGCAGTAAATGTGATTATTAAAAGGAAACTCGACTTCCCTGAGTAAGTTCGAGAAACAAAATATAAAATTTTGACTCTCACTTAACGATTCTCAAAGTCCAATTACAATGTCACTTTACATATTGCATATATCAACACATATTTAAAATAGAGCTTAAAAATTAATATGAGATATGAAGAAGAGTCTATGTAATGTAGGCTCTTATTTTTTTATATTTCAATATTTATGGTAAAATATTGATAAAGAGTATATTTGAAAGGAAAGTGTTAGCATGAGCAAAAATTATAAAGACATGACAGCTGGAATAGATAAATGCAAATATATAAAATGTGCTATATATGTAGAGATAGGGACGATATGAATAAAAAAACTAAGATTTTAATTGTTGAAGATGAAAATGATATAAACAAATTACTTTGTAGTATTTTTGAAGTTTAAAGATATTAGTTTAAATATAGAAAGTAACGAAGTAAAAGTTGCACAAAGCAATATTATATTAACAGCAAGAGAATTTGCAATATTAGAATTATTATTAACTAACCCAAGAAAGGTATATAGTGAATCTAATATTTTTGCGAGTGTATGGGGGAAGAATTTTTAGGTGATGACAATACTGTAAATGTACATATGAGTAGGTTAAGAAACAAGTTGGGAAGTGTTAACAATAAAAATTATGAGAAACAATTTGGGGAATGGGATATAAGTTGATTAAATAGATTAATAAATCATTAGTTTGTTAATTCATTTAATCAACTTATAAGATTTAAGAACTTTGAAAGGTTTTAGTAAAGTTTTCTTATGTAACATTGTTTATTATAAAGACAAGTTCATAAGGAGGAGATAAAAATGCATTTAGAGCTATTAATATAACAAAATTATATAAAAAGAAAAGAGTCTTGGAAACATTGATAATACCAAGTTCCTAAGACTATATGTACTACTCCCATTCGATTGTAGTCTGTCATTTATAATATATTGACTTTATTTTTTGTCAAGTATTATTGATGGCAAAAAGCCCTAAATAGTAAATAAAAACATCCCAAAAAATGATAATACTAAATAAAATATTGCTTCGTGTTTGATGACAACTGAAGATGATGTTATTTCATCTTTTTCGTTGCTATTTTTTTTCAAGATGATGTGAAAGAATGCTTTAAAGATGAAATATCCGATAATAGCTCCTAGAGTGTTCATAATTAAATCATCTGTCGTTGTGGTTCGACTTTGAGTGAACAATTGACTTAACTCAATACATAAAGATAACAAAAAGCCCGACAATGCAACCTTTTTAATTGTTCGAAATTGTTTCCAAATCAATGGTAACAAGAATCCTAATGGTATGGTCATTATAATATTCAAAACATACGGCATTATTACCTCGGAACTAGAGAATGGAACTAAAAAAATTCGATCAAATTCAGATGTAGATGCGGTAACAAACCTTTGCACATCCCAAAGTGTTCCTATACCTGTTACGCCATAAACAGCTGCCAAATACAATAAAAAAATAAATACTCCTAGAAAATGCTTGCGGGAAATTCCTCCTTCCTTCTTCTTAGCCCTTAGATAAAATCCTTTTTGAAATACAATACATAAAATACATATGCGAATAATGTTAATTAAATAATCAGTATGAGTAACATACATAATACATATACGAATATAGACAAATAAATACTGAATTAGCAACATAATAATTCTCCTTGTTGAATCAAAATTTAATTATTGACATGATTATAATATCAACAAAAATTTAAGAATAAGTGAATACAATATTAAGATTTTATGAAATTTGCTCAATTAAAGAAGATACTAACTGGTGTTAGTATAAAGTAGTGGACACATTAAGTCGAACTAAGTAAAATAATATTTAGTTAAGAAAGGATGTGTCCATTATGGGAAGTGGCAAAAGATATAAAATTAAATATATCAATTAAATTATTTTATTTATATTTACATAAAATACATTTTAGTATCGATTTTAAAATATATGGAAAATAACTGTCCGTAAGTCAGATGTTTTGTATACTTTTAGCAGCAATATACTTTGTAAGTGTTTATACAGAGATAACTTTTAAGTTATTATTTAAGATGAATGACTATTACGTATTTACGTTTTTCCCACCAAGCTTTATATGGGTAAATGTTTTATTAAGTTTATTTGGAGTATTTATAGTTTTAAGAAGTGGTTATACAAAAGTAAATAAAAATATGAAGGAGCTTGATTAATTTCAGGCCCTTATTTTTTTATAATTAAATGTGATATTTATGGTAAAATATTCATGAAAGTACATTTGGAGAGGAAAGTTTTATTATGAGGAAAAATTATAAAGAATATAATAAACTTGTAAGAGATAGAATACCTGAAATTATAGAAAGAGATAATAAGGAATGTGAAATAGAAATTGTATCTAAAGAGGAAAAATATAAACTTTTAGAAATGAAGCTTCAAGAAGAAGTTAATGAATTTATTGAAGATAAAAATTTAGAGGAATTAGCAGATGTAATGGAGGTAATATTTGGACTTGCTAATTCTTTAGGGTATAGTGAAGAAGACCTTTTAAAGGCTAGACATAAAAAGAAAGTTGAACGTGGAGGCTTTGAAAAAGGAATTTTATTAAAAGGTGTTAGTAAATAAATTTAGAGATAAAGTAATGATAAAGGAAACAAAACAAGAAGGTGAAGATATTTATGAAGCAAAGATAAAATTAGCAGAAGAATTGGCAAACTATGATAAAGTAAAGAACAATGAGCAAATAAAAGGGAGTATGGGAGACATGAGGAATATAATGAAAAGAAAAAAGAAGCTATTGAAAAGTATCATTTTAATAGTTGCATTAATGGGAATTGCTTTTAGCGTATTTAATGTAATTAAAAATAAAGACAATGATTACATAGATAAATTAATAGAAAAATATAGTCCACAAGGGGCAGCAATAGCAGTAATTGAAAATGGTGAGATTACTGAAGTGAGAAATTATGGATATTCAAATGTAGAAAGTAAAATTTCAGTTAACAATGAAACACAGTTTAAAATAGCTTCTATATCAAAAACCATAACATCTTATGCAGTAATGAAATTAGTAGATGAAGGAAAATTGAATTTGGATGAACCAATCAACACATATTTAACAAAATGGAAACTACCAGACACGGAGTTTGATGAAAATAAATTAACTCTTAGAACGTTAATGTCACATACAAGCGGGATTACAGGAAGTGATGAAATTGGGTATGAGTATCCACTGCCAACAATAGAAGATGCTCTAAGGGAGAGATATATAAAACTAAAAAGAGAACCTGGGGAGGTTTTTGAGTATTCTGAATTTGCAGGACTAGGTATATGTCAGCTAATTATTGAAGAAGTAACTGGCGAAAAATTTGAAAAATATATGGAAGATGAAGTATTTAAAAAACTAGGTATGAACAATACCAATTATGCTAATGAAATTGGAGAAAGTTTATTAGCTGTGCCATATGCGGGAATTAACAAGCCTATTAAGGTTACACCAATTGTAATGAATGGTGGTGGAGGGGTTTCTACTACAGCAAGTGATTTAGCAAAATTCACAATAGAATTAATTAATTACCATAATAATAGCAATGGTGAGATTTTTAAAGCTCAAAAAAATACTGAAAGTGTTGCAGGTAAATATGGATTGGGTATAATACCAAGAGAGCTTAAAAGCGGGAAAATAGTATATGAGCATAATGGAACATTAACTGGTTGGAATGCACAAATGGTAATGGAGCCAATTAGTAAGGATGGAATTGTTATTCTTACTAACTCTGATAAAGCATTTTTTCTAACTTATGAATTAATGGAAAAATGGAGTGGAAAAACAATAGGAGAAAAGGTTATAGATAAACAAATTAATGTATTTGTAAATATGGTATATAAATGTATAGCAGTATTATTTGCAATAGTAACGCTACTTATTGTTATTTTTATTATTAAAGTTAGAAAAGGTAAAATAGTTTTGCTTGAAAGAAAGAAACGTAATAAGAAATATTTAACATCAGCTATATTTTGTATACTTTTAGCAGCAATATATTTTGTAAGTGTTTATACAGAAATAACCTTTAAGTTGCTATTTAAGATGAAGGACTATTATGTATTTACATTTTTTCCACCAAGCTTTAGTTGGATAAATGTTCTATTAAGTTTATTTGCAGTATTTATAGTTTTAAGAAGTGGTTACACAAAAGTAAATAAAAATATGAAGGAGCTTGATTAATTTCAGGCTCTTATTTTTTTGTATTTAACTATAATATATACATATACTTAGAAGTTACTTATTCTTAAATACTAAATAGTTACATAAAATATGGTAAAATAAATATGTTAATTATAAAGATAGGTGGGGAATAGGGTGTCATTATTAGAAAAAGGGTTATATAGAATGTTTAATGGTAGAAGAACCATTAACAGTACTATATTTTTAAAGGAATTTGAAGAGGAAAATACACAGTTAAAAGAACTTATAGAACTTTCCAAAAAAGTTTCTGGAGAATGCAAAGAGAAAATTGATAAAGATATACTTTTATTAAAAGAAGGATCAAAAGGAGAACAAAATGTTTATTTTCAAATAAAGAATTCCTTTATTCCAATGCTTGCTTTGCATGATATTAGACTAGAATATGAGGAATATACAGCTCAATTTGATTTTATACTTATAACCAAGAAATGTATTTATGTATTAGAAACTAAAAAGTTAAGTGGAAATATTGAAATAAATGAAGATGGGGATTTCATAAGAACTATAAGAACTAAGCAAGGTAAGTTTTATAAAGAGGGCATGGAAAGTCCAATTACTCAAAATGAAAGACATATTAATATACTTAAAGAGATTTTAAGAAAAGAGAATTTAGTGAATAACTTTCCAATTAAATCACTTGTTGTCATAGCAAATCCAAAAACTATAATAAAAAAAGCAGAGTGTCCAAAACATATAAAAGATATTGTTGTAAAGTATGATCAATTAAATAGTATATTAAAGAAGGATTTTGAAGATACAAGTATTGAAAGAGATCTTTTAGAAAAGTATTTATATAATATAGCTAACTTTTTAATAGCAAATAATAAGGTTACTATGTATGACTATAAAGCTAAATACTTAATTGATGAAGATTGTATAAGCAATAAGGAAATAGAAAATAAGGATATTCAGCACAATTATAATAATGAATGCACAATTCAGGATTGTGAGAAAAATATAGATATACAAGAAAGTAATAATGAATCTAAGAGTTCTAAAGCTCTTATAATAGAAAATGTAAAAGAAGTTATAGAAGAAGAAAAATTATCTGCAAATGATGTTGAGAAAGAAGAAGTTGAGACTAATGGACAAGTCAATAACTATAATTTAGTGTATTCAAATTTAAAACAATATAGATATAGTAAAGCAAAAGAAGAGAAAATACAGCCATATATGATATTTAGTAATGAAGTTCTTGAGCAAATTATAAAGAATAATCCAAAAAGCAAAGAAGAATTATTAAATATAAAAGGTATTGGAAAAGTAAAAGTGGACAAATATGGTGATGAAATATTAGAAGTTATTTCAAGGAACGATCCTAAAGAAAAACTTCATTTAGATTTGAAAGAGTATAGATACAACAAGTCAAAGGAAGAAGAAAGACAAGCCTACATGGTATTTACTAATGATGTGTTAAATCAAATAGTTGAAAAGTGTCCTAAAAATCAAGATGAACTAATAATTATAAAGGGATTAGGAAAAGTTAAAATTGATAAGTATGGAAATGACATTTTAGAAATAGTTAAGAGATACAATTAAATTTAGTAATTATTATAAAGTAAGTGGACCAGATAAATTTTAAGGAGATTTAGATATTGAACATTGAAAAGAATCTTGTATTTTTAAACTGCAAAGACAAAACTGAGCAGATTAAATATTGTAAATATGATAGTGGTAAATATAAAATAACATTTAATAACACAGATAAGGTATATACATATGGCTATAATAGTGTTCAATGGTTTAATAATGTTATTGAATATGATCCAGAAGAAAATATAATATATGAAGAAAATAGTCCGATATCAGGCTTAATTAAAATAATAGAATTTGATGGACAATATGTTAGAGTGATTTTTAAGAAGGGGTATAATAAACTTTATTCTAAAAGCCAAATAAGAATAGAGAAGAGTTGCTTAAAGAGTAAGATATCTATTAGTTGTTTTGATTATTTAAAAAAGCTATCAAATTGTGTTAGCATAACTATAGATGATGGAATTAGTCTTTTGAGCAAACAGTATAATAAGTTAAATAAAGTTAGCAAAGAAAGTGTATTAGCTAAATATTTAGAACATAATAAATTAAAATCTTATGATGAAGAGGTTAACTTGTTATTTCCTTTTGGATTTAATATAAGCCAAAAAGAAGCTACTAAAAATGCATTTACTAGTCAAATCAGTGTTATAGAAGGACCACCGGGTACAGGAAAAACACAAACAATACTAAATATTATTGCTAATGCTGTTTTTCAAGGTAAAACAGTAGCTGTTGTTTCTAATAACAATTCTGCAACTGAAAATGTATATGAAAAATTAAAAAAGTATAATGTAGACTTTATTGCAGCTTTTCTAGGAAACAACAATAATAAAGAGAAGTTTTTCGAAAATCAAGATTTATCATATTCAGATATGAATGATTGGATTTTAGAGAAAGATAAAATAGAAGAACTTAAATCTAATTTAGTAAATTCTCAAAAGAAACTTGATGAAATGCTTAAAATACAAAATCAAGTTGCAATTTTAAAAGAAGAGCTTTCAGCAATTAGTATAGAAGATGAACATTTTAAAAAGTATTATAAAGATCAAGAAAATTTATCATATAAATACTTATTTAATCAGACTTCTAATTCAATAATGAAAATGCTAGTTGAATACAAATATACATTAAAAGAAAAGGGCTATTTTTCATTGAAGAATAAGATTAAGAATTTCATATTATACAGAATTTATACTTTTAAGTTTTATGATAATTCTATTGATGATATAGTAGATTTTTTACAAAATAAATATTATGACTTAAAAATAGAAGAATTAAATAAAGAAATAGGCAAATTAGAAAAACAATTAGATAACTTTAATTTTGACAAGTACATGAAAAAATATAGCAATACATCAATGAATTTATTAAAAGCAATACTAGCAGAAGGCCACAATGGAAAAGAAGTAAGACCACAATTTTCTAAAGATGATTTGTGGAAAAATAGCTTTATAAACTTTATATCTGAATATCCTGTAATTCTTAGTACAACACATTCTTTGAGAAGCTGTGCAAGTGAAAATTATTTATTTGACTATGTAATTATTGATGAAGCATCTCAAGTTGATATAGTTACAGGAGCACTGGCATTATCTTGTGGGAAAAATGCAGTTATTGTTGGAGATTTAAAACAATTACCTAATGTAGTTTCTTCTGATATTGCAAGTAAAACTAAGAAGATATTTGATAGCTATGATCTTAATGAAGCATATAGTTACTTTGATAATAGCTTATTATCATCAATTGTTAAATTATATAGTGAAATTCCAAAGACATTACTTAGGGAACATTATAGATGTCATCCACAAATTATTGGATATTGTAACAAAAAATTTTATAATGATGAACTTATAATACTAACAGATTCTAAAAGTGAAGATAAGCCATTAGTTGTATATAAAACAGTTAAGGGGAATCATGCAAGAAAAAGAATCAATCAAAGACAAATAGATGTGATTTTTAAAGAAGTGATTCCAAAGCAAGATATAGATATAAGCAAAGAATCCATAGGAATAATATCACCATATAGATCACAAGCTGATGAACTCAAGAAAATTATTGGAATTAGTCACATAGAAGCAGATACAGTACATAAGTACCAAGGAAGAGAAAAAGATGTGATAATTATTACTACAGTTGCTAATGAAACTAATGATTTTATTGATAATCCTAATCTAATAAATGTAGCAGTATCAAGAGCTGTGAACAAACTTATTTTAGTAGTTCCAGATAATGATTTTGATAATGAAAATAGCAATATAGGTGATTTAATAAAATATATACAATATAATAATCTAGAAGTAGCTAATAGTAATATAAACTCTGTATTTGACTTACTTTATAAGAGTTATTATGAAAAATTAGTAGAATTTCTAAAGAAGAATAAGAAGGTATCAGAATTTAATTCAGAAAATTTGATGAATGGTTTATTAGAAAAAGTTTTAAGTGAAGAAGAATTTAAAAGTTTAGATTATGCTTTACATTATCCACTTAGAAGTTTAATACAAGATACATCAAAATTAATAGAAGATGATGAATATAAATTTGCAATGAATAACTTGACTCATATAGACTTTTTGTTATTTAATAAGATGAATAAAATGCCTGTCTTAGCAATTGAAGTTGATGGGTATGCTTATCATGCTGAAGATAATAAGCAACTTAAAAGAGATAAAATGAAAGATCATATACTTAAAATATATGGAATTGAAATTTTGAGATTTAGCACTAATGGTAGTGACGAGGAAAGTAAAATAAGAGAAAAGCTTAGAAGCCTATTAAATGTAAATAATATGAGATATGAAGAAGAGTCTATGTAATGTAGGCTCTTATTTTTTGTACTATAATAAGTAAATTTATAATAGTATTTATTATAGTAATATCAAAGGGATTTATATGTAAAATGGAAAGAATAGATTTAAATATTGGAAAAATATATTTATCTCAGTGGAATGAGGCTATGGCAATTAGAGAATTGTTTGCTAATGCTATAGATGAAACAGAAGATGGAGATATAGACATTGAAAAGTTAAGTGATAAAAAGTGGAGCATACGGAATGAAGGGAGTGAAATAAAACCAGAATATTTTATTATTAAAGAGGGTGAAAAATCGAAAAAGAAAGGAAAAATAGGTAAGTTTGGCATAGGTTTAAAAGATGCTATTGGTGTGCTAATGAGTAAAGGAATTCGAGTTGCTATTATAACAAGTGAATATGAGTATATAGCAGAATACCAAAAGAAAATTAATCTTATTAAAGAAGAATGTCTTTTTATTAAAATTGCTAAAAGCAAAAGTAAATGGATAGGTACACAAATCATATTAGATAACTGTTGTGATAATTTTATAAATGAAGCAAAATCATATTTTATTAGGTATAGAGAAAAAATTACTGTTATTGACAAAACAAAATATGGAATGTAATTTTAGAAGATGATAGTAATAACAACGGAACAATTTATTTAAATGGAATTAAAATTGCATATGAAAATACATTTTTATATTCTTACAATATAAAAAGTGAAGACAATAAATTGAAAAATGGAATTTCTAGAGAAAGAACTGAACTTAGTAGAGAGGTGTATAGGGATAGTTTAAAACAAATAATTAAACATATAAATAATGAAAAAGTTTTAGGAGAATATTATAAAAGTATTATTAAGAGCAGAGATGGAAGTTTAAAGGGAGAATTAATATATTCAGAGGCTCAAGTAGGTGCTATTAAATATACAGTTATAAATAATATAAAAATAGTAATTTTTCCATCTCAACGTAAAGGCAAATTAATTACGCTTTATAGAATTTTAAATGAGAATAATAGAGTTACAGCTATAGTATTATTAAATAGTTATTATAAAAAGTTAATGAAAGAACCTGAATTAAACGATATAAATGTTATTGCAGATAATTATAAAGAAGAGTATACGAAAATTAATATTAAGAGTTTATGCGATAAAGAAATAGATTATTTTAATATTATTTGTAATTTTGTAAAAGACAATATTTCATATGACATTATATCAAAAGTTACTTTAGTGGAAGAAAATATATATTCATATAGTGAATATGAAAAAGAAATAGATATTCCTATAAGAGAATTAAGTTATATAAAAGGTTGTTGTTTAAAAATAGTAAATATTGTAGATGACTCAACATTTAAAGCAAAAGATGTTAAAGAGGAATTATTGAAAAAATATATTGATATAGAAATAACTTCATACAACCAAAGTAGTAATTGTATTTAATTATTCAGAGTCTATGTAATGTAGGATCTTCTTTTTTTTATACCCCAATATTTTTGAAAATACATTTGGTGAGAAACGTTTTATTATGAAGAAAAATTATAAAGAATATAATAAACTTGAAGAGCTAGAATACTTGAAATTATCAAAGAGATAATAAGGAATATGAAATAGGAATTGTATTTTAAAGAAGAAAAATATAAGCTTTTAGAAATGAAGCTTTAAGAAGAAGTTGAATTTATAAGTAAAGTAGTTAAGATGTAATATATTAAGAGATAATATGTGAATGAGAAAGAAACTATTAGTTTATTAAGAATATGAAAGAGGCTGATTAATTCAGTCTCTTATTTTTTATAATTGAATATATATGGTAAAATAAATATGGTGATGAAATATTAGAAATTATTTTAAAAGAATATAGATATAACAAGTCAAATGATTTTGATAATGAAAATAGTAACATAGGTGATTTTAAAATGATTTCGTGTTATTTGGAGGACTGTATATGGATAAGAATGGTTATGAAAGTGCTTTAAAATTTACTAGGGATATTATAGATTTTTTTAATTATTTAGTTGAACAACATGGTGAGGTGAAATTTATAAAATATGGAAATGATAGAAGCAATGAAGAAAAGTATATATATCATGACTTTATTTATTATTGTTTTACAAAATCAATAAGAAGTTTATATGCATCTATTGATCTTGCAGAAAAATATTATAGAGAAGATTGTTTGATTATTTTACGAACAGTATATGAAAATTATTTACATATTGCACATGTTTTAAAAGAACCTGAAATGATTAGAGAATATGTTGAACAGACTATTGGATTAGAGTTCGGAAAATATAGTTATAAAATTAAAGAGAATAAGCAGAAAAATTATAATGTAGTAATAGATTTAAATACTGAAAAAGAATATCCACATGGAACAAGTAATGGGAAGCGTGTTAAATGTAGTATTAATAAGTTTGATATTAAAGTTCATAAAATTATTTATAAGTATTTATCTGAGCATATTCATCCTAACATGCTAGGTTCAGGAAATTATAGAAATAAAGATGATGCACATTATTTGGTGGAATCGTATGCTTTATATTTAGAAGTAAATTTCTTTTTATTATACTTATGCTATATATTGGCTGATGCAATATATTATTACCATATTCAATATTCAGAATGGAATATTGAGACAATAACAAATGAAGAATTGATGGAGTATGAATTAATTATTAAAAAGTTAAGAAAAAAACTATTAGAACTCTTAGAGGAATGTAAAGTTGAAGATAATATTAGAAATGTTTTTGCAATAAGAATTGAGAATTTAATTAAATAGTTAAGAGATATAATAAGATTTAGTGATTATTATAAAGTAAATATAAATAAGAGTCTGTGTAATGCAGGCTCTTATTTTTGTATAATAAAATATGAGTTTTATGGTAAAATATCCATGAAAGTAAAATGTACATAGGGAGAATTTTAATGAATAAGATTTACACAGAAACAGAAGGCATTATATTACCTAAAGAAATAAGTTTTGTACCTTATAGTAATGAAGTTGATTATAGAACATTTTCAGCAGTATTAGATGATAATAAAATGTCTGCAACATATAAAATGTATTGGCTTTTAGCTTTGTTAGAAGAAATACAACTTGATAATTTTGATATAGATTTTAAAAAACTTATAAGTAGGATGGTAACTTTTGCTTGGTATCCAATACTTAAGTACAAGCTTAGTTTTGGTTTGTGTGACAATTTAGTTAAAGTAGTTAATTATATTGAGGATATATATAAATTAGGAAGTAATTATGATGATAAGAAATTATTAGATTTTATATATAGTTGTGAAGATAAGGTATTAAATAAAATGCTTAGAGATTTAACTTATAATGTGCCATATAGATTTTTATCACCATTTTTTAAAAAACATACCCGTGGAGAAAGATCAAAGGTTGAAAAGATAATTGAAGAACTTTCAAGAACTGATGAAAATTGTGTTTATGAAATTTATATAGATGCAAATAAGAGAAAAAAAATCAAAATTAGAGAAAATTGGTGCAATTATTTAAAGAATAACTATAGAATCCTTCAAGGGTGGGCATATTATAAGCTTGTTATCTTTCTTCAAAAAAGAAATCTTAATGTACCAGGAATAGCAATGAAATTAGAAGCTCCAAAGAAGAGAAATCTTATAGCTCAAACAAAGATTTGGAAAAAAATAATAGAAACTAATAATATTAATGATATTTATACAGGACTAGAATTTACAAAAGAAAATTATGATGAGTATGGTGTTTTAAGCATGGATCATTTTATACCTTGGAGCTTTGTACTTCATGATCAGATATGGAACTTAGTACCTACATTTAAGAACATAAACAGCAAGAAAAGTGATAACTTATTAAATTATGATAAATACATAGACAAGTTCTGTGATTTGCAATATAAGGCTTTTTCATTTGTAGTAGATAAAAAAAGAGATAATCAGATTGAAGAGTATAGAGAACTATTAAGAATAGAAGATGCTAAGAAATTTAAAGAAGAAAAAACTATTGAAGAATTTTATAAGATGATAAAGAAAGAAGTCATGCCAGTTTATAATATTGCTGTAAATCAGGGGTTTTGTGTTGTGGAAGGGTTGATTTGAGAGAATATAAAATAGGTATCATAAAACCATGTAAAAGTGATGATATAGAATTGGAATAAAGAAATGGTGATATTGTGTTTATTTTTCAACAGTTATTTTTAAATTTTAATGTTTTGTTAAGCTATAGTTATATGATACGCTGTTAAAGCGGTAATAATTATATTGATAATTTTATGTTAATATATATAATATAAGTAAAAACAAGGAGGAAACTATGATAGAAATACAAGCATTTCCAGCATCATATGGAGAAAGTATATTGATAACTTTAGGTGAGAATGAATCAAAAAAAAATATGCTAATAGATACAGGGTTTGCTAGTACTTATAATAATCATATTAAAAATAAGTTATTAGAGTTGAAAAAAGCTAATTTAGCACTTGATTTATTAGTGTTTACTCATTTCGATGCAGATCATATAGGTGGCGGTATTAGTTTGCTTAAAGATAACAAAAGTAATGATGAGTCAAAAATTATATCAATAAAAAATATATGGCTTAATGGGATAAATAAATTAGATTTCTATAGCGAGAAGCAATTACCATTAAATGAAAAAACAAAGAAGAAATTAAAAATTATATTAGAAAAGAAATATCCAAATGAATTGTTTACTTCTGTTTTAAATGATGTAAGTGCAGAACAAAGTTTGACATTATCTAAATTAATTAGTGATGGCGGATATAATATTAATAAAGAGATGGTTGAGTTTAGTAGATCTAAATGTTTTAATTTGGATGAATATATAAAAATAAAGGTACTATCACCTACAAAGGGCAAAATAGAAAATTTAAAGAAACTCTGGATAGAGGAATTAATAAAAATGGGTGTAGATGAAGAACTTAATAGCAATGAAGAAGTTAATGAAGCCTTTGAAAAAATCATGATTAACATTGTAGATTTAGTTAAAAAGAAAAAATTAAATAATTGTTCTACTTCGGAAGACATAATAGAAAAAATAATTATTAACGATAGATTTTATGAAGATGAAAGCCAAGTAAATGGAAGTTCAATAGCATTTACTATAGAATGTGAAGGAAAGAAAATGTTGTTTTTGGGAGATTCACATTCAGATACAATAGAAAAATATATTGAAAGTATATTGTTAAGTACAAAAGAGAAAAAATTAAAATTTGATTTAGTTAAAATATCACATCATGGAAGTGGTTATAATACAAGTACTAAATTATTAGAATTGATAGATTGTGATAATTTTTTAATATGTACAAATGGGAAGAAATTTAGTCATCCAGACGAAGAAACATTAGCAAGAATAATAAATAGTAATGAAGGAAAGCACAAAAAAATATATCTAAACTATAAAACACAATCAGTTAAGAAATTTATAAACAATAAATTAATGAAGAAATACAATTATTCAATTGAATTTACTAATGATATTAACATTTCAAACAAGAAATGTAAAACTACCAATATTGTATTGTAGGGGGAGAGATTTTGGGGATTGATGAAAGACTATTCAATATTGTTGTTAGAATAAAAGGAGTAAAAGAAGGCACTGGATTTTATATAGACGAAAATACATTAATTACTGCATATCATGTAGTCGAAAATGAAGCGATTCAAGGTGATAAGATAAAAATAATTAATGATATTTTAGGAGAAGATGAATCTTTAGGAAAGGTTATTGATTTTGATAAACAACTTGATATAGCAATAATAAAAGTTGATAATAATAGAATCTTAAAGGAAATTCCTCTTTTAGTTAAAGATATTTATGAAAGCGAAGAATGGAGAAGCTATACTTGCCTTGATCCTTATGAGGGATCAAAGAATAGTTATGAAAAAGAAATGGTAAAGGGAAAAATTTATCAGAATGAGGAATTTAGAAAACAAGTGTACAACATACATCTTGGTGGAGAATATCTTAGTAAAGCTGGAATGTATGGTGGATTTGGAGGATGTTCAGGTACACCGTTAATAATTGGTAAAAATATTGTAGGAATGATTATAAAAGAGGAATTAAGTGAAAGAGATACACCTTTAAAGTCAGCAAGCTTTGTAAAGTTTGAAGAGTTTTTTAAAAAGAATAATATTATTTATGAAAAGAAAAAAAGTAATATAAAAGATATATTTAAAGCTATATCTTCAGATGATGTTATTACACAGTTTAATGAATTGCCACAAATTAATCTTTTATTCGATGAATATAAAAATAATACGAGTATTGTAATGCCAACAAAAATATCTTCTAGAAAGGGATTTGTTAATGATATTGTTGGAAAATTTTGTGATGTAGATTTGTTAAATATTTATGGATTTGTTTATTCTGGAAAGACTATTTTATCAGGATTAATAGCACGTAGAATTAATAAATATATGTTATATATTGATTTAAAAGATATTCAATCCAATCATTTAATTGAATATATAAATAATATATTTAAAGATACATTAATAGAAAATAATTATTATAATGAATCAGAAATTATTATTGAACAAATTTGTAGATTAATTAATAATCATGGAATATTAATATTAGATAATTTTAATATAAGATGAATTGTCAAGTTAAGTGCGACACCTCGTGTAAGAATGCTTGAATTGGTGAC
>NZ_CAURTC010000023.1:0-57046 GCF_963527835.1 uncultured Clostridium sp. | reverse complement strand
CGGTGGTGTGAGAGGACGCTAAATAAAATAATTATTTAGCTCCTACTCGATTTCTGTTCTGTTACTTTTTAAAGAAGAGTATAAAATGATAAAAAAATGAAATAACAATATTATACGATATTAGAATTTATGTATTAAAATGAATATATAAGTTTTAATTAAAGTGTATTGTTATTTAATAATAGTTATTGATATATTTTGGATTATTAATACTATGTAATTGTTTTTAAGTTTTGCATGACTAAAAAAATACATTAACAAGCCACCGTGTTATGAAAAATTTTTGATTAACTTATAACAAATACATCAAATTTCAAGATGAGAATGAAGTATAGACATTTAAGAAAGGATGAATGAAAAATGAAAGAAATTACCCCGATATTAGCAGTTTTAATGGGAACAGGGTTTACGTTTTTATCAACTGCTTTAGGAGCAGCACTTGTATTTTTCTTTAAACATGATGTAAAGCCAAATATTCAACGTGTATTTTTAGGATTTGCAGCAGGAATAATGATAGCAGCATCAGTGTGGTCATTATTAATTCCAGCTATAGATATGGCAGAAGAACAAGGAAAGATTGGCTGGATACCAGCAGCAGGCGGATTTCTACTTGGAGGCGCATTTTTATTATTATTAGATACTATACTTCCTCATTTGCATGCTACAAGTGAATCTCCAGAAGGAATGTCTTCTTCATTAAAAAGAACCACAATGCTGGTACTTGCTGTAACTATGCACAATATTCCAGAAGGAATGGCAGTAGGGTTAGCATTTGGACTTGCAGCAAATGGAGATGCGACTGTTACAATTGCATCTGCAATGGTACTTGCACTTGGAATCGGTCTTCAAAATTTACCTGAAGGAGCAGCAATATCTCTGCCATTAAAAAAGGAAGGATTATCAAATACAAAAGCATTCACATTTGGTGTATTATCAGGCATTGTTGAACCTATTGGTGGAATTATTGCATTCTTATTGACTGCTTCAATTCAAGGAATTATGCCTTGGTTTTTAGCCTTTGCAGCAGGTGCTATGATTTATGTCGTAGCAGAAGAATTAATACCAGAAGCTAACTCAGGAGATCATTCAAATGCTGGAACAATAGGAGTTATGGCTGGATTTATCATAATGATGATTTTGGATGTAGCATTGGGATAAAATTAACTATATAAGTTGTGATAATAAAATTATATTACAAGAAGTGCCCTAAAAAATTTTAAACACTTAACACTAATGTAAAATCTTTATTGCAACGTATATGAGATGTTAATATGTTAAGCGAAAAATTACTTAATAGTCTTATGAACAAGTTAACTTCGAAATATACTTAGCATAAATTTAATAAGTATATAGTATATATCTTATTTCAAGGTAGATATTAATTAAGAGAAGCAATGGCAAAAGGGATAACAAGAAATATGTAATAAAAATTAAAAGATAAAAAGAATAATATACAAGGTATTCATCGATAAAGTGAGTACCTTTTTATGTACTTAAATTTAGTAGACAAAAGTAGACAGTTTTAAAAAATAACTTTTATCTATATCAAACGAGTGATATTACTAAGTTTAAGTATTAGTAGACAAATATATTCAATACTTTATTTATATTTATAATTATGTTTGATATAAAATAAGAGAGGCAAAATATAAATTTACCCCTCTTTTTTATCCCTTATAGATTAATATAAATTATAATTGATTAAATTTATATAATATTAAAATGACTATATTATAAGGGGTGATAGCTATTCAACATTAAAATATTAAAACTCGCTAGTTCCTGGAGTTCGTGTATATGAATTTTAATGTATATCATAGTCTCTTCTAAGACTTTATTTTACTTGAATTTAGGCACTATTAATTTTATTTCATCATGTAATATCATAAGTGAAATTAGCTGTGTTGCGTTATGGTTGTGTTATATATAATAAGAATATGTAATAGTTATTTCACATATTATTAAATCAATTATACTCATTATAATATAAACTGAAAAATTATTCTATTATAAATTAAAGAGGTTAAGTTTAAAGAAACTTTCAATTAAGTTATAATAAAAGTATGTATAGTTAAAAATATGATTAAACCTTAGAATTATAAAATGAATTTATGGAGTAGGAAGAATAAATATAAAACCTATAAAAAATAGAAAAAGAAAGCGGATTTTTAAAATAATTTCCGCCTTCTTCACAATGTTTTGGGTATGCATCTTATTATTTTATATAAAAGATATAACTTATTTAAACTATGTTTTTTAATCATTGTATTACAAGTAATGCAGTTAGTATATGTTAGAAAGGAAGTAAATCAATGAAATCAAAAAAGAATTTTATAGTACATATGTTAGGAGTATTTTTAATAGATTTATCTCATGTTATAGCTTGCACAGTTTCATTTGGACTTAATCCCCCTAAAAGCTTATTAAAATAATATTCTAAAAATTGTATAATTATCTTCAAAAAATAGTTGAATATTGCCACCTCTTTGTTCAACTATTTTTTTAACATTGTAAAGTCCATAACCTCTATTATTTCCTTCTTTAGTTGAAAAACCTCTTTCGAATATTTTTGAAATATTTGAAAGATTTGTTGGTATTCCTTGATTTTTAATTTCTAAGATATTCTCATTATCTTCATAAGTTATATTTAATATAACTTTTTTATTAGTCCTATTTTCAACAGCTTCAAATGCGTTATCTAAAAGATTAGTCAATATTTCTGAAAGTTCATAACTCTTTAATTTTAATTCTTTTAAATCATTATTTATAAAATATGAAAACTTAATATTATTCTTTTTTGCTTTGGATAATTTATTGTATATTATGGCACCTATAATTGGATCATTAATATATAGAATATCCTCTAAGCTTTTATTAGAATAGTTTAATGACTGTATATATTCTTTTAAATACTTTTTAAGATTTTCTTTATCTATTGTATCTGTTATTCCATTTATAGTATTTAAATGATTTTTAAAATCATGCTGCTTACTTTTTATTTCTTCTATAATATTAAGAATAACTGGATTATAAGTATTTTTTATCAACATAGATTTCTTCTCTTCAGTTATTTTCATTATATACTGATATAAAATTAGATTTAAAATTAATATTATAGCTTGAACAAGAATTATTAGAAACACGTTATTTAAAATAAGGATCTTGTCATATTCCCAAATTATTTTAAATATTATTATGTTTCCCAAAAAAATAATTATAAAATAATAAGTTATATTTGAGTTGATTTCTAATATATTAATTTTTTTAGGAAGTAAATAATTTATACTTATTGAAATTGCCAATATTAGAAAATTAGCAATAATATCAAATAGAAATGAATCTAAATAGTGATTTAAATTAAAAAAGTTTAAACTAAATATAACTATTAATTGTAATAACATTATTACTATAAGGATTAAACAAAACTCTAAAAGAGCATGGATAAATTTTTTATGATAAAAATATGTTACTGAAAATATGAGAATTAAATAACTTAAAGACATATTATAATAAATTTTCATATTATTAGTTATAGTCATTATAAATGTACTCATTAATATTATAATAAGATTTTTAAAGAAAGTTTTTTCTTCTTTCAATCTAAATTTTTGCCATAATAGCATAAAAGCACTTAATTCAATAAATGTAATAATAAAATCTTTGATTACATCCAATTTGCATGCAACTCCTTTCAATATAAACAAAAAATTAATAATGCTATTTGAATCTATCCATAATTACATTTTTGAATTTATAACCTAAAAAAGCTTTTTCATTATAATCATTAAAATAAATTTCATATAATGTACTTGATAAACTTTCAATTCTATCTATGCAATTAATATTTACTATAAATGATTTATGACATTGAATAATATCATCAGAATCAATTAATTTTAATATTTTATTTAAAGTTAATCCTTTTATTGCATATTTTCTTTTTTTAGTATGTACAATGCATGTCCTAAGTTTTATTTCAATAAAAATAATGTCATCTACAAATATTTTTACACTAATATATTTACTAATTTTTAAAACTATATGTTTTCTTTCTTTTTCAGATAAGTCATTTATTTGAGTGGTAGATAGAAGTTTTTTCGTTAATTTGATTAAATCTTTTTTTTCATAAGGTTTTAATAAATAATCATAACAATGAATTTCTTTAAAAGCTGTAATCATATATTGAATATGTGTGGTTATAAAAACAATCCAAGTAAATTTATATTTTTCTATTTTTCTGAGTTCTTTACAAAAATCTATACCTGAAGATTTTTGTAAAGAAATATCTACATAAAAAAGATTTATTGATACTTTATTACAAATTTCTGAAGCATCTAATTTATCTTCAGCTTCATATATATTTAAATTTTTATCCATTTCAGATAGTATATTCTTTAAATTTTTTCTCTGATGTTTATCATCTTCAATTATTAAAATGTTTTTCATAGTTCACATCCTTAAGTTGTATTTAACACTGAATAATTTATTTGTTATTATTTAAATAAAAGTATATTAAGCTTAAACAAAAAAGCCCACTTCTTCAGATTAACCAAAGTAAGAGAGCTTTGTTATATTTATTAAATATGTTATTTCAATAATACTATCAAATTATAGTTTAATACAATTTTAATTAGAACTTTATTGATGCTAATTTAATTTTATATTAAACTATGACTATACAATAAATAAAACTTTTATATATTCTCTTACTTGGGAAATATATTTGTTTTTATTAAAACTCTTGAATTAAAAGCCGCCAAACTTTTACTATTCAAGGGTTTAATATATATATTTTCTAATAAAGTTTCTACATTTTAATGCATAGCCTGTCTATTATTTGTGTAGAAACTTTATTTATTGTTTCAATGAATTTTTGTACAGCAACCCTAACTTTAAATATACTTTTGAAGAATGCATTGTTTATTACTGATGATTTCAACAATCCCCATAACCCCTCAATTAAATTAAGATATGAACTATATGAGGTAAAAACATTAATTCAAGTCTATCTTTGTTTTCTTCCAAAAATGGTTTAAGTAATTTAGCATGATGAATTCTTGTATTATCAAGAATCATAACAATCTTACCCTTTGGGTATTGCATAAGCACCTTCTTTAAAAATTTATGAAATACTTCAGTATCATATTTTTCATGTTCTTCACAATAAACATTACCAGTAACATAGTTTAGTATTCCTATAAGCTTAACACCAGCATTTTTACCGTAGGTTGATATTTTTCTTTGATGACTTTTTATAAACCAAATTTTCTGTATTGCTTGATAATCTCTAATCATTGATTCGTTTTCAAATACAATTGTATTAACTAAGCCATTAAGGTGTTTTTTTAGGTCTTTAAAATCATTTTTAAATTTTTCTTGCTTTTTTTATCTGCTTTCGCTAAAACGCAAGTAGGACGAGTATAACTTAAATTTAGTCTATGAAATATAACTGCCATACTACTATGTTTAATAGTTATATTAAAATTGGATAGAACCCATTTTTGCACCAATTTAATAGTCCAATTTTTTCTTGATTCAAATCCAACTTCATCAGGTGTATTATTAGTTATTACATCAACAAGTTTTTGTTCTTGTTCTGTAGATAATTTTCTTGGTGCACCGGATGGATTATGCATAATAAGACATATATCCCATTAACATTATAATTTCTGATATAGTTTCCAACGGTATGTTCTTCTAAACCTTCCATTTGAGCTATAGCTTTATTGCTTAATCCTTGAAAATGTTTTAAAACAACAGAATATCGTCTATACATTCTTAGTTCTTTTATTATTGCTCTAATTCAAGTATTGATTCTTTACTATATTTTATATTTTTCATACAATAATCACCTCACAAAATAAATATAATATTATCAAATGTTTAAAATCAATGAAGTTTATTAATTAGAACTTATATACAATATATTATTTTTTGTAATTATAATTGGTTTATACAAATTTATCTATTGTTAGCTATATTTGGATAGGATATGATTTAATTTTACACTTAATTCCTTTTTATTTCAATATATTAATTATTATTGTTTAGCTTAAACTAATTAGTATCTTTTAATACGCTCGTAATTCAATATTTCTCTTCTCAAAAGAAAGCGAAGTATAAACTATTTATTGTATTGCCTGCATCATAATTATTAAAAGATGTAGTTATTCATTTTTTAATAGATTTCTTCATTTCTTTCAGTCCATAAATACCAGTTATATCTCTATTCATGGAAGGTATAAGCACCAATTTTATGATTAATGTAAATATATTGTATAAATTTAAATTAATCCTTATAATCATTTAAAATTTTATAGTTTTCTTCTGCTGTATATTTGGTTCTTTGGAAACCCAAAAACACTCCCTTTTTGAGTGATAGATTTTTATTTATTAATCTGTCACTTGAAAGAGGAACATATAAACATGAATTTGCGATACTTTTATCATGTAATACTTTTAAACTGTAAGAAAATTAACATATATTCTATTTTATCAAAAGAACTACTTGCTGAATTAAAGTGAAAAACAAGTATTATACATTGTATAAACAAAAAAGCAATATTTTTAGCATAAAATGTATATTTTTAGATATAAAATAGGGAAATTTAAAAAATAGACAAAAAATATAGAATATTTACTTTTCATCTTTGATTTTTTACGTTTCATACAATAAATGTTTACAAAAACTAAATATAATGAGAATATATGGATGCAGATAATTATTTGCTATTAAATAAATAGTTACGTAACTTCTAAATTTTACGAATATTGTTCATTAATATAAAAACCTCAGTTTATACACTAGGTTGCAATAAATGAAATTATATTGTAGTAAATTACTTAAATTTAAAAATTAAATAAGAATGTTAAAATTTTTAATAAAACTTATATAGGAGTGATTATAGTGAATAAAAGATTAAAAATGATAGTAAGCACAGTAGTATTAGGTGCCAGTTTATTATCAGCAATACCAGCAAATGCAGCAACTACTTCAAACGTTGATACAGGATCTATAAATAAAGTTTCATCTATACAACTTAGATCAAGTTCTACCAATCGACCATCTAGTGACTTTAATGGTGGAATTTTATGGTGCACTGGAAACGGTGTATATATAAGAGAGGCTAATGGAAATAAAATTAAGACCGTTGATGGATATGCTGTAATGAATAGAGGAGAAGCTCATCGTTTTGAAGGCGTTGTAGATGGACGTGCTTATTTTGAATTATGGGATGGAACTACAGTATATGTTTCAACAACATATTTGAGCACTGTTGAGGTTTAAGTTTGATATATAAAATTAATATTTGCTGATTATTAGAAAGTATTAAAGTATTCTTGGTATTTTAAACTTTTGAATATTTGTTTTTTTGTAAAAACTCGGGTGATAAATTGTATTATAGAAATTGATTGAATAAATTTTAAATATTTTATTGATTAAAATGTCAAGTTTACATTTTGAGAGAGAACAATAATGTTTTTATAAATTATTAAGAAAAAATGGATTTCAAAAATAATTAAAAGTCACCAATCCTAAAATAAGATTTATTGTTAAGTCAATTTATAGGAATGGTGACTTGTTTATAATTATATTGCTAAAGATTAAAAAAGCGCTACTGAAACCATTAGTATTGGAATTATTATATGACAACAATGTTTATAGTGCAGAAATTTTAGAGTTAAAAGTCATTAGGCTCTATAAAATAAAAATATATTATTAAATGTAATTAATGGAGGGGATTTGGGTGTTTTTTAAACTTGATACAAAAATAAATAAGAAAGTAAAAGACTTATTTCTTCCTTATAAAATGCTAATATTATGTTCAATATTTTGTACATTAGCTATTTCTATAGTAAGTATACTAATTCCAATGTTAATGAAAAAATTAACAGATAATGGACTTTTAGTACTAAATCTAAATTTAATTATACGTTATGTTTTATTTATTATTCTTGCATTAATAATAAGACAGGCATTTGATTTTATTCAATCACTAATACATATCAAAATTGAAAATACAATGTTAGTAGATTTATCAGTTGAATCAATAAAGAAATTATTACGTATTAAAATAGAGTATTTTCATGAAGGAAATTTTTCTAAGATAATACAAAGCTTATCGTTTAATATTGATAATATTGTACTACTAGCTAATAGAAGTTTTTTAAGTTTATTTATGCAAATTTTTAATATAATTGGAGGTCTTATAGGATTATTTTTTATAAGTTTTAAACTTACAATCTTTACATTACTTTTTATTCCAATAAAGATTTTAATCATGAATACTTTGACCAAAATAAATGAAAAAAAATTTAAAAAAATGATAATGATAGTAAATAAAATAGGATTTTGGCACGGTGATATATTAAATGGAATTGAACAAATAAAATTTTGGAATCTGTATTCCAAAAAAGAAAGAGAATTTACGGATTTAATTAATACAAGAGTCAAATTAAAGAGCGGAATAGATACTTTAAATTCATTTAATGATTTTCTAGGTGAATTAGTTGGAAGTACTATAACAAACTCCATATATATATTAGGCGCTTTTATGATAATTAATAAAGAATTAACTATAGGTGGATTATTGTCATTCATTATGTATTCTTCGTTAGTAATAAATCCTATTTCAGCATTAATATCTATTAAATATAGATTATCAAATATAATTCCGGCTTTGGATAGCTATTTAGAATTTATGGATTTAGAAGAAGAAGAAGAAAATAAAAAAATATCTATAGAGCCTAAGAGCCTTCAATTAAATACTATTAGGTTTAAAGATGTTTGTTTAAGATATAAGGACAAAGATACAATTAAAGATATAAATTTAACTTTTAACAGAGGAGAGAAGATAGCTTTCATTGGTAGAAATGGAAGTGGAAAAACATCTTTAATGAATATTCTACTAAGGCTATATAAGCCTACTAGCGGAAGTATTTATATAGATAATGTCAATATAGAGAAAATTGACTTATTTAACTACAGAGAACTATTTGCTATTATGAACCAAAATGTATTTTTATTTAATAAATCAATTAAGGAAAATATTGATTTATTAGATAAAATGAGTGAAGAAAAATTACTAGAGTTGTGCAGAAAAGAAAATATTGAGAAGTTTATAGAGTTTGCATTAACTAAACAAGAAAAATTTAATATGAATGTTGGATTTACTGGAAGTAGGCTATCGGGGGGAGAAAAACAAAGAGTAGCTATTGTAAGAACTATATTAAAAGAGAATAGTAAGATTTTAATATTGGATGAAGCAACTTCTAATTTTGATATAGAATCTGAAAAAATATTTAATGAAATGGTGGAAAGAAGTAATAAATATGATTTTACATTTATTATAACACATAGGACTGATATATTGAAAAATATGGATAAGATTATAGTTTTAGAGAATGGAATTGTAAAATCTATAGGAATTTATGAAGAATTAATGTCAAAGGGTCTTATTCCTAAAGAGATTATAAATTATAGAGTAGAGGAGGCTGTTAGATAATGAATAGGGTATATGAAGGTTTTGAAACAAAAGAAAATTATTATGTATACGACAGAAATAAAGATAAAATTATAAAAGTCTTACAGGATGAGTATGAATTATTAACTTCAATAGATAATGATAACGAATTTGAGGAAAATAGTCGCAAGTTTAAGAAATATACAAAACAAGGTTTTTTATGTCAAAGTACATTAAAAAGAATAAAGAATCCATATGAAGACACAATTGAAGATAGGGTTAGTAATAAAGCAGGTCAGATGGTTTTACAATTAACTCAATGCTGTAATTTAAGATGTAGTTATTGTTTTTATGGAGAAGGAAATTATGATAATAGAAGTCACAGTAATAAGAAAATGAGTTTTGAAATGGCTAAGAAGGGAATAGATTATCTTTTTGAACATTCAAAAGATTTACATAAAATTAGATTTAGTTTTTATGGTGGAGAACCACTTTTAGAAATGGATTTAATTAAAAAGTGTGTAGATTATATAGAACATAAGAAAGAAGGAAAACTTATAAAATATAATTTAACCACAAATGGTACATTATTCTGTGATGATAATATAAAATATTTTATTAAGAATGATTTTGAATTAACGATAAGCTTAGATGGTACAAGAGAGCAACATAATTTAAATAGAAAGTTTGCTAATGGCGAAGGATCATTTGATAAAGTTATAGAGAATGTAAGATATATAAAACAAGAATATCCTGAGTTATTTGATAATTTAACATTTAATACTGTAATTTCTACTAAAAGTGATTTCAATTGTATTAAGAATTTTTATGATGATGATAGCATTATGAAAGATGCTATGGTTATAACTAATATGTTAACAGAAGCATATTCTACTTCAAAACATTACTATGATGAAGGATATATACTATCACATAAATATGGTAAGTTTAAAGCTTTATTAATGGCTTTAGGTAAATTAGATAAGAAATATGTATCTAGACTGTTTTATCCAATTATTAGAGAATTAAGATTTACTTATAGTAAATTTTCTGAAAGTAATTTCCTTCCAGAAGAATTTCATCCAGGTGGTCCATGTATAGCTGGTACTACTCGTATATTTTTAAATGCTGATGGTAATTTTTATACATGTGAGCGTGTGAGCGAAAAGTCTAAAAATGCTATCATTGGAAATGTTCATAATGGGATGAACATAGATAAAATAAAAAAAATTATTAATTTGGGAAAGGTTACAGAAAAAGAATGCTTAGAGTGTTGGGCTTTTAGATATTGTACAACTTGTCTTGCACTTATGGATGATACCGAAGAATTATCGAGAGAATTGAGATTAAAAAAATGTAGTGGTATAAAAAATGCTTTGTTAGAAGAATTTAAAGACATTTGTATGCTTAAAGAATTTGGTTTTGATTTTGAGGGGGAATACATTTAATGAAGAAGTTAATGGTTTATCCATACGATAAAGATTTAAGTAGCATTGCAAGATATAAAGATATGATAATAGATTATGAATTAGTAAGTATAGTAGCTTTAAAAGGAATGAATTTTCAAGAGAAAGATGCAAGTTATGTAGATGGTGGAAAAGAAATAGGACTAAAAATATCAGATTCATTTGAAGAAGAAATTAACAAATGTGATGTAGTGCTATTTTTATATAGTGATTACGTAATTTCACAAGAAGATTATGAAAAAAAGATAGAGTTGGCTTTACTAAGAAAAAAAGAGATAATAATTCAATCATCATTAGAAAAGAAACTCAAACTAAAAAAAGAAATAAAAAATAAAATTCAAATATTAGAAGAAAATCCTGTAGATTATAAAGAAAAAATTGTTTGGAATTATAGAAGGGGAATAATTGAAATAAGTACACCAGTAATATTGGTTTTTGGTGCAGGAATACATTGTAATAAATTTGAGATACAATTAAGTTTGCGTAGAAGGTTTGTGAAAGATGGATATAAAGTTTCTCAACTTGGAACTAAAGAATTCAGTAAAATTTTTGGATTTTCATCGTTGCCAGATTTTATATACGATTCTAATATAGATTTTTCAATTAGAATATTAGCTTTAAATCACTACATTTATGAAATGCAAATAAATGAAAAACCAGATATATTTATTATAGGAATGCCTTTAGGTATAATGCCAATAGATCTTGATAATAATAATAGATTTGGAGAAATGGCAAATATTATAAGTAGTGCCGTACAAGGCGACATTGGAATAATAAGTATGTATTTTAATGAACATATATGTAGTGATGAGTTTTTAGAAATGAGTAATCATTGTAAATATAATTTACATTGCGAAACAGAATACTTTTCAATAGCAAATTCAAGTTATAGTAGAGATTTAGCAGGAACTGAAAAAGATAAATATATTACAATTAATAATACTGAAAAAGCAGATGATATTGTTGCAAAAAATAAAGAAATTTTTCAAAAGAATGGATTAAATATTTATAGTGTATTTAATGAAGCTGATGAGAAAGATATTTATGAAAATATTATAAATAATTTAAGCGAAAATGTAGTAGTAATTTAGAATATATGAGGTGAGTATGAATGAAAAAAATTTCTTTAGAAGAAATAGATCGAACATTGGTTTCTATCTTGGTGAAAAGATGTCAAATCTCGCATTTTGATAAAAATAAAAACTTATTTTGTAATGAATATAATATATCACCAAGAGATTTTATTTATGTAATTAATGAATTAGAAAAAGAATTACAAGTAAATATGACAAGTATTTTTCAAACTGATAATTTTGATATAATGACTATCAATAATTTAATTCAATCTGTATACAGGATTATTAGTTAATTAGAACACATATAGATAACCAAATTTTTATAAATAAGTTATCAATAATATATAATTTTTTAGTTTTAGGAGGAAAAGGATATGAAAAAATTAGCAAAAAGAAATATTAAATTAGCAAATACAATTCAAGCTTATGTAGGATGTTACTATACATGTGAAAATAATGTAGCTCAATGTACAAGTGGTAATAACTGGTCAAGTACAGTATTTAAAGTAGAAAGTTACCTTAGAGGCTAATAAGACTCTGCTCAAATAATTTCAAATAATAAATAATATCTATATGTGTTAAAGCCCTTCTGTTATATATGGAAGGGCTTTAATATGAAAAATAAAGAGGCGTAAAGATGGATAAATTGAAAGTAGCAATTATAGATGATGGTGTTAATAGAGAGTTGTTTAATTTTAATAAAAATATAATTAACTATAAAATTTTAGATGGGAAAATAATATATGATTTTGAACAGAATACAAAGTGCGAGATAAGCCATGGAACAATTTGTACATATATCTTCTATAATTATGCTTCAAATTATGAATTATATAGTATAAAAATAATAGAAAATCTAGAGAGCGGTACAGAAATAAAAAACTTAATTATTGCATTACAATGGTGTCTAGAAAATGATATACAACTGATTAATATGAGTATAGGGACTACAAATTTTAATGATTTTATATATTTAGAGAAATATATAAATAAGTTATGTGAGAGTGGAATAATTATTGTAGCTGCTTGTAGAAATAATGGAGCGATAACATATCCAGCATGCTTACATAATGTGATTGGCGTTAGATATGATAATATGAATATTCTTAAAGAAGGCGAGTATATTTGGAATTCTAGTTCTTGTCATGGAATTGATATTACTACATCATGCAATTATAAATTCAGAAAGCTAAACAAACATATAGAAATAATAAAATGTAATAGCTTTGCAACTCCATTTATAGCAGCAAAAGTATGTAATTTAATGAATAAAGGTATATTTTCTTTAAATGAAATAAAAAAAAAATTAAGAAATAATTCTGCTTATGAAATTAAAAATTCTTTGTATTTTTTAGAAAAAAAATATATTTACATGAAGAATAATATTGGAATGAAAATAGAAGTTCCTAATGTAGTTATTGTTAATAAAAGTTTTTTTGATATAAAGAATACATTAATTCAATTGATAAAAAAGGTAAGGGAAGATGGATACTATGGAGTTGCATTATATGATCGATTTAAAAGAACATCCATAGAGAATGGAATTTTTAAAATAGAAAATGATGATACCTCTGTTATAGAAACAATTAGCAATAAAGTAGAGTTATTATATTTTTGGATTCAACCAGATATAATATTTACTATTGTTAATAATAAAGAGGAATTATATCAATTAAAAAAAGATAATTTAATTGATATATTAGTTTGCTTGTATGGTGAAACAGTAGAAGAAAACTACGAAAGTTATTGTGAAAATATAATTAAAGTATATACAAATAAAGAAAAAGTTAATGTATATAATATTTTTAAAAATATAAAAAAATCACTACTGTTTAATCAATAGTTGATATTACCATTGACTTTTCCAAAAATTGTGTAACATGCTACATGAAATATATATCCAATAAAATTGAACATGAAAACAGAATTTTTTGTGGATATTTTTTCTTATTAATGCTATATTTTCACTTTAAAATTAGGAACTATTAAAAATATAAGACCAATTAAATTGATCAACTTCGTAAATCTCGAAGAGATTAGCCTTTATAGCTCTTTTAACTTTAATTAATGTAGTTCTTGTTTCAATCAATGGTTCTATAAGTTTAAATATAGCGAAGGTCATAATTCCCGTGATTATTTAAATCATCACTGCGTTTAATAATCGTCCTATAAAAGTTTTGAATTTTAGATTTTGTTTTATCTACAATTTTTATAAGGAGGTATTCTTGTTTGGTTTGATAAGCATATTAAGATCCAAGCTTTACTATTTTGTCACAGATTATTCTAGTTCTTACATCTAAAAGTCTTTCATAATTGCGACTTATTTTTAAGTTTTTGATTTCAGTAACTATGGCATTATTCTTTAATCTAATTACAAAGTATTTTTCATCTTTAGTGTATTGATCAAATTTTTTATAATCTAAATAACCTTTATCAAACACATAAATACAATGTTTATTATCAATTAAGGAATCCATAGCAGTTTTATCATGTTTAACAATATTTGTAAATATAAATGCATCAGGAATATCATTATTCAAATCAAATCTTGTATGAATGTTTATTTCGGCTTTGGTAGGTTTAAATAGTGCCCAGCGGCAAAGTGGTCTTATGCAATATATTGGACATAAAAGTCAAACTTTTTTCAAGCTGCATTTCCAGCAAATAATTCACATTGATGTGAAGTCATGTAATTAATAGAAGAGTGAATCCTTTTTTGTTATACATTTAAATATAACTATATTAGCGTCTTCGAAGGTGCAGTATGTATTTCTATAAATTATTTTTTTAGAATGTAAATCAAAAATTAAAGCTAAATAGCAGCAACCATCTTTAATAATATGAATATATGTAGTATCTCCTCCCCATTTTTAATTAATAGGAGTAGTTGTAAAATTTCTTTTCAAAACGTTTTCTGAATCTTCTGATACTTTTTTTGTTTGAATGAGGTCTGTATTTAAAGATACTTTAAAACCTTTTGCTTCAAGTATGTGGTAAATCATAGGAGCACCATACATCCTTTCTTAACTAAATATTATTTTACTTAGTTCATCTTAATGTGTCACTATTTTATACTAACACCAATTTTAGAAATTAAAAATAAAGGAATACCGACGCCTCGTTCAAATATATTTGAACAAGGTTTTTCGATTAAAGAAGGAAATAATAGAGGTTATAGACTTTATAATGTAAAAAATAGTTGAACAAAGCGGTGATAATATTCAACTATTTTTTGAAGATAATTATACAATTTTTAAAGTATTATTTTAATAAACTTTTAGGTGGATTAGGTTCACCTATAAGTCCAAATGAAACTGTGCAAGCTATAACTTGAGATAAAGCTATTAAAAATGCGCCTAACATATGTACCGTTAAGTTATTTTTTGATTTCATTGATTTATTCCTTTCTGAATAGATATTAACTGTATTACTTGTAATATAATGGTCAAAAAACCACAGTTTAAATAAGTTATATCTTTTATATAAAATAATAAAATACATGACCAAAGCATTGTGAAGAAAGTGGAAATTATTTTAAAGATCTGCTTTCTTTTTTTATTTTTTATAGATCTATTTTTATTTGGATAGGGTGATTTCAATATAACTATAAAAATACTTAACAATGATATTATATAATAAATTAAATTATTTATCTTAGGTAAAATAGGACTAATTAAGCAGGTTATTAAAAAAAGTAATATTGAAAATAATAAGCATTTCATGTTCGTATTACAATGGTATCCACCAGCAAAAATCCTAATAGAAAATAAAATTAATATTGAAAATAAGAAATAATTTATTTTTCCAAGTATAGAAAATAAAATTATCAATATAACTATTTTAAATGATTCATTAAAAATAGCTTGTAATGAATAATTTATTTTTTCTAAATCATCAATATTCGTAATATTGCCATTCTTTTGTATATAGTCTGTTATTTTTAGTGCAACTTTGTTTATCATTTATATTTCACCCATTTATATTATTACATAAAATATACCATTAATTTTAAATATAATAAACCAAAAGAGCATAAAACATGAAAAAATATGTATGAAACGAATATTTTATATGTATAAAAACAGAAAAATAAACTGAAAATATTAGAATATTTACTTTTCATTCCTAATTTTTTAAGTTTCATGCAATATATATTTACAAAAACTAATCATTCTAAGAATATTTAGTTGTAGTTGATTATTCACTATTTAAATAAATAGTGATAGCTAACTAGTGACAACTACATTATAAAAAATATACTCAGGAAGACATGGTAGAAGGCGCTATTTTGAATATGTAGCTAATGGTAAAGCCTATTCCACAGGATCTATGAGAACTGTAGCATCTGTTTATTCAAGATATTTAAGCACTGTTCCTGTTTACTCTTAAGTTTTAGCTTTAAATAATTTTCTAAAATAAAAATGATTGGAAAACTAACTTATATGGAGAGTGGAATTGTTTATAATTACATTTATACCTAGTTTTTGTAATCAAATAATTAAAAACAGGCCTAACAAATAGGTATCATTAAAAAGACTTGAAAAAATTAGTATTAGCAACTCAAAAAAAGTTTACAGTTAAATTCTTGCATAAAGATGAATAGTTATATCAATCATCGTAGTAAAAAAGAAATATCTTTTTTACTACGAGTTCACATTTGATAAATTTTAGTTGGAGGAAACTAAAAGAATATATAAAATAAAAATCGAGTAAACTCGGATATTATAGAGTTTCTGAGAGTACTCAAAAATATAAGGGAGGTAATGTAGTTTGGAAATGAAAAAATTATCTAACAAAAAAGATAAATATATTGAATATTTTAAAAACAATACAAGTCAATCCAAAGTTTTAGCTAAGCTTTTCAAAACAGATTCATCTTATTATATTTATGATACAGGAACTAGTAAAGTTTTAAATTGTAGTGAACTTGAGTATAAGGTTTTAGAAAAAATTAGAGCAGGTAAAATAGATGAAGTACAAAATTTGAAGGATGAAGTTAGTGCTGAAGACTATCTTGAAGCAGTAATAAATATTAGGAATGCTATAGATCAAGAAGATATTCTAAAAGGAGACTAACTATATGAAGTCAATATAAATTATTGTAAAAATTATATTTTTAGTTTTTAAAAAAGTGCATGACTAATAAAGCAACTAGGTTGCTTTTAAAAAAATAAGAATTATATTTGTGCAGCAAATGCAATATTAGTTTTTAAAAGGTAAAATATTACGCGTATTAGTTTTTTAGCTACGTGACTCATAGCAATATAGTAATGCTTGCCTTCACTCTGTTTCTTTGCAAGATAATCACAGAAAGATTTATCTCTCATAGAAACAGTTCTTGCGGCTGTTAAAATAACCCAACGTAAGTATTTAGAACCACGTTTTACCATAGGAGTGTGTGTAGCATTATATTTTCCAGATTGATATGTTGATGGATCTAAACCGGCGAAAGCTAAGAGCTTAGCTGGATCTGTAAATCTATTTATATCACCAACCTCAGCTAAAATTATAGATGCTAAGGTATAAGAAATACCTGGAATAGTCATTATAGGAGAGTCTAGTTCTATAATAACTTCTTTAATTTGATTATCTACAGCGTCAATTTCAGTTTGAACAGATTGAACTAACCTAATAGTTTGTTGAAGTTCAAAAGACAATGAACGGCTGTTAGTTCCAATAGAATTTTTAGCAGATTCCTTCAATTCAATAGCTTTTTCTCTACCATACCTACCTTTAGATGCTTTATACAAAAGGTTTGTTAACTTAGTCATATGACAAGTAGAGATTTCCTTCGGGTTCGGCAACTCCGATAGGAGGCAGTAAGCTGAATGCTGATGAATTGACCAAACATGTTTAGGAAACTCTGGAAAGATAATATCTATAAGTCTAGTAACTGATATTTTTAGATTAGATTTATAACCGATTAGTCTATATCTATGTCTAGTAAGTGACTTTAGCTCTTGAATTTGATATGATACAGGTGAATAGGATCTTGTATCATCAGAAAAGAGCATTTTAGCAATAACTAGTGCATCTGTTTTATCCGTTTTAGTTTTCCTAAGGGTTTGAGCCTTAGGGAAAAGATTTGTAGCTAAAGGATTTAGAATAGATAGGTTAAAGCCTTTAGCATACAGAAAGTTTTGGATATTAATGCTATAATGACCTGTTGATTCAAGTCCTATTTTTATGTTAGAAATATCCTTATCAGGAAGGACGGAAAGGATAAATAAATAAAGTTTATCAAAACCTTTGCGCGTATTTGATATACGTAGAGAATCATTAATAATAACACCGTCTGAATCAACAATGCAGCAATCATGTTTATCTTTAGCTACATCAATACCAATATAAATTATAAGAACAACTCCTTTTCAATTTAGTCCGCTATGTTCCACTGGCTTCATGCTAAATGTAACCTTGCTCTATATAAAACGTCATGCGTTATCTAACTAATTAACAAATAAGCATAAAGCTGTGGTTATATCCTCAATTGAAATAGTCAAGCTATAGGTAAAAAAACTAATCCACAGCGTCTTATGTTAAGTATAGTAAAAAATATTAAGAAAGGAAAAGTATAATGAATTTTTACTATGTGTTCATTATACAAGGTAATGAGCTCAAGTTTGTATCTCTAGGTGATTTTGAAGAATTAGATGATGAACTAGATAATAAAGTAAGATGATAAATTGTATTAGAATTAACAGAAAAGTGCAATTTAACATTGATGACAAAGGAAATTGTTGAATATTTGGCCTCTGTAGATGGATTAAGGTACATAGTAGATGCTTTTGGTGATAGTGCCGATATGAGAATAACGCTAAGTATGGTTTTTAACAAACCATTTTCTTTTGAAAAGGTTAAAAAATAGATAGTTTCTTTAAAAATCTGGATTGGTTGCCTGAAACAATAAGTAAAAATGTAACATATCCAAGTGTAAGCAATATCGACTATGATGAAATTGAAAGAATAATTGCTAAAACTGGAGGGATTCCTGACTATCTAAAAATGTGGTCTGAAGAAACATACTTAAATAAAGTCAAAAATTCAGAAGACAAAGAGTTCTTTTTAAAGAACAATATTGAATCGCAACTTATTAAAATTTATCACTGTACAATATTGGTAAAACATATTAAAGATACTAATTTAAATGCATGTTGCATTCCTGGTAGTAGAAAAATATATATTACAACAAACGGTGATTTTTTAATATGTGAGAAAATTGATAGATAACCAGTAATAGGAAATATATATGACGGAATAGATAAGAAAAGAGTATATGTTATGCCATGATGATTGAAAATGAAAAGTTTGATACGAGAAAGAAAAGGTATTACTGTAATTTGGTTAGAAAAAACATGGAAAAGCATTTAATATTATATCACAAATGTTTGGAAGTTAACCCTAAGGAGCTAGAATACTTAAATGATATTATCATAGAGTAGAGCACTATTATGAAAATAAATTTGATACAAAATTAGAAAAATTATGGTCAAATGGAGTTGAATTATCCTTAGGATAATGGAAAAAGTTGGCTATTAGTAGAGTATTTATGAGTGATTCATCAATTTTAATTTTAGGTGAGCCTACAGCTTCAGTTGATGCTGAAACAGAATATGAATTATTTAAAAACTTTAAAAAATTAATAGGAAATAGGATTAGTATATTGATATCGCATAGATTTTCTACAATAAAGATGTCTGATTTAATAATAGTGTTAAATGAAGGCATCGTTGTTGAAACTGGTACGTATAGTAGTTTAATGCTAAAAAAAGGACTTTACTCAAAGCTATACAATATGCAAGCAGAAGGTTATTTAGATAATTCTGTGATTTGGTTAGTTGATAATAAATATTTGATATAATTATATAATGTCAATATAGTGAAAAATCTAATGGATATATAAGAGTATTACTATTTTAAAGAATGTATGAATATGTATGTAATGCTACTTTCAATGTTAAGAAATGGCTGTATTTTATAAAAATAAATTTTATTTTGGATATTAATCGTCCTAATTTTAATAATAAAGAGGACTTAATTGACATATTAGTTTCTTTGCATGATCAAACAACAGAAGAAAGCTATGAAAGTTATTGTAAAGACATTAAATAAATTGTAAGTTATAATCATAATTGTTATAATAAAACAATGGTTAATTATTTACATAATATTATCATCAGTTATACTTATGGTTATGAAATATCCACAAGTAATTATTAGAAAGGATACTAGTGATGAATAGAGAGCGAATAAATAAAAAGAAGTCTATAAGATTAATGTCAAAATTAAAGAATAGTAGAAAAAAGAAAAAGTTACGTTTGACTAATATATTATTTTTTCTGATATTTGAACTTATTTTTACTGCATGTACATTTCCTTTTTTACTTTTATATGGACCATTTGAAAATGCAAAAAGAGCATATGTTGGATCTGCAATGAAAACTATGAGTCATCAATATTTAGCAACATGGTTTTTATCAGATGAACAAATAAATAGTATTATAGGTAAAGAATCATCTGAAACAAATAGTGAAACAACTAATGTTAATGATGTAAAAATTTCAAAGAATAAAGATGATACAATCGAACTTTATGATATAACTGATAATCCTAAGTTTAAAGGATATTATCTTCTTGTAAATGATCCAAAAAGAATAAAAATAGGAACTAGCTCTAAATTAGGAATAGAAGGTGAAACCACATCTGAAATTGCTGAAAATAATGATGCTGTTGCATCTATTAATGGAGGAGCATTTGTTGATAAGACATCTGTTAAATGGACAGGCACTGGAGCATATCCTGATGGACTTGTAATGAGTAATGGAGAAACCATATATAGTAGCTTAGATAAAGACGATAGGACAGATCTATTTGGAATAACCAAAGAGGGGATATTAATTGTAGGTAAGTATTCAGAAAATCAACTTAAAAAATTAGGAGTTCAAGAAGCATTAAGCTTTGGTCCTACTCTTGTAATAAATGGAAAGATGACTGATATTACTGTGGATGGAGGAATAGCACCAAGGACAGTAATTGGACAAAGAGAAGATGGTGCAATAATTCTTATGGTTATAGATGGACGAAGTCTTACAAGTTTAGGGGCAACATATAAAGAGATACAAGAAGTAATATATAAATTGGGTGCTATTAATGCGATTAATCTAGATGGTGGAAAATCTACAACAATGTATTATGATGGAGAGATTATTAATACACCATCAAATAGCATGGGTGAAAGACCTATTCCAACAGCAGTTATTGTTGAATAAAGGAGAGATACAACCATAATGAAAAAATTAATTGTTTTGGCAGCATTATCACTACTATTACAGATAAGTGGTTTATATATATTAAATAATTTTGTATTTATCACTTCATCAGAATTTAAAAGTAGAAAAATTGAAATTAAAAAAGATCTTACAAAAGATATTAATACCACTATTCCAAGTGATGCAGATAATATTGATTTATCATATGAGGGAAAATATTTAACATATTTTAAGGACAAAACCTTATATATTGGAGATACTGCAACTGGAAAAGTAAGTGAAGTTAAAACCGAAGATAATGAAGTGATTATCTGCTATCAATGGTTAGATAGCAGAGATATACTTGCGATAGTAGAAAAAGTGAAAAAGAATGGAGTCGAAAAAATTCAACTTATAACATATAATGCTGCAAGTTCTTCTAAAACTTTTGTAAAAGAAATTTGCAAGTATGAAAAAGACATGCAAATAGAGAAAATGACTACATCAGTTCTTACTAATGTATATTATATAGAGGTAGAAAAGTATGATTCAAGAAATATAGTCTATAGGATAGATAGAAATGAAGATTTGGAGAAAGTTGATATTAATGCTAAATTTTTAGGAAATATGCAAGTGATACCACATGAAGATAGACTGATTTATGAAGATAAAGCAACTAATAAGTTTTTTGTTACAAGTCCTAATAAACAATTAACATTTAGATCTAATAATAAATTAACACTTCTAGGTATTGATAGAAATGATGTAATATATATTGGTGAACTCAATGGAAATAAAATATCAGGTATACTTTATGGTAAAGTTAATGAAAGTACATCTGCTTGGAAAAAAGTAACCATCGATTCACCTATAGGTAGAAATGATTTATACTTTAGTAATGAAAGTGAAATATTAATTAATGATGCTCTTAAAGGACGCATTAAAAATTTAACTACTGGTAATGAAGTTGAATATGAAGGAAAACTTATTCAAATAAAAGGAGATTTTATAGCGACAGAGGATATTGATGGTAAATTAGTTTATAAGAGTTTAAAAAATAAATAAGTTATTAAATATAATTAATTCTATCTTTATAGATATGATAGTTTACATATTATATTTTAGTTAAATGAAGGATAATATAAAATTTAAAATATGAAGTTTGAAGCGTAGCTTCAAGAATATATTAAAGGGGACAGTAGATAGTTTTATGTAAAAAACAAAATTATCTACTGTTTTTTACATGATAATTTGGTAATTTAGGTATAATATACTATATGATTTTTTAGGAGGGTCTATTATGACAAAAACAATTAATGATGATTTTGACTATAAAGCGGAGACTAACTATATGAAGTCAAGTCTTTTTAAGTAAATTTCTTTAATTATTGTTTTAATAAAAAAGTGTATGGCAAATAAAGCAACAAAGTTGCTATTTTAAAAATTAGATTATATTTGCGGAACAAATGCAGTATTAGTTTTTAAAAGATAAAAAATAACTCTTAATAGTTTTTTTTGCAACATGGCTCATGGCTATGTAATAATGTTTGCCTTCGGATTGTTTTTTAGATAGATATCTCGAGAATGTTGAATATCTAATAGAGATCGTCCTGGCAGCGATTAATATAGCACATCGTAGATATTTTGAGCCACGTTTAACCATTGGTGTATGTGAAGCTGAATATTTACCAGATTGATATGTAGATGGATCTAATCCTGAAAAAGCCAGGAGCTTTGCAGGAGTAGTGAAATACTCTATTTCTCCCATTTTAGCTAATATTATAGCAGCTAGTGTATAAGAAATATCTGGTATTGTCATTATAGGAGAATTCAATTCGGTAACAACTTCTTTTATTTGATTATCTAATATTTTTATTTCGTTCTGAACAGATTCAATAAACCTAATTGTCTGCTGTAGTTCAAAAGATAGGACTCGATTACTAGTTCCAATTGAATTTTTAGCGTATGGGGTCAGCATATATTATCTGATACTTTAAGCAAATCTTTTGTTAAGGTTTTAAAGAATAATGGATTTAGGCACGTAAAGTTTCATTCATTGGGTTGTGTTATTATTTTGTTATTTTATACACTCTTAGTTAAGAATCAAATCTTAAAACCAAGTAAATAAGCTAGTTATAGTGTTAATATTTCTAGAATTCAGAAGTTTAGAAGTTCGCGTAGCTACATTTTAGTGTATTTTATAGCCTCTTCTAAGGCTTTGTTTTACTTGTGTTTAAGCTATCTTAATTTTATTTAATTATGAAATGTTATAAAGAAAATTAGCTGTGTTGTGTTATAGTTGTGTTATTTTCAACTATGTAATCTTAAATTATATATTAAGCCTATTATACTATAGACTTTTAAGTTTTACTATCAGAAGAGAATTATTATAGAAGTTTAAATACATATGGTATTAGTCTATAATAAAAGTATAGATAATGGGGTAAGGAGCTTGAATATGAAAAGTATAAATTATGAGGATATGATAATGAAAAGAGCTATGGATGTTTTTGCAGAAGAAGGTTTAAAGTTCTTTGGGATAGAAAAGAGAGTTAAAGAAGTAAGTTCAACTGAAATAGTGGTATTACAAGCTAAGAATATGTTTATGGACTATACTTTCTTGATGGAAGATGATACTTATATACACATAGAGTTCCAAACTACAGATAAGGGAGTCGCAGATTTAAGAAGATTCAAAGCTTATGAATCATTGTTTGAGCTTGAAATGAATAAGGATGTAGTAACTTATGTTATATATTCAGGAAATATAAAAAATCCATTAAATAGTTATACAAGTGGGATAAATACTTATAATGTTAGAGTGATATCTATGGCAAATAAAGATGGAGATAAAGTATTTGAAAAGATAATAAATAAAATAAAAAATGGTGATAAGATAGAAAAACAAGATTTAATAACATTAACATTTACTCCTATAATGGGAGGAGAATTAAGTAAAGGTGATAAAATATTAAATGCAATAAAAATAGTTAAAGATATAGATAGTGAATATATATATGATATTGAATCAATGTTATATGCTTTTGCCAGTAAATTTTTAGAAGGAAAAGATTTGGAGAAGGTAAAGGAGGAATTAAAAATGACAGAGCTAGGCAAGATTATAAAAAACGAGGGAAAAAAAGAAAAAGCAATAGAAACAGCAAAGGTTGCAATAAAAAAAGGTATAGATAGTGAAACTATTAGAGATTTGACAGGATTAACAATAGAAGAAATTGAATTGATTAAACAGGTTATGGTAGATTAATATAAAAAAGGTAAAGGAATACTTTTATTATAATAAGTATTCCTTTAATTTTTTCATAATTAAATTGAAAAACAAAATTTTAAATGGATAGGTCTAACTAGTAAATTAAGATACTTCTAAGTTTATTAATTGGGTTCTAAATATATATTATGTGAGTATAGGTATATTTGTATTATAGACTAATATTTGGATAACACAAGTATTTATTTTGACATAAAATATAATAAATGTTCTATGATTGAAGTCTCTTCAGTTGTTATAGTTAAATTTGTATTTATAGAAACTATACTAAAGAAAATTTCAAGGATAGCTTTAAACATTCAATTTTAATTAGGTAAATAGGGGACGGATAATCTAGGACTATATCTGGCTTAATCTTTGGACAATTTTTAAGTATATCATAAAGATATTTAACACGATTAATAAATGTTATTTTTATATAAATATAATTCCTAAAAATATAAAATTATACACAATTTTAAGAATAAATGAAAATAAAGTTAAAAAAGTATATAATAACTACATATATTATTAGGAGGAGCATAAAAATGAAGAAATTTGAATGGATTTTAAAAATATTAAGAGGAGGATTAAATATAATATTAGGTATTATTTATTTATGTGAAGAAAAAATAAATTATTATCATTCAAATAAAAAACTAATGTTTGTTATTTTGATTAACTTATTTCTAATAACGATGGTTGATATAATTATTAGTTTGTTTACTTATTTATTATTAATATTGTCAAGCAAAAAAATTATTTTATCATTTACGTCATTATTAATATTATATTTTATAATATTAGGAATAATAACTTTTAAAAATTTATTACATAAAGATTTTAATTTAGCATCAAAAATTAAATTACTTATTTTATCAATATTTGATGAATTAAATATAAAAAGAATTTTTGAAGAATTTATATTTTGCATTTGTGTTTGGCTTGCATTAATGTTTTTATTAACATTATTTATGTATAAATATATTATAGAGAATAATGTAAATAATATTAATTTTAATACTTCCTTAGGAATAATACTTCTTGCAGCATCAATTACTACTCTTATTATATATGTATATGGAAGCAATGATATGTATATTAGTTACAAAAGAAAATTATTATTATATAGTGTTTCTACAATTATTACATTAATTACTACATTAGATTCTTTGAAAGATATATATAACAATCCTAATGTTGATATTGTTAATTTTAAATTTATGACTTTAATTTTTACATTAATTATGTCTATAGATAGGTGTATTACATCTTATACAAATTTAATAAAAGAATATAAGAATAAGAGTAGAGAATTTATAGAGAAGAGAGGTGAAGAATTACTTAAACAGATAAATAGTATTGCTCAATCTTTTAATATTAAAAAATATTTTATACTATTTATTCAATTAATAAAACAGATATGTTTATTATATAAATTATCTGATAGTAAAAAAAAGAGAGAAATTATTATTTTTCTTTTATCTTCATTAGTTATTATAATTGGAATGGACAAATTTATGCCATTTATATTAATGAAAATAGGCAACTTTTTAGATGGAATATTAAGTAACTTTTTAGATTATATTTTTTACAATGTTAAGTTTGAATATTATAATGAATTAAGTTTTTTGGGAAGTGTGATAAGATTTATATTTAAATTTGTACTAGTAATTCTATTAATTGTAGGTTTTATAAATTGTATTAAATATATTATAACTTCAATATTAAATATAAAAAAAATATTACAAACAAGAATAACACTAAAAAAGAAGATAGACTGGATAAAGTTACGAAAAGAACTATGGTATTTGTTTCAGATATGGTGCCTTTTTATAGCTATAATTATAATTCCATTAGGATTTACTAAACTATTAGATAATAAACTAACAATATTTATTATTAATTTATTAGCATATATATCCTTAATTATTATAATATTATGTATTGCATGTACTATATTCAATGGAATACAAAATAAAATTAATCAATATAATGAAAACTAAGATATCTATTTAGAGTACAATTCAAAAGGAGAACTTAATGAATAATAAAATGTTCGTTTGGGGTAAGTTTTAGAATTTACAAATAAGTGTTTACAGAATCCTAGAGTATAAACAAATGCTCTAGGATTTTTTTATGTTAATTATGAAAAGTGCATATAACTGTAAATATATTATATTAAAGAATCATTTTATCTCAATTTTAAAATGATTCTTTAATTATCAAAATCCCTTAGTATAATAGCTAAGGGATTTTTTGTTATATAAAATCATATCTAGATTTTGAAATCAAACAATAATTTTAAAGATTTCACTAAAATGATTTTACAATATAAATAATAAGTATATATACAATTTATGATTATATATTATACATTTGGATATTTAGATAATAAGTAGACCATTGCAATAATAGGATCATAAAATTAGAAGGGATTGATAACAATGAAAGAAAATCATGCGAAAAGAGTAAATATAGTTTCGTTAAAGGTAATTAAAGAGAGTAGTGTCTTATATTCAAATCGAAGAATATCAACACCCATTGAAGCGGTAAATTTATTAAGAAATCTATTAGAGGATTGTGACAGAGAAAAGATGTTAGTCTGTTGCTTAAATACAAAGAATGAACCAACTAATATTAGTGTAGTTTCTATTGGCTCACTAAATAGTTCAATAGTTCATCCAAGAGAAGTATTTAAAACAGCAATAGTAAGTAATTCAGCTTCAATACTAATAGCTCATAATCATCCTTCAGGCAATACAACTCCATCTAAGGAGGATATAAATGTTACCGAAAGGATTAAAAAATCAGGAGAAATTATAGGTATTAAAATGATAGATCATATAATAATTGGAGAAAATAGTTATACAAGCTTAAAAGAGGAGGGGATAATATGAGCAATAAAGATGAAGTAGAAGCAAAGATAATATTAGAAATTTATATTAATGATAATAGCCAATTACTTTATAAACTAAATGATATTGCAAATAGGTTTGATGTATCCTTAAATGTAATTATAGAAAAATCACTAAATAAATTAATTTATGACATTGATTTTATATAAACATTAAGAAATTAAAACTTTTTACTTGTTTTTAAAATGAGAGACCATTAACCTAACCATGTCTAAAATTACATTCTGTTCACTATCAGATAATCCAGAAATAAGTTGATTAATTTCATAATTTAAAACATCAGTATTATTTTTATGAATAGAATCTCTAAGCAAATAATCTATAGAAACATTTAATATACCAGCAAGTCTAATTAATGTATCTAAAGGTACATTTCTTTCTCCACGTTCGATTCTACCTAAATACGAAGTAGAAATATCAAGTTTTTCAGATAATTGTTCTTGAGTTAGATTTAACCTTAATCTTTCTAACTTTATATTATTACCTAATTTTTCATAAATCATAAAATCACTCCTATAGTGATACTGTAGATGTAAATTAGGAGAAAATTAACCGCCTAATAGACGTAAAAATTTGACTATTAGGCATAAAAGAATGTAAAATAATGAGTAGAATACAATAAAATACAATAAATTTAGAATATAGGGGGAAAATAAATGAATGATAATTTACAGCAAAAAAAGTTTTATCAAACAACATGGTTTACCATTGTAATGTTAGTACTGTTTTATCCAGTAGGAATATTCTTCTTATGGAAAAATAAAATTTTTAATAAGGTGGGTAGAGGAATAATTACATTATTATTTATACCTATAATATTTATTAATATATTCTTTTGGATTGGGATGTTTTCAGGGGAATCAAAATCTCTAAGCCAAGTATCAGATAAACAAGTTGAAAAAAGAAATGAGGAAACTAATACTGAATCTAAAGAAGCTGAAAGCAAAAATGAGAGTAAGGAAAATGCTAATTTTAAAATTGAAGATGATAATAGCCAAATATCTTCTTATAACAATATAGAAAAGTCATCAGATTTAATTAAAGATGTTTATGCTTTATATAAAAATTCATCAGAGCCTAAAACAGAAAAATTTTTAAGAAATCCAGATGAATTTACAGGAAAAAATATAATGTACTCTGGAAAAATAATTCAAGTAATAGAGGGTAACAACGAATATCCAACTAATATAATTATTGAGAATAGTATTGATGGAGAAATGGTGAATATACTTTATGATAGAAAAGAAGGACAATCTAGATATTTAGTAGATGATTATATTACTGTATTGGGGACATTTGACAGGATAGAGGGTATGCAAAATTTAATGGGACAGCAAGTACCTGTACCTATAATTGATTGTAATTATATGGACTTTTCATACAACATAAAGCGAATTATTAATGGATGCAAGGCAATGGATAGCATAAGTGTTAATTATAAATTAGAAATGACGGATCAAACTTATGATGAACCCAATGGAAAGTCAGGAAGTTTATTTAAAGTTTATTATAAAGATTCTAAAAAATATGATTCTAGATTATTGTATTCTAATGGTGTTAATACTTCATGGTATATACCTGAAACAGAATCAATTACAGAATATTTCTTTTCAGAGCAATTATAAAAAATAAGAGGTGTTATATAAATGTATTGTCAGCAATGTGGAAATGAGACTAATAATAATGCTATATTTTGTGATAAATGTGGGAATAAAATAATAGAAAATAATTTTCAAAGCAATGATAATTTTATTGAAGAATTTTATATAGAGCCATTAAGTACATCTATAATAAAAGGAATTGATTTCATACCAAATTGTATAGGTAAACTTTTTGGAGCATTTGGAAGTCAAACATATTTTTATTGTCATATTTTTGGGTATTTTGTTTGTATAATAGGAATTCTACCAATATGGATTATTTCATCTATTATAGTCACTTTATATAGAATTTTTATGATTCCGAAATTAAAAAAAGATAATGTAATTTAAGAGAATAGGGGAATAGAGTATATGTATTGTCAAAAGTGTGGTAATAAAGTTAAGGATGAAGCAAAGTTTTGTGATAAATGTGGATTTGGAGTAGAAAATAAATCAGAATTAAATAATGAACAAGAAGAGTTGACTAATAATAAAATAAATAATGCAATATATGATTTTGCAAAAGTAAAACAATTAGGAGCATTAAATATGTTTACTATTAAGTCAAAGACTTATATTGATGATGAGAGGCTTTTAATAAATTCGAGAAAAGATTATTTAGGATTTATAAAAGGAAAAAATAAAGAAGAAAGTGTAAGATTAGAAGATATAAGATATGCTGTCAATAAAAAAAATATGGATTTTATAGATGGAATTTATGCCATTATATTTACAATACTATCAGTTGTATTTGTTAATCCAGTATTTTTAATTATAGCATTGATATGTTTATGGACAGGCTATGGAGAACAGGTATTTGTATACACTAAAAAAAATCAAAAATTAGTAATTTATACTTCGGGTGGAGAATTAACAAAGGATTTTATTGATTTAATTAATTTGAAAATAGTATAATTTAATAGAGTGAATAATTAATACAAAATTGTATTAATTATTCATTTTTTATTTTATATAGTAACGGAGGAAATATAATATTGTTTAAAAGTGAAATGTGTAAAATATATAATACAATATATTCGGAAAATAGAGCAAACAAGGTATTTAACAGTAGAATGGATAAAATATGTAATTTATTAAATGATAAAAGATTTTATAATAAACTTGAAGTGGATGAAAGAGGCTATTATGATAGAGTAATAATGGTAGCGATAAATAAAGAAAAAAATCTAAACTATGAAATAATGGCATTTTTTTTACCACTAATATATGAATATGATTATAAAATAGTAAATTTTTCAAATAATATAAGTGTGAACGAATTTTATACTTGGATAACAAGACTAAGTGATGCACAAATTTTAATAAGAGAAAAATTTAATAATTATATGAAAGAAAATATATTAGATCCAAATATAAGAAAAATAAGTTCTAATATGAAAAAATTACCTAATGAAAAAACAAAATTAATTATTGAGCTTAAAGAAAAATTTAATTTTGATTTGAAAAAAATTGAAGATATAGTTGAATCTAATTTTTATATTAGTGGAGCAATTTATATTAAGTTATATGACTTTATTATAGAAAAATTAGTAAAAGATGATGGAATTGAGGAAATGACACAAAATATAATAAAATATATAAAATATACATCGCCTGCTATAAGGTTAAATATAGTACCCAAATTAGATAAGATATTAAGCAAAGAATTGTTAAAATATAAAGATGAAATATACAAAGTTAATGTATCAGACTTAGATAGTATAGATAATGTTGATATAGAGGTACTTAGTGAGAGAGTTAAAAAAATAAAAAAAGATCTTAGTTTGGGAATAACTAAATAATGAAAATTTATTACTTTTAGTTAAAAAAAAATAATATAAAATGGTAAACAATTTAGACGTTAGATATGAGATTCTATTTATAGGATATATCTAACGTTTTTTTTCTTGAAAAATAATCTATATATTGAGACAAGCTTGAGGATGGAGAATTTTAGGAGGGAATTATGCAAACAAATAAGTTACCAGATAAACAATTAAAAGAAGTTAAACTTAAGAGAATCGGCAATAATAAAAAAAAATTTAAAAAAGAAGATAAATTTTTAATGAAAAATAATAGAAAAAAATCATTGATAGTAATGGAGTATGTTAAATATGTTTTAGATAAAAATAAAATAATTTGTATAAATGAAATTTTATATAAATATAATAAAAAATTGGGATTTTATGAACAAATTGCAAGACATGATTGTGAAGTATTGATTTTTGATTGTATAGAAAAGGAACATTATATTTATATTACAAAAAGAGAAATAGAATTAATATACAATACTATTAAAGTATTTCCTAAGATACAAATAGATAAAAAATTAATAAATAAAATGGAAATTATTAATACCAGATATATAAATTACAAAGATGGTGTGATAGATATAAAGAATAAAAAAACAATAGAACATGATTCGGAATTGTATTTGTTTAATTGCATAAATGCAAATCTAAAAGAGAATTTTGAAGAAATTAAATTTAAAGATACTAAATTTTATAAGTTTATTACAGACATAACTAATGGAGATAAACAGTTGATTAATTTATTAAGAGAAATAATGGGATATACTTTTAGTAATTTGAATAATGCTAAAAAATTCTTTATATTTGAGGGATATTCTAATACAGGCAAAAGTGTTCTTTTGGATTTAATTGAGTTTATAATTGGATCTATTAATGTATCGCATATACCCTTACAAAAATTAAATGAATCTAAATACGTAGCTCAATTGCAAAATAAATTATTAAATGTATGTAGTGAACTTCCAGATGAAGGTATTAAGGACCTTGGAATGATAAAAAATATTGTTAGTCCTAATGATACAATAACTGCTAGACCTATTTATGGAAGTCCAATTAGTTTTAAAAATAAAGCAAAATTAATTTTTGCCACAAATTCTATGCCAGAATTAAATGTTAAATTATATAAGGATACAGAAGCATTTTTTAATCGTGTTATTATTATCCCATTTTTAAATGTAATTCCAAATAAAATACAAGATAAGGAGCTTTATGAAAAGTTAAAAAAGGAAAAGAACTATATTTTTACATGGGCAATTAATGGACTTTTAAAGTATGTAAAAAATGGGTATAGGTTTAGTGAGTGTAAAATATCCGAAAAATGTTTAGAAAAGTATAAAGCAAGTGAAAATATAATAGAGAGATTTATTATGGAAAAAATAGAGTTTGATGAATGTGAGTATGTTTTTACAGATAATTTAAAAAAAGAATTTATAGATTTTGCAAAAGAAAATGGACATGCACATATTAATAACAAAGAATTTAATTTTTTGAAAGAATTTATTAAAGAAAGGTTCTCAATTAAATATACAAAAATTCATAGAAATAATAATAATAAGTGGGGATTCAAAGGGATTTATATAAAATAAATAATTTGAATAATTATTGGAACAATGGAACAATGGCTTAAATTATAGGCTATATAGAATAAATTTAAAGTTAATTTTGGAACTTATATTGGAACAAATAATATTACTTATTTTTAGAAATTAAATAACTTAGAAGTATATATTATATATGTAATAAAGAATATTATAATAAGATTTATTGTATAGGGAGGTGTGATTATGTACAAATATTTATGTATAAATTGTAAATATAATAATCATGGTTTTTGTAAAATAAAAAAAACTGGCGGATTAAAGCAAAATAATATACAATACTGCAATTCTTATGAAATTAGACAATGCTTTAAAAAATTTAAAATAGTAAAATTGAGAAAATTAGATATACAATAAGAACTCATACTAAGTAATTCATTTGTTGCAAATATTAATTTACAACGTTTAATAAGAGGATATGACTATAGAATTTATAGATTGAAAGTTTTAATATTAAAAATACACATTATTACTAGGATGATGGAGGAAGCTTAACATGGAAAATAGAGAGGTATATAATAATAAAACAATGTCAGTTAGAGAATTTTGCAGTGAATATAGAGTTGGAATAAACAAAGGATATGAGATTATAAATAGCAAAGATTTTCCTATGTTACGATTAGGGAGAAAAATAATTATTATAAGATCAAAGGTAGATGAATGGATGGAAACTCAAATTGGTAAGAAATTTTAAAATATCAAAAAATGTACTAGCTTTTAATTAAGTTAGTACATAATTTATTTTAGGAGGAAGAAAGAATGGCTATTAAAAAATCAAATGGAGAAGGATCAATAAATAGATATAAAAATGGATGGAGGGCAACTATAACTATTGGAAGGAGTGCAGATGGTAAATTAATAAGAAAGCAATTTTATGGAAAAACTAAAATAGAAACTATTGAGAAAATGAATGATTATAAAGATAAGAATAAAAGAGGGCTAATTCCTAAAAATGATAAGATTACATTAAGGGAATGGTACAAAACATGGTTGTTTAATTTTAAAGCAAATGAAGTAAAAGCTTCTACTATCCAAAGATATGATGTTATTTATAGAAATTATATAAAAGATAGTGAGATTGGTGGAATAAAATTAAAGGATTTAAATGCCCCAACTCTACAGAACTATTATAATAATCTTATTAAAACAGGCAAAACACCTATGACAATCAAACTTTTAAATAAAGCAGTAAAATCTTGTTTAAAATATGCTAAAAGAATAAACTATATAATAGAAAATTGTTGTGACAATGTAATTTTACCTAGAATTACATATATAGGAGATGAAAAAGTTCAAGTATTTACAGTTGAAGAACAGAAAAGATTTATGGAGGTTATAAAAGATCATAAATATAGACTCGAATTTATTTTAACACTTGGGACAGGCTTAAGAGTTGGAGAATTAGTTGCGTTAAGATGGAGTGATATAGATTTTATAAATAAGAGCTTGAAAGTTAATAAATCTATTGGAAGAGGATATGCATATATAGATGGTAAACGAAAGTTTGTTGTTCAGGAGACAACACCTAAAACACCCTCTAGTATAAGAGAGGTAGCAATACCTGATAAAATAATAGAGAAATTAAAAATTTATAAAAGAAATCAAGATGAGTTCAAAGAGAAGTATAAAGAAATTTATGAAGGTAAGAACTATGTATTTGCTAATGAATTAGGTCAGCATATATTATCTGATACTTTAAGTAAATCTTTTGTTAAGGTTTTAAAGGATAATGGATTTAGACACGTAAAATTTCATTCATTAAGGCATACATATGCTACAAGATTATTTGAAAAAGGTGTCCAATTAAAAACAGTACAAAAACTTTTAGGGCATAGTTCAATAGAAATAACAGCTGATATTTATACTCACGTAATGAATAGTGAAAAAATATCAGCTGTACAAAAACTTAATGATTTATTTTAAATAATAACTCAAATAAATAACTATTTGAATACAATTTCCGCGGGTTGTGTTATTATTGTGTTATTTTATACACTCTTAGTTAAGAATCAAATCTTAAAACCAAGTAAATAAGCCATTTCTAGTTTGAATTTTTCTAGAATTCTGATGTTCCTGGAGTTCTAGGGAATGGTATTACGTCTCTGATATTTGTCATACCAGTGATGTACATGATTAGTCTTTCAAATCCTAGACCAAATCCAGCATGTTTAGTTTCTCCATATTTTCTTAATTCTAAGTACCACCAGTAATCTTCTTTCTTAAGACCTAATTCAGCCATTCTAGCTTCTAATTTATCAAGTCTTTCTTCTCTTTGGCTACCACCAATGATTTCTCCGATACCTGGTACTAAAAGGTCAGTTGCAGCAACAGTTTTATTATCTTCATTCATTCTCATATAGAATGCTTTAATTTCTTTAGGATAATCTGTTACAAATAGTGGCTTTTTAAAGTGTTCTTCAGTAAGATATCTTTCATGTTCAGTTTGTAAATCGATACCCCAAGATACAGCATAATCGAATTCTTTATCACATTTTTCTAAGATTTCAACAGCTTCTGTGTATGTAACTTTAGCAAAGTCTGATGAAACAACATGATTTAATCTTTCTAATAATCCTTTATCAACAAATGAATTAAAGAATTGTAGTTCTTCTGGACATTCATCCATAACATATTTTATAACGTATTTAAGCATTGCTTCTGCAAGTTCCATATCGTCTTGTAAATCTGCAAATGCTATTTCAGGTTCTATCATCCAGAATTCAGCTGCATGTCTTGTAGTATTAGAATTTTCAGCTCTGAATGTAGGTCCAAATGTATATATATTTCTGAATGCTAATGCGAAACATTCAGCATTTAATTGACCAGAAACAGTAAGGTTAGTTTCTTTACCAAAGAAGTCTTTAGTGTAGTCAATATCTCCTTCTTTAGTTAATTCAGGAGCTTTAGGGTCAAGAGTAGTTACTCTAAACATTTCTCCAGCACCTTCACAGTCACTGCCTGTAATTATTGGAGTGTGAGTATAAACAAATCCTTGTTCTTGGAAGAATTTATGTATTGCAAAGGCAGCAACTGAACGTACTCTAAATGTTGCTGAGAATGCATTACTTCTTGGTCTTAAATGTGCAATTGATCTTAAGTACTCAAAAGTATGTCTTTTCTTTTGAAGTGGGTAATCAGAATTTGACATTCCTTCAATAACTATTTCTTTAGCTTGAATTTCAAATGGTTGCTTAGCATCTGGTGTAGCAACTAATGTACCAACAACTGAGATTGAAGAGCTTATTGGTAATTTTGAAATTTCTTTAAAGTTACCTAATTTGTCATCAAAAACTACTTGGATGTTTTTAAAGAAAGAACCATCATTTATTTCAATGAAACCAAAAGCATTAGATGCTCTTAAAGTTCTTATCCAACCTGATATCATTACTTCTTTTGAAAGAAATTGATCAGTTTCTCTATAAATTTTTTTAATTAAAACTGTATTTTTCATTTACATGACCTCCATAATTTAATTCATTATATATTTAATTTATCTATATGATTAACATATAATAATGAGTTAATATTTATTTTATAAAATATAAAAAAGTATAAAAAAAACTCCCGTCCCCGTATGGGACGAAAGTATTATTTCGTGGTACCACCCAATTTGCCATATAACATATAAAATTATATGACTTCTCTTAGATTATTAACGAGGTTGCCCCCGTCTAAGCCTACTAATTATTAAAAACTTTCGGTTAGAAACTCAGAGATGTTCTTCGGAATAGACTTAGTATAAGGCTCACACCATCCCTTATTCGCTAAGACTACATTCTAAACGTACTCTTCTCATCAAAGTAATTACCATATTACATTGTGTATAATTTTACAGTATTTCTTTTACAAATGCAACAGAGTTATTCTAAACCTTTTTCAAAACTTTTAATTAATTTTGAAGGAAAGTTTAATAAAGTCATATCTTTTACGATTCTTGGGTACTCATATTCTAATTCTTTTATCTGAGCTTTTACCCCGCTAATCTCATTTATATCTAACAAACAATAAGTAAGATTAGGTCTACCTATTTTAGGCTTTCCAATACTACCACAATTTATATACATTTTTTCTCCAAAACTTTTAATAGAAGGAATATGAGTATGTGCACAGACCAAAATATCTTCTTCCATAGTTTCTATTATATTTTTAGTATCTTCAGCGTCTTCAAATAAATATTGATTAAGTATGCTTGGACTACCATGAACAAATATTATTTTTTTGCCTTGAATATTAAGACTAATAGATGATGGTAAATTACTTAAAAAATATCTATTTTGTGCTCTAAGCTCATTGTATGTCCAAGGAAGAGAAAAACTATTTATTTCAGTCTCTCGTATAAATGTGTAATCATTATCTATAACAGATTTATCATAATTTCCTTGAATGCAAAGAATATTTCTTCTTTTGATCATTGCTATAACTTCATTAGGATGTGGACCGTATCCAACTAAATCACCCAAACAAATAATTGAATCAACTTTCTCGCTGTCTATATCTTGTAATGCTCTAATAAGTGAATAAATATTTCCGTGTATATCTGAAATTATTGCTATTTTCATAACTAACTCCCCTTATGCTTAAATATAAAATTGTTAAATATATTATATCATTATAATATTATTTTTAGATGCAAAGTTATATAATAAATTTTATAGAATATTTTAATTTATTGTGTACAAATAATATATAGAAAAGCTATGTTTTAAATATTTGCTTATATATTGGATTATGTACAATTTTGATTAAGCATATATATAAATTTTACTAAAACATAGATTAAAAGCAGAAACAAAATTTATTAAAATAATTACTAAATTAAGGGGTTGATTTTATGAAAAACAATAGAGTTTTAAACGTAATAAAAGAAATGGAATCACAAGGACTTTCACAAATCATAGTTACATCACCAGCATCAATTTATTACCTTGTAGGTAAAAGAATTTCACCAGGAGAAAGAATGATTGCACTTTACATAAATTCTTCTGGAAATCATAAATTTATTGTAAATAAACTTTTTCCAATAGAAGAAGACTTAGGAGTAGATATAATTTGGTATACAGATAGCGAAGATGCAGTTGAAGTGCTAAGTAAAGTATTAGAAAAGGATAGAGTCCTAGGTATAGATAAGGATTGGAGCGCTAAATTTTTAATAAGATTAATGGAACTTAATGTAGTAAAAGGCTTTGTAAATTCATCTCCAATAATTGATAGTTTAAGAATGATTAAAGATGCTGAAGAAATCGAACTTATGAAAAAGTCATCACAAATTAATGATAGAGTTATGTTAAAGCTTCAATCACAACTTAAAGAAGGCATGACAGAAAAATATTATCAAAGACTACTTGCAGAAATATACGAAGAAGAGGGCGCTAGTGCATTTTCATTTACACCAATAGTAGCTTTCGATACTAACGGAGCAGATCCTCATAGTGAATGTGGAAGTACGAAGCTAAAGAAAGGTGATACTATAGTTTTAGATATAGGAGGAGTATATAATTATTATTGTTCTGATATGACTAGAACAGTATTCTTTGGAGAAGAACCTAATGATCATAAAAAAGAAATATATGAAATAGTTAAAGAAGCAAATTTAAATGCTATTAAAAAAGTAAATGATGGAGTTAAATTCTCAGAAATAGATGCTGCTGCAAGAAATTATATAGAAAATAAAGGATATGGTGAATTTTTTACTCATAGAACAGGTCATAGTATAGGTTTAGAAACTCATGACAAAGGTGATGTAAGCTCAATAAATCATGAAGAGGTTAAAGCAGGAATGATCTTCTCTATTGAACCTGGAATCTATTTAAAAGATGATATAGGTGTTAGAATAGAAGATTTAGTATTAGTGACTAAAGATGGCGCAGAAATACTAAATTCAGTAACAAAAGAACTTACAGTAATTTAATTAGTACTTTAAATTAAGAATATGTTTATATATGCATAAGTAAAGCTGGACAGAGTAATTAAACTTAAGAACACTAAAATGAGTATAGTCCCATTTTAGCTTGTTCCCAATTAAATTTGTACTGTGTGAAAGTTCATGTTACCAAATGTGAAATTTGGACATTTACTTTTGACAAGCAGCAAATGATACAATACTCATTAAGAGTTCTAAAAGTCCAATTACAATGCCATTTTACCTATTGCATATATAAACACATATTTAAAGTACTAATTAAAAAATGATTGAGGTATTTACTATACTTCAATCATTTTTTAATTATTTATTTAGAATATTATTATTTCCCTTGATTAAGGTATTTTTCTCCAACAATAACAACATCTCCAGCACCAACTGTAAGAAGTAAATCATTAGGTTTAGCATTTTCATTTACATACTTTAATGCTTCGTCATGAGAATAAACATTTGTGCATTTAACGCCTTTAGCTCTTAAAGCTTCTCCTAAATCGTTTGAAGAAACTAATCCAGTATCTTTTTCACGAGCAGCGTAAATATCCATTAAAACAACTTCATCAGCATCAAAAAATGCATCTGTGAATTCATCGAATAGTGTTTTAGTCCTTGTATAAGTATGTGGTTGGAATATACAGAAAGTTTTGTTATGAGGAATTTTCTTTGATGTATTTAAAGTTGCCTTTATTTCTACAGGATGATGGGCATAATCATCTATAACAGTAACACCATTTACTTCTCCCTTATATTCAAATCTCTTATGTGCACCCTTGCATTCTGATAATCCACATATTATATCATCGTAATTAACATCAAATATAAGTGATACGCAAATTGAAGAAAGTGCATTTAATATATTGTGTTCTCCAGGATTATTTAAAGTTAAATCAAATAATTTATCATTATCTTTATACACATCAAAAGAAGCACAACCTTTTTCATTAAAAGTTATATTTCTAGCGGTTACATCAGCATTTTCAAATCCATAACTTAAAGTATTACATTTGGCTTTAGATAAAATTTCTTTTACTCTAGAGTCACCAACATAGCCTATTAAATAACCATCATTAGGAATTAAATTTGCAAATTGTCCAAATGTTTCAGTGATTTCATCTATATCTTTATAGTAGTCTAAGTGATCAGCATCTATATTTAAAATTACTCCGACATAAGGGAAGAAACTTAAAAATGAACGTTTATATTCACAAGCTTCTGTTATAAAGTAATCACTACTACCTATTCTGAAATTACCACCAATAACATCTAATTCTCCACCAACAAGTATAGTTGGATCTAAATTAGCTTTTAAAGTTATATTAGAGAGCATAGAAGTACAAGTTGTTTTTCCATGTGCACCAGAGATAGCAACATTATATTTATGTCCCTTCATGATATTTCCTAAAAATTCTGCTCTATTCATTAAGTCTATATTATTTTCTTTAGCATAAATAAGTTCAGGATTATTTTCAGGTATAGCAGCTGTATAAACTACTAAATCAACATTTTTTATGTTTTTTTCACTGTGGCCTATGTAAATATCAGCTCCAGAAAGTTTTAGTTTTTTTAGTATTTCTGATTCTTTAAAATCTGAACCTGAAACTTTATATCCACTATTTAATAAAACTGCAGCAAGACCACTCATACTGATTCCACCGATACCAATAAAGTGAACTTTCTTATCTCTATCTTTTATAAAATCGAAAGACAAAATATCAACTCCTCTATATTTAATTATATCCTAAACAATACTAGTAAATTACTTTATAACGATATTTGGATACTTATTTATAATTATATACATTTTTCCATAAATGAAATACAAAAAAAACAATTACTCAAATATTCTATGCTATTTTTTAAAATATGTGAAGGATTTTTACAATTAACAACCTTTATGTTTAAAAAACATTGATATTAAGTAAAATTTAGAATAAAATATGAATGTTAAGTATAATTAATCAAAAAATAATTCGTGAATAATTAATGTGGGTGATTTTTATGGAAAAATTAAGCAGGAACAACCGAGTGGTTGCTATAACAAAAATTTTAATAGAAAATTCAAATAAAATAATAGGTTTAAATAGGTTTTCAGAATTGTTAAATGCCGCAAAATCTACTATAAGTGAAGATATAGTTATAGTGAGAGAACTTTTAGAAAAACTTAAGATGGGAAGAATAGAAACAATTGCTGGAGTTGCAGGTGGTATTAAATATATTCCGATGATAGGAGATGATGTAGCTAGAGACTTTGCATTAAAGCTATGTGATCAATTAAAAGATGATGGAAGAGTAATACCAGGTAACATAATATATATGACTGATGTTATGTATAATCCAGAGATTATTAGTACTGCAGGGGTCATGTTATCATCGTGTTTTCAAGATAAAAATGTAGATTATGTTATAACTGTTGAAACAAAGGGAATTCCATTAGCTTATGAAGTAGCTAGGAATTTAGGCGTACAATTAGTAATAGCTAGAAGAGATAGTCAATTTACAGAAGGAACTACTGTTAGTATAAACTATGTATCCGGAAGTAGCGGAAGATTACAGCAAATGTCTCTTTCTAAAAAATCTATGAAACCTAAAAGTAGATGTATATTTATCGATGATTTTATGAAAGCTGGAGGAACAGCTCTTGGAATTAAAGATTTATTAACAGAATTTGAAAGTGAATTAGTAGGAATTGGTGTGTTAGTGGATAATAAAGAGATTAATAAAAAGTTAGTTGATGAGTATGTTTCAATAGTAGAATTAAAAGATGTTGATAAAGAATCAATCTTAGATATTCAGCCTTCAAAAAGATTTTTATAATAATTCGTATAAATAAAACAAATTTTCTAGTATTTAGATAATTTTAGAAGGGATTTAAAGATTTTCGGAGAACTTAATTAAGTATAAGTATTTTTAAATGCAACTTGGAGGTGTACGAAAATGCAAATCACAGATGTGAGAATTAGAAAAATTTCTTCAGAAGGAAAAATGAAGGCAATAGTTTCTGTAACTTTTGATAACGAATTCGTAGTACATGATATTAAAGTTATTGAAGGTCAAAATGGGTTATTCATAGCTATGCCTAGCAGAAAAACTCCAACTGGAGAATTTAAAGACATCGCTCATCCAATAGTTATGGATTCAAGGGAAAAGATACAAAACGAAATTCTAAGCGCTTATGAAAAAGCTATTGAAGAACAAGACGTAGAAGAATAATAGTTTAATAATTGGGAAAAAATGAGAGGAAGATAAATACTTCCTTTTATTTTTTGTACAAATTTAAGATGCATTATATAAAACTTGAAATAAAAATTCGTTTCAAATATAATTAATTAGTATGAATTTAAAGCGTATTATTAGCGTATTTTGTTAAAAGTATGTTTGTAAATGAGGTGGGATAACAATGTATAAATGTGCCTTAGTTTTAGCGGCTGGACAAGGAAAAAGAATAAAATCAGATTTACCTAAAGTTTTACATAAAGTATGTGGAAAAGAAATGGTTAATCATGTTATAGATACGATAAGAAAAGCTGGAATACAAGATGCCAATATAATCATAGGAAAAGGAGCAGAACTTGTTAAAGAAAGAACTGAAGAAAAGAATGTGACTTATTCACTTCAATCTGAACAATTAGGAACAGGTCATGCTGTACAATGTGCATCTGAATTTTTAAAGGGTAAAAAAGGCACAGTTGCAGTTTTTACTGGAGATACTCCTTTAATTAAGGAATCTACTATTAAAAATTTATTTAATACTCATATTGAAGAAAAAAATGTAGCTACAATATTAACTGCTATTGTTGATGATCCAACAGGCTATGGAAGAATAATAAGAAGAGATAATGAAGTATTAAGAATTGTAGAACATAAAGACTGTAATGAAGAAGAACTAAAAGTTAATGAAATGAATTCTGCTATATATTGTTTTGATATAGAATTATTATATGAATCATTAAGTAAATTAAGCAATAACAACGAACAAGGTGAATATTATCTTACAGATGTTATAGAAATATTAAAATCGGCAGGACATAATATAGGAGCAGTTGTAACTGATCTTGATGAAACTATAGGGGTTAACTCTAGAGCTCAATTAGCTCAAGCTGAAGAAATACTTAAAGATAGAATAAACTTAAAACATATGGAAAATGGAGTTACATTAATAGATCCTAAAACAACATATATAGGTATTGATGTAGAAATAGGAAAAGATACTATAATATATCCTAATAATATTTTTGAAGGTAATACTATTATAGGAGAAAGATGTATAATATATCAAAACTCAAGAATAAAGGATAGTATTATAAGTAATGAAGTAGATATTCAATCTTCTGTAATTTTAGACAGTAGCATTGGCAATAATACCACTGTTGGGCCATTCGCATATATAAGACCTGAAAGTAAAATTGGAGAAAAAGCAAGAATAGGCGACTTTGTAGAAATAAAGAAATCTATTATTGGAGATGGAACAAAAGTGTCTCATTTAACCTATATAGGCGATGCTGAAGTGGGTAAAGAATGTAATTTTGGTTGTGGTACAGTAGTTGTAAATTACGATGGAAAGAAAAAATATAAAACTATTATTGGGGATCATAGCTTTATAGGATGTAATACAAACCTAGTTTCACCAGTAGAAGTAGGGGATAATACCTACATAGCAGCTGGTTCAACTATTACATCAGAAGTACAAGAAGGTGATCTTGCAGTAGCAAGAGCTAAGCAAAGGAATATTAAAGGCTGGGTAGCTAAAAAAGGATTAAAAAAATAATTTTAATATAAATTAGCCAAAATTTTAAGGAGGTCTTCTTATATTATGATAAGCCATGAAAGAAATATAAAAGTTTTTACTGGAAATTCAAACTGTAAATTAGCACAAGATATAGCAGATATATTAGGTGTACCAGTAGGAAAATCAAAGGTATCAACTTTTAGTGATGGAGAAATATCTGTTGATATTAATGAAACTGTAAGAGGTACTGATGTATTTATTGTACAATCAACATGTTCTCCTGTTAATAATAATTTAATGGAATTATTAATAATGATAGATGCGTTTAAAAGAGCATCAGCAGGTAGAATAACAGCAGTTATTCCTTACTATGGATATGCAAGACAAGATAGAAAAGCGAAAGCTAGAGATCCAATTACGGCAAAACTAGTTGCTGATTTAGTAACAGCAGCTGGAGCACATAGAGTTTTGACTATGGATTTACATGCATCGCAAATTCAAGGGTATTTCAACATACCAGTTGATCATTTATTAGGAGCACCTATATTAGCTAAACACTTTATAGCAAAAGGATTAGCAGAACAAGATGATGTGGTTGTAGTATCACCAGACCTAGGAAGTGTAACAAGAGCAAGAAAATTCGCAGATAATCTTCATGCTCCAATAGCGATTATAGATAAAAGAAGACCTAAAGCGAATGTTTCGGAAATTATGAATATTATTGGTGAAGTTGAAGGAAAAAGATGTATATTAATTGATGATATGATAGATACAGCAGGAACTATATCAAATGCAGCTAATGCCCTTAAAGAATTAGGTGCTAAAAATGTTTATGCATGCTGTACTCATGGAGTTTTATCAGGACCAGCATATGAAAGATTAGACAAGTCTGCAATTGAAGAACTAGTATTATTAAATACTATTCCAGTAGATGTAGAAATGGAAAATATGAAGATTACTGCTCTTTCTGTTGCTCCACTATTTGCAGAAGCTATTAAAAGAATATACGATGATGAACCAATAAGTAAATTATTTGAAGTGTAATCTTGTATACATATAATAAAACCTCCTATGAGCATATCATGGGAGGTTTATTAACATGTGTTTAATAAGATTTAATATGCTTGTAAGTAATCTAAAAAAAGGAGTAATTTTTTTATGGATAAATCTTTTGGAAAGGTTTTAATTATAAATAATGATATATATAGCAATGAGTTAATGGATAATTATTTAAAATTATCAGGTTATAGAATAAAAATAGTGTTAGATGGAAATGATGCTAAAAGTGTATTTTTAAAATATGCCCCTAATATAATTTTGTTAGATTTACTTACAAAAAATTTTAACGGTATGGATTTCTTAAAATGGATAAGAAAACAAAGTAATATTCCTATTATAGTAGTTACAAGTAATAATTGTCTTTTTGATAAGGTTTTAGCATTTGATATAGGTGCAGATGATTATATTTTAAAGCCATTTAAAGCAGAAGAACTACTTGCTAGAATGAAGGCTATTATGAGAAGATGCAGCATAGAAAGTAATAAAACAGATATAATATCTATATCTGATTTATCAGTAAATTTAAGTACTTATGAAGTTCTTTTTAAAGGAAATACTATTAATTTACCACCAAAGGAATTTGAATTATTAGTTTTTCTTATAAATAATCCTAATAAGGTTTTTACAAGAAAAGAGCTATTAGATGAAATATGGGGAAATGATTATAAGAGTGATTGTAGAACTATAGATGTTCATATTAAAAGATTAAGAGAAAAATTCGAACCAAATGAAAATTATAAAATAGTAACACTTTGGAGAAAAGGGTATAGATTTCAAACAAAATAATTAAATATATGAAATATATTATTATTTAGTATAATAGAAGATAAATTAGTATAATTAAAAGATACGCAAAGGAGAAGAAATATGTTTTTAATAGTTGGACTTGGAAACCCGGGAAGTAAATACGATAATACAAGACATAATATTGGATTTGAAGTTATTGATAACATTTCAAGTGAGTATAATATTGATATAAATAGGCAAAAATTTAAAGGTGTATATGGTGAAGGATTTATAGCTAATAATAAGGTTATTTTATTAAAACCAACCACATATATGAACTTAAGTGGAGATAGCATAAGAGAAGTAGCTAACTTTTATAAAATAAGTAATGAAAATATTATAGTTGTATATGATGATATAAGTTTAGATATAGGAAGATTAAGAATAAGAGAAAAAGGCAGTGCAGGCGGCCATAATGGTATAAAGAGCATAATAGCAAATTTATCAACTGATGTTTTTCCAAGGATTAAAGTGGGTGTTGGACAACCTAATGATAATTTAGTTGATTATGTTTTAGGAAAATTCTCAAAAGAAGAAAAAGAAGTATTAAAAGAAAGCATTGAAGCAGCAACAAATTCAGTTGAAGAAATAATAAAACAAGATGTAAATTCAGCTATGAACAAATTTAATGGATTCAAGGCTAATAAAAGTATTTAAGGATGGTGTATAAGATGAGATTAAAAGGGTTATTAGAGCCCTTAGAAACTGGTATTGAGTTACAAAAAATATTGAAATCTATTAATGAAAAAACTTATCCAGTAGGTATATATGGGTTATCAGATTCAGGAAAATCGTACATGATAGATGGAATATTTGAAAATATTGAAAAATCTATTGTTATTGTTACTCAAAGTGATATGGAAGCTAAGAATCTTTATGAAGATTTAATTTTATATACTAATGAAGTATATTATTTTCCAGTAAAAGAAACGGTTTTTTATAACATAGATGCTATATCAGGTGATTTAAGATGGGCAAGATTAAATGTAATAAATGAAATATTAAATAATAAAAATAAAAAAATAGTAATAACGTCTATAGATTCATTTATGGCAACTTATGCTCCTCATAAATTATTCACTAAATATAGTATGACTATAAAACAAGGTACTGAGATTAATTTTAATGAAATGTCTTTAAAATTAATTGAAAGTGGATATGAGAGAGTGGAAATAGTTGAGTCAAAGGGTCAATTTTCTGTAAGAGGAGGAATATTAGATATATTCCCAACATGTTCAACTTATCCTTATAGAGTTGAACTTTTTGGAGATGAAGTAGAATCTATTAGAACTTTTAATTCTGAATCTCAAAGAAGTATAGATAAAGTTAAATCTTTTAAGGTATTTCCTGCAAAAGAGATAATAGTATCTCAAGAATCAATGGCTAAAGCAAAAGAATTAATTTTAAATGAATTTAAAGAAATTTCTTTAGATAATAAAGAAAAAGAAAGAATAGAAAAATTAGAAAAGGTAGTTAAATCTAATATAGAATCACTTGAAGAAAATTTAACATTTGAAACTATAGATAGTTATTTACCTTATTTTTATGATGAAATAGAAAGCTTTTTTGATTATTTTAAAAATTATTTATTTATAATGAATGATGTTAAAAGATGTAAAGGTAAACTAGAATCATCTTACTTAGAGTTTGCGGAAAACTTTACTTCATTTCTTGAAAGAGGAGATATACTTCCAGGTCAAGAAAAGTTATTAATTAATGAACATGATACATTAGATAAATTTGAGGAATTAGACATACTTTTCCTTGAAACTTTAAATAATACAGAAAAATTTCTAAGGCCTTTTAAAAGTATAGAATTAAAACAAACAACGTTAAGCAATTATCAGGGACAATTAGATATACTAATAGAAGATATCTTAGACAAAAAATCAAAGGGATATAAAACAGTAATATTATCTGGTACTAAAGTCAGAGGAGAAAGACTTGTAGATACCTTAAGAGATAGAGGTGTTGAAAGTTCTTATAAAGATAAGATAGAGGAAATACAATTTGGAGAAGTTATAATAACTTGTGGTAATCAATTAAAGGGATTTGAATATCCAGAATATAAAGTGTGTGTTATATCAGATAAAGAAGTATTTGGTGAAGCAAAGAGAAAGCTAAAGCCAAAGAATAAAAAGAAAAAGGGTATATCTAAAATAAAAAGCTTTAATGAATTGAAGCCAGGAGATTATGTAGTTCATGTAAATCATGGAATAGGAGTTTATAAGGGAATCAAACAGATAGATGTATCTGGTCATAAGAGAGACTATCTAGATATTGTATATGACAAAGGTGATAAACTATATGTTCCAGTAGAACAACTTGATTTAATTCAAAAATACATTGGTAGTGAAGGTAAATCTCCTAAAGTTACGAAACTTGGTGGAGCTGAATGGCAAAAGGCTAAGGCAAAAGTTAGAAAATCAATTAATGATATTGCAGAAGATTTAGTGAAGTTATATGCTACTAGATCTACAATAAAGGGTCATAAATTTAGTAAAGATACTCAATGGCAAAGACAATTTGAAGATGAGTTTCCATTTGAAGAAACACCGGATCAATTAACTTCATTAGAAGAGATAAAGAAAGACATGGAATCTGATAAAGTTATGGATAGATTACTTTGTGGTGATGTTGGATATGGAAAAACAGAAGTAGCCTTAAGGGCAGCATTTAAAGCTGTTATGGATGGAAAGCAAGTTGCTTTACTAGTTCCAACAACCATTTTGGCTGAACAACATTATAAAAATATGAAAAAGAGATTTTCTGATTTCCCAATTAAGATAGATATGGTTAGTAGATTTAGGACAGCTAAAGAACAAAAAGTTACAATACAAAGATTAAAAGAGGGAAATGTAGATATTTTAGTTGGTACTCATAAATTAGTATCAAAAGATATACAATTTAAGGATTTAGGATTGCTTATAGTAGATGAAGAACAACGATTTGGAGTATCTCAAAAGGAAAAAATTAAGAATATAAAGAAAAATGTAGATGTTTTAACATTAAGTGCGACACCTATTCCTAGAACACTGCATATGTCATTAACTGGTGCTAGAGATATATCTGTAATAGAGACTCCCCCAGAAGAGAGATATCCTGTTCAAACATATGTTGTAGAGCAAAATGACCAACTTATAAGAGACGCAATATTAAGAGAAATTGGTAGGAATGGTCAAGTCTATTTTGTTTATAATAGAGTAGAAGATATAAATGAAATGGCTAGATATGTCCAAGAATTAGTGCCAGAGAGTAAGGTTTCAGTTACGCATGGACAAATGACAGAAAGACAATTAGAAAAAGAAATGATTTCATTTATGGATCAAGAATCTAATGTTTTAGTTTGTACTACAATAATAGAAACTGGAATAGATATTCCTAATGTAAATACTATAATAGTTTATAACTCTGATAAGATGGGATTATCCCAACTTTATCAATTAAGGGGAAGAGTTGGTAGATCGAATAGAATTGCATATGCATATTTGTTATATACTAAGGATAAAGTATTAACTGAAGTTGCGGAAAAGAGACTTAAAGCATTAAAAGATTTTACTGAATTAGGTTCAGGGTTTAAAATAGCCATGAGAGACTTAGAAATAAGAGGAGCTGGAAACATTATGGGTTCATCTCAACATGGTCATATGGCATCTGTAGGTTATGACTTATATTGTAGAATGCTTGAAGATACTATTAAGTTAATTAAAGGTGATATATCTAAAGAACCTATTGAAACTACTGTAGAAATTAAAATTGATGCATTTATATCTGAAAATTATATTGAAGATGAAATTCAAAAAATAGAAATATATAAGAAAATAGCTGCTATAGAAGATATAGAAGACTATAATGATATAAAAGAAGAATTAGAGGATAGATATTCTAAAATACCTGAGCCGGTGCATAATTTAATGGATATAGCTTATATAAAAAGTATAGCTAAAAAGTTATTTATAGAAGAGATAAAAGAAATGCCAAAAGAAATAAAATTTAGATTTGCAAGTGGTGAAGATGAATATAAAAAGTTATTTAAGATACTTATGGAGAATTATAAAGAAAATATAATTCTTAAATTTGGAACTGAACCATATTTTTCATTTAGAACACAAGATATGAAAAAAGGGGATAAATTGGAATTTTTAAAGAAAATCTTAGGAAAATTAGAATCTTAAATTTAAAGACTTATACAATGAATTAACATTTTAATAAAAAAGTAATATAAACGGTTTGAATTGTGAAAATAATATTGTTATACTAATATTAGAATTTTTTAGGCTAAAATTTACAAAAAAGTGAGGGAAAAATTTTGAATAAAATAAAGAAAATTGTTGCGTCTGTAGTAGTAGCTACACTTGCATTTTCAATTGTTGGTTGTAAGATGATTGAAAAGACACCAGAATCTATAAAAAATACAGTTCTTGCAACAGTAGGAAAAGAAAAAATAACCCAAGGCGATTTAGATAGAGACTTAAAATCAATTACAGAATCTCTAAAAGAAAAATATGGAGAAAACTATGAAAGTAATGCTGATATAAAAGATCAATTAAAGGAATTAAAAACACAATATTTAAATGCTATAGTTAATGAAAAAGTAATATTAGCTAAATCAGCAGAATTAAATTTAAGACCTAGTGATGAGGAATTAAATAAAGAAGTAGATGAAGCAGTAAGTTATTATAAAACTGCGTATCAAACAGAAGAACAATACAATACGTTTTTAGAGCAAAATGGATTCACTGAAGATGAGTTTAAAGAATATCAAAAGAATCAAGCAGTAGTAAGATATGTATATGAAGACATGGTTAAGGACGTAGAAGTCAATGATGATGATATACAAAAATATTACGATGAAAATAAGGATACTCAATTCTCAATTCCAGGAGAAATTGATTTTGATAAATCTTTACAAGAAGCTAATGAAATAAAAAGTCAATTAGATGATGGAGCAGATTTTGCAGAAGTTGCTAATGAAAAATCACAAGATCCAGGTACTAAAGGCAACGGCGGTTCTTTAGGATTTATAGAATATTCATCAACTAAATATGTTAAAGAATTCATGGATGGATTTAAAGATTTAAAAGAAGGCGAAATTTCACAACCAATAAAGAGTCAATTTGGTTATCATATAATTAAAGTAACTGGTGTAAAAGAGGATGGTGCAGAAGTAGCTCATATCTTAATTGCAGATAAAGGTGAAGGTACAGTAACACCTTTAGAGGACGTTAAAGAAGATATTAGAGGTGAATTATTACAAAAGAAACAAAGTGATGTATTTAATGAAAAGATTGAAGAATGGAAAAAAGAAGTTGGCGTGAAAATACACGATAAAAACTTATAATATTATATTAAATCATAAAAATGCTTCTAAATAAGTAATTTAATTACTTATTAGAAGCATTTTTTTTATTTATTAATACTAAAAATAATATCTTATATAAAAATTGACTATAAGTGTATAAAATTTCTAAGAAATCAAATAATAATATTGCAATTAGAATTATTGAAATTTTAAAGGAGGTTAAATAACCAATGAAGGCAACAGGCATTGTTAGAAGAATTGATGATTTAGGAAGAGTAGTAATTCCAAAGGAAATAAGAAGAACTTTAAGGATAAGAGAAGGGGATCCACTTGAAATATTTACAGATAGAGAAGGAGGAGTAATATTAAAGAAATATTCTCCAATAGGTGAATTAACTGACTTCTCAAGAGAATATGCTGAAAGCTTACAACAAGCTATAGGTCATATAGTATTAATAGCAGACAAAGATGCGTTTATTTCAGCTAGTGGAACACCTAAAAAAGATTACATAGAAAGAAAAATAAGCTCAGAATTAGAAGAAGTTATGGATGGAAGAAAAACAGTAATGTTAGATAAAAGTCAAAACGTTGTTATTCCATTACATAATGATGATGATGAAAGCAAATATGTAAATCAAGTTATTTCTCCAATATTATCAGAAGGAGATGCTATAGGTACAGTAATTATCTTGTCTAAAGAAGACGGAGAGACATTAGGAGAAGTAGAATTAAAATTGGCAGAAACAGCTGCAACATTTTTAGGAAAACAAATGGAACAATAGAGATTACATAAATAATTTTCTATTTGATAAAAATAAGAGTCATAATACCTTCAAATTTACAATAAAAATTATTAGTATAACTTGAAGTTTGGAGGTATTTTATGAAAAAGCAATCCTTAATAAAAGGAAGTTTAATTCTTGGAATTGCAGGAATATTAACAAGATTTTTGGGATTATTCTTTAGATGGCCATTAATAATGTTAATTGGAGATGAAGGAATAGGCTATTATCAAATGTCATATCCTTTATATATGTTTTTTGTAGCAATAGCATCAGGAATTCCTATAGCAATATCAAAAATGATTTCTGAAAATAATGCAATGGATGACATAAATGGAATTTTTGAAATTATGAAAGAATCAGCAATATTAATGGCTATTTTAGGGACAGGCACAACTTTTGCACTATTTTTCTTTGCTAAACCTATTATTAGTTTTTTGAAATGGGACCCTAAGGCGTATTATTCTCTTATAGGAATTTCTTTTGCACCTGTTATAATATCCTTTATAACCATTTTTAGGGGTTTCTTTCAAGGATTACAGAATATGTCCCCATCAGCTACATCACAACTTATAGAGCAGATTGGGAGAATTATATTTGGTGTAGGATTAGCAGTAATATTATTACCTAGAGGAATAGAATATTCAGCTGGAGGAGCTGCTTTTGGAGCAACAGCAGGTGCTATAATGGCTGGGATATATTTATTTAGTAAGTACAGAAAAGTTAAAAAAGAATATGGAATAAAAAAAGTAAAAACTAATCCAGATGTTTTAAGTAATATATTAAGAATAGCAATTCCAATATCATTAGGTGCAACAGTTGGAAGTATAATGGGACTTATAGATTCAATTGTAGTACCACAAAAGTTATTAGAAGCAGGCTTTACTAATATGCAAAGTACTGTTTTATATGCTCAATTGACAGGAAAAGCATCTGTAATAGTTAATGTGCCATTAACTTTATCAATGGCATTATGCATATCTTTAATACCTATTATTGCAGAAAACTTTATTCTTAAGAATCATGTTGAAGTAAAAAGAAAAATAAATATGTCTATGAAAATGTCTGCTGTAATAGCGATACCTTGTATGTTTGGAATATTCTTTTTAGCTGAACCTATTATGAGACTTATATTCCCAGGAAGATTTGCAGGAGCAGAAATATTAAAATATCTATCTCTATCAATTCCTTTTATAATTTTAACTCAGACTACAACATCTATCTTACAAGGTACAGATAATTATATATTGCCAGTAATTAATTTGTTTATAGGTTGCTTTATAAAGGGAGTTTTAACATGGATTTTAGTACCTATAAAAGCATTTAATATTTATGGAGCAGTTATTGCAAGCATAACTGCTTACTTAGTTTCTTCTATATTGAATCTAATAGCCATGAAGTGGAAGCTGAAGATTAAGCTTAATGTATATGAAATATTAATAAAGCCAGCATATGCATCAACTTTAATGATGATATTAGTATTAATAAGCTATAATTATATTTATAAAAGTACAATAAGTAATGGTATATCTTGCTTAATATCTATATTTTTAGGTATTATAGTGTATATAATATTAATAATGTTACTTAAAGTATTTAAAATAGAAGAAATAAAAAGTAGATTTAGAAGAAACTAAAAAGGAGATTCCAAATGATTAAGATAGTAGGATTAGGCCCAGGAGCTAAAGAAGCTTTAACAATAGGTTGCATAGAAGAATTAAAGAATTGTAAAAATATTTTTTTGAGAACTGAGAAACATCCAACAGTAGAATATTTAACAGAAAATAATGTTGAATTTAAAACTTATGACTATATCTATGATACTGAAGAAAGTTTTGATGAAGTTTATTTCAATATAGCAAATGATATTATAAATAAATATAAGCAGTCTGGTGAATTAGTATATGCTGTACCAGGACACCCATTAGTAGCTGAAAAATCAGTATTTAATTTAATGGAGTTATGTAAAAAAGAAAATATAGCTTATAAAGTCATTCCAGCTGTTAGTTTTATTGATGCTATGATGGAAAGTTTAGCAATAGACCCAATAGAGGGTTTGAAAGTAATAGATGCTTTTGATATAAATAATCAAATATTAGATAAAAGAATTGGAACTATAATTACTCAAGTATATAATCCACTTATAGCTTCTGAAGTAAAGCTAAGATTATTGCAACAATATGATGATGAAACTGAAATAGTATATGTAAGGGCAGCAGGGATAATTGGAGAAGAAAGTATTAGAAAAATTCCACTGTATGAATTAGATATGCAAGAAGATATAGATTACTTAACTTCAGTATATATACCAAAAGATTTAAATAACAAAAAAGATTTTTATGATTTATTAGAAACTGTAGAAGTTCTTAGAGGCGAAAATGGTTGTCCTTGGGATAAAGAACAAACTCATGAATCAATAAAAAATTCATTGATAGAAGAGAGCTATGAAGTAGTAGATGCAATAAATAATGAAGATGATGATTCTTTAATTGAAGAATTAGGTGATGTTTTATTTCAAGTAGTATTTCATTCATCAATAGGCCAAGAAGAAGGTTATTTTAATATAAATGATGTAGTTAAGGCTATTTGTGATAAGATGATTTATAGACATCCTCATGTATTTAAGAATTTAAAGTATGTTAATTCATCTAAAGATGTACTTGAAAAATGGGATGAACTTAAGAAATCAGAAAAAGGATACGAAACATTAACAGAAGAAATGAATGGAATAGCAAAATCACTTCCTTCTCTTTTAAGAGCTTATAAGGTTCAAAAGAAGGCAAAAAGAGTAGGATTTGATTGGGATGATGTGAGTTTTGCGTTTGAAAAGGTAGATGAAGAATTAAAAGAAGTAAAAGATGCATATATTAGTGAGAATAAGGAAAATATAGAAAATGAAATTGGTGATTTATTATTTTCATGTGTAAATGTAGCTAGATTTTTAGATGTAGATGGAGAAGAAGCACTAAACTCAACAATCAATAAGTTCATTTCAAGATTCTCATATATTGAAAAAAAGGCATTAGAAAAAAATTTAAATTTAAATGAAATGTCTTTAGAAGATATGGATATATTATGGGAAGAAGCAAAAAAACTAAATAAAAGTGTAATAAAATAAAGGATTTATTTAGTTTTTGAAGAATAATTATTAAAGAACTATATTACAATATTTATTATAGAAAGAGTATATGTGTTAATAAGTTATTTTTATATAGACGACTAGGCACATAGGATATATAATAAAGAGGTGTAATTTAGTACATATATGAAATAGTTAGACAATTAAATGTTATAACTTTATTTTGAGGAGGATGTAATTGTGAATAAAGCAGAATTAATAACTAGTATGGCTGAAAAAAGTAAATTAACTAAAAAAGATGCGGAATTAGCTTTAAAATCTTTTATTGAAAGCGTAGAAGAAGCATTAGAATCTGGTGAAAAAGTGCAACTAGTTGGCTTCGGTACTTTTGAAACAAGAGAAAGAGCAGCTAGAGAAGGAAGAAATCCTAGAACTAAAGAAGTGATCAATATACCAGCAACAACAGTACCAGTATTTAAACCAGGAAAAGAATTCAAAGATAAGGTTAATAATAAATAGAAAAAATATGAACCCGAGTTTTCTCGGGTTCTTTTAACAAGGGAGAAATTATGAGATTAGATAAATATCTAAAGGTTTCAAGAATAATAAAAAGAAGAACTGTAGCTAAAGAAGCTTGTGAAAGTGGAAGAGTATCAATAAATGGAAAAGTTGTAAAGCCATCTACAGATATAAAAGAAGATGACATAATAGAAATAACTTTTGCAAATAGAACATTAAAAGCTAAAATAGTTAATATTAAAGAACATGTAAGAAAAGAAGATGCAAAAGAAATGTATGTAATTATTGAAGGACAAGAAGATAAAGAGTAGTCTAGATAAGTGTTTATCAAAGGCTACTCTTTAAATCTATAATCTTATAAGGCAAATAAAAAAATTACTAATGAATAAATTAAAATATATCTTCATATATTGTATAAGATAAAGTATATGGGGGAATTTATTATGGAGAATAAAGATGAAAATAAGCTCAATGATAGAAATTCTAATTTATCTTTAGAAAATAGACAGAAGTTAATATTAAGTGGTGTTATAGAGGTTATAAGTTTTGATAGTCAAAAAATAGATTTAACAACTGTTTTAGGCAATCTAAGTATTAAAGGTTCAGATTTAAAGATGAATAAGTTAGACGTTAAAAATGGTGATGTGATAATAAATGGTAGTATTGATTCTATGGTTTACAATGGAAAAGAAGTAAAGAAGAGCAAGGAAAGTATAATTTCTAGGCTATTTAAATAATTAGAGAGGTATATTGAATGCCGTTAACTTTAACAATGCAGTTTAATCTTCTTATGTATAGTGTTATAGCAGGACTTATAACAGGTTTTTTATTTGATATATATAGAGGTATAAGAGGGTTAAGCTCAATAAAAATAATTACAGTTATCGAAGACATTCTTTTTTGGGTACTTACTGCTCTAATTATATTTACTTTCTTATTGTATACTAATTATGCATTTTTAACTCCGTATGTTTATATATTCATCATTATATCACTTTTAATATACTTAAAATTTATAAGTAGTTATTTCTATTCATTAGAACAGTTAGTGATAAAAAAAATAAATACTTTTTTTAGAATAATTTTTAAGAACCTTATATATCCAATAAAAATAGTATTTTACAAAGTAATTGATAAAAGTAAATAGCGCAAAAAAATTACTTGAATAATACCTTTAGAGTGTTTACAATATAAATAAGAGAATTTGAAAATAGAGGTTCTGCAAATGAAAAAGTTAACATTTAGGAACATAATAATAATGGTATTACTTAGTATATTTGTTTTTAGTTATGTTAGACAACAATTGACAATTAACAGAATAGGAAAACAACTTAATGAAAAACAGCTTCAACTTGATGAAATAACTAAAAAAAATAATAGGCTTTCAGATGAAGTAGAAAAGATTGATTCTGGTTCAGATGAATATCTTGAAAAATTAGCTAGGGAAAGACTTGGAATGATAAAACCAGGTGAAAAAGTAATTAACAGTTCTGAACAAACATCAAATTCTGAAAAATAGTTTTTAATAATATTATAATATATATTTTTATATTTTTAAGGAGGAAACTTTTAAACATGACCTTAGAGGCAGGAAACATATTAGAAGGTATAGTAGTAAACATTACAAATTTTGGTGCTTTTATTGAAGTGGAAGGCAAAACTGGATTAGTTCATATTTCAGAAGTTGCAGATTCTTACGTAAAAGACATTAGAGAACATCTTAAAGAACAAGATAAAGTTAAAGTTAAAGTTATCTCAATAGATGACAATGGAAAGATTAGTCTTTCAATAAAACAAGCGAATATTCAAAAAAAATCAGTAAAGCCAGTTGAAATTGATTGGAACTCAAATACTGAAAAGAAGAAAAATGGTTCAGGCAATTTTGAAGACATAATGTCTAGATTTTTAAAAGACAGTGAAGAAAGAATGCAAGATGTAAAAAAACATCAAGAATTCAAAGGCAAAGGTGCCAAGAAATGCCCAGCCAAATAATTAAGTAAATTAAAGAATATATAATAATTAACTTTAAGTTGAATTATTAGATCTGAGTTTATTATGTTATATAAAGCCCTTATAAACAGGTTTTAATGCCTATTTATAAGGCGTTTTTTATGTTATTAGGATAAAATTTTGAAAAAAAATAAAAAAATATCAAATATATGTTGACAGTGTAGAATGTATACAGTATAATAAATTTTGTCGTTAGGAAATAACCTAACTGGTAAGCCGAAGTGGCGGAACTGGCAGACGCACAGGACTTAAAATCCTGCGGTGGTTAAACACCGTACCGGTTCGATTCCGGTCTTCGGCACCAAAAACAAATTAATATAATATCGCGGGGTGGAGCAGCTGGTAGCTCGTCGGGCTCATAACCCGAAGGTCGTAGG
>NZ_CAURTC010000022.1:0-62558 GCF_963527835.1 uncultured Clostridium sp. | reverse complement strand
CCCATTACGGACTTTCACCGATTAGTACGTGCCCATGCTGGGCACACAATAAAAGGATAAAATTTACACGTTACATGTAAACTTTATCCTTAATTAAATTATTCCTTTAAACTCTGACAAATGAGTAATTATAAATTCTGCTCCCCCCATGCCCATAGCAAAGAAGGCTAAAATAATAACTAATATTATTGCACCAAAATCATATTGCATTTTTTCTTCTTTGTTTTTTATATAGGCTAAAATAATTTCTATTCCTAAAAGCACTAATATAAGGGGCCACAGGGATATGATTAGAAGAATATTAATATTAGTAGTAACTAATCTAAGTAAAAACATTATCCCAAAGACAACTAAAACAATTCCTCCGGTTAATGTACCTACTCTACGTCCCTTAAGCATCCATTTCACGCTCCCTTTTCTTACCCATAATAAGTCTTACGCCAATAACAACTATTGTTATTCCTATAATTACTTGTGGAACTTGCCTCATAGAATAATACATAATAGCATAAATTTCATATGGAATATATCGTTGTAGAACATCCATTATATTATTTGCTACTAAATAAACTCCTAAAAACAATAATAATACCCCCGTAACAAGTCTACGTTTTTCAAATATATTTTTATCTAATTTTACTAGCTTATCAACAGAAAATAGATACTTATCTTCTAAAAGTAAAAGTTGTTCATCATCTAAACTTGCTCTATTTGCACAGTCAAAAAACGAATAAAACCAAATAAGTGGTAGCATAAATAATAATGGTCCTATGCTAAGCCAAGAAGAAAGAAATATTAAAAAGAAAAACACGGACATAAAAGATACACCTATCTTCATAAATCCCATATACATATGACCTGCACCAGGCAACATTGAAAAAACAAAAGTTAAAAATTTACTTTTTTTCTTTATCATTATTAAAAACCTCCAATTTAATTATCTTTTCAGAAAAGGTATTAAGATTCGCATTAACTGAGTTTACAATACTTAAATCTGGTGGCTTCACATAATTTGTTGTTGTATTAACCAGAAAATTTAATCCATTTGAAAAAACCATCATTAATGCTATACTAGCTGCAACTACAACTTTAACACAGTAAAAATTAAACTGAATATTACTTTGATTCTTACTTTTTATTTTAATTTGTACTTTCTCTTGAAAACCTAAAGGAGCTTCTGCAAGTTCATCATCTTTAAAATTGTCTGCAAATGTACCAGCACACTTTTGACAATTGCTAATATGCTCCAATACAGAAATCAATTCTTCATCCTGTAAGATATCAAATTTAAGTGCCTTTAATGTCTCTTCAGTTAAATGACCTTCTTTATCAAATAATATACTCTTCACATAAACTCCTCCTTCCATAAATCCTTTAATAGTTTTTTTGACCTATAAAGTTGCGTTTCCAAAGTTTTAATGTTCTGGCCCGTTTCCTTTGCTAAATGTGAAAGTTTAATATCTTTGCAAAAATAGCTTATGGCTACAGTTCTGTACGGCTCTTTTAGCTTATTACATACACGTTGTATTCTCTCCATAGTGTTCTTTTTCACTACTGTTTCCTCTGGTGAGTCTCCACTATCCGCCAAGCATTCATACGCCTCTTCTGATAAGCTAACTGTTGTTCTTGCTTTACTCTTAATGTAGTCCTTGCACTTATTTGCAGCAATTGTAGTAAGCCAAGCCTTAAGGTTGTTACCATCAAAGTTTTCAAAATTTTGATATGCAGCTAAAAATGTTTGCTGCGCCAAATCTTCAGCATCAAAGTAATTTCTCGTAAAGGATAGACAAATAGTGATAATTAAACGTTCATATTGTTTTATGCAACTTGCAAATTGTTCTTTTTCAATAGTTATCACCACCTTCTTTTATCCTTACATTTAATATAACGATTGAAAAGTAAAAAACACTTCAAAATTTAATATATTTTTCGCAGTGGTTGTAAATATCAAGCATTTTCCAAAATATCTACAAATTGAAATAACCCACGACACTGAATTGCCCCTTGTCAAGTAGATAGAGGGCAGTTCAAAATCCAATATTTTAGATTTTCGTAGGTTTCATGGTGGAGGCGATACGCAACCTTTGAAATCCACCATTATAACTTATTTATAGTTACTTAATAGCAATATAATCTGTTACCCTTTATATTAATAATACTCTTTCTAACCAATTTATACCTTCACAGTTCTATTATAATCTACTAATACAATTTCTAGATTTTGATCATTGAAAATTTTTAGTTTATTTGTAACTCTCTCCTTGAAGTTATTCATATTCATTCCATTATTTAGATTAATTGTAATTATGTTCTTATCATCAATATCGAATAATTAATTTCCTTCTTCCTATGTTTCTATTGCTTCTACTTCTATGGAACTTTTAGAATATGTTAAAAATACTTTTTGCACTGGAAAGATTAAATATGAAATGAGCTGTTGCTCAAATTAACTAATCAGTTAATTGTGCAACAGCCCATTCTTTAATCTACTTATTTAAAATTACAAAAGCATTTTTGCAAATTCCATATTATCAAAGCTATTTTCTTTAATTATATTCTAAAATCTCGCTTCTATAATTCTTATCGTGCTCTACTGCTTTTATAAATACTTGAATAAACTCTATCATATCTTCTACAGAATCTTTTCCATTATATATGTATTTCCCAACTAGATAAAATCTCATTAATGAATATCTAAATAAAAGCATAATATATCCTTCAAACATAAAATCGCTTTCTGAAAAAGGGAATAAATTATTATATATAAATTTAAATGTTTCTTTATCAATATCTATATCCCATCCAATGCAACAGTTATCTTCACCTCCAATACACTGAAACTTATCTATATATGATGGCTATATCATTTTAACACTCTTTTTCATATTTATCTTCCTTACATTTTAATATTTTATCTAAGGCTAATTATGTCATCAACATCACACATAATAAAATACATGTGTCTTCATTTCTTTTAACAACAAACACCTTATAAAATGTATTCATAACCAACACCACCTTAATTTATAAAATATTCCATTTATAAGTAATCTTATATCTACCAAAAATATATTTATCATATCTTTTTCTAAAACAAAAAAAGATATATTAACATAATTTTTATGTTAATATATCTTTCGTGGATTTTATGGCGTAGGAGATACGTAACCTTTAAAATTCACCATTTACATTACTTTACTTATTCATTAATTCAATAAAACTTACCATAAGTAAAAAATATTTAAACTAAAAATACAATATCCAAATCTATCATTCTGTCACTTCTTGTTTTTTAATAATCACATTCTTATTATCAAATCTCTTAACCATATAAGAAACAACTATTGGACATATCATTGCTGATACTACGCATGAAGCTGCAACTTGTGCTGTAGCTGCTGTGGCAACAACAGCAAGTGTTGGATCTAATGCAACAACAGCTGCTGGTGTAGCTACTGCATTTCCTGCTGTTGATCCTGTTGCTAATCCTATTAATGGTTTTTCCTTAAACATTCTTAATAATATATAACCACCGATTCCTGTAAATGAAGCTATTATACCTAATAATATTCCTGGACCTCCTGCAGTAATTATTGTTGATAAATTCATTCCTGCTCCTAAAGGAAATGAAAAGAATGGGATAAGTAATAACTTACTGCTTCCAAGAAATTTTCTCATATCTGGATCAAGATTTCCTAAAATCATTCCTATTAATATTGGAAGCAATGTTGCAACAAGAGACATAAAAGGAATTTGTGCAAGACCTGATGCACCTAAAGCAACTAACGTAAAAAATGGACCATCTTTCAATGATAATAATGCATAAGCGCCCACATCAGTTTCATCTCCATATTGTGATGCAAGAGACGCATATAACCCACCATTACAATTTGTTAATGCTGAAAGAACTGCTAGTGGTGATAAACCCAATACCCCAGCTGGTCCAAATATTTTTCCTATTGCTATACCAATGCCTGCTCCAACTATAAATTTTCCAAGTATCAACAAAGCACCTTTTTTTAACGCCTTTGGTGCCAATTTAAAATTAATTTGCGAACCTATAAAAAACATAAAACATGCTAGTATTGTTGATGATGCTTTTGAATCAAATAATGCTGTAGTAAAACCTCCAATTTTTAAAATTTGTGGACAAAATGTATTAACTAATACCCCTAAAAAAAGTGGAACAATCATCATACCGCCTGGAATTTTATCTAGTGTTTTCTTTATTGGAACTTGCATAATCAAACCTCCTAAATTCTCCTTTTATTTAACTTTTCACATAAGTTTATTTAAGATTCATTAAAACTTTTTCTATGTTTTAATGAATCAGTCTTTATACCAATTAAACCTTTAAATTTTAAGCTATAATCTAAAATAATATTTTTATAGCTTAGAAACCCCTATTTCTCTTGCTTTTTTTGCTACAGCATTTGAAACTTCCTTAACCACTCTAGTATCAAATGCATCTGGAATAATATATTCCTCGTTTAACTCTTCATCTTTTATTATGCCTGCAATAGCTTTAACTGCCACTATCTTCATTTCTTCTGTTATATCTGTAGCTCTAGCATCAAGAGCTCCTTTAAATATTCCTGGGAATACTAATAAATTATTTATTTGATTTGGAAAATCTGAACGTCCTGTTGCAATTACCCTTACATTTCCTTTCTTAGCTTCATCAGGCATTATTTCTGGAATAGGGTTAGCCATAGCAAATACAATAGAATCTTTAACCATTGTAGAAACCATTTCTGCACTTAAAATATTAGGTGCTGATACTCCTATGAATACATCCTTATCCTTAATAATTTCTTTTAAATCTCCTCTTTGTTTTTGTTTATTTGTAACTTCTGCCATCTCTTTTTGAGCTTTATTCATCCATTCTTCACCTGGAGCAAGTGCACCCTTTAAATCCACTAATACTATATCTCCTACTCCAAGCTGTAATAATAACTTGCATATAGATATTCCTGCTGATCCTGCTCCATTTATAACAACTTTAACCTCTGATATTTTTTTACCTACAACCTTTAATGCATTTAATACTCCTGCTGAAACTACGATTGCTGTTCCATGCTGATCATCATGAAATACAGGTATGTCTAATTCTTCTTTTAATCTTTTCTCTATTTCAAAACATCTTGGAGCTGATATATCCTCTAAATTAATTCCTCCAAATGTTGGAGCTATGCGCTTAACTGTTTCCACAATTTCATCTGGATCTTTTGTATCTAAGCATATTGGAAATGCATCTATGCCTGCAAATTCCTTAAATAAAATAGCCTTTCCTTCCATAACAGGCATTGCTGCTTCTGGTCCAATATCTCCAAGACCTAGTACTGCTGTTCCATCAGATACTACTGCAACTAGATTTCCCTTTGCTGTATATCTGTACACATCTTCTTTGTTATCTCTGATTTTTCTACAAGGTTCAGCTACTCCTGGTGTATAGGCAACACTTAAATCCTCTCTTGTCTTTACTGTTACTTTTGATTTAACTGAAACCTTTCCTTTATTTATTTCATGCATTTCTAAAGCCATTTTGTTATAATCCATATTCAAAACCCCTCTTTACCTATGATTTTATATATTTTCTTTTCTGTATACGTTTACTCTAACTCCAATTATATAAAATTTAAATATTTAGTAACTATAAAACCTTTTGTAAGTAAAAAAAATCAAAACTTCTGAATTTTAATATATAATTGAATTATCAAATAGTGATTATATCTATTTTATGAATTATGTGTATTAATACTATATTATGGAATAAAAAAAGAGATAAGGAGTATATATATTATGTTAAAAAAAAGATTAAAGTCTATGTCAGTAATGAACAAAATACTTATGTCCTATTTCATATTAATTTTTATAATTCTGACATTTACAGTAAGCTATAATGCATTTAAGGATATAAATGATTTAAATACAGAAATTGATGAAAATATTTCTCACTACGCACAGTTTCTTTCTGATGATAAACAAATAAAAAAGCTTGCATTATCTAATATGCCAGATGAACATATTAATGATTATTTAGATACATTAACTACTTTAATTCCTAAAATAGATTTTATTGTAATAACAAATAAAGATGATATCCGCTTATATCATCCTGATCATACTCTAATAGGAAAGCCCTTCTTAGGTAGAGATGAATATCTAATTCTTGAAGGTTCTAACAATTATATAACTGAAACCATAGGAAGTCATTCAAAGCAAAGACGTGCTTTTTCTTCAATAAAGGATTACAGTAATAATATTATAGGATTTGTTATGGTAAGCTCATATTCTGCTTCCATAAATGATATACGATCTAAAATAATATTTCACTCCTTATTTTTATTTATAATATCAACTATAATAGGTTTGATTCTTTCATTTATCATATCAAAAAGTATTAAAAAGACTCTGCTTGGATATGAACCTGCAACATTTACAGAAATGTATTTACACAAAAAAGAAGTACTTGATTCCCTTGATGAAGGTATAATAGCTGTAAATTATACTGGAAAATGTATATTATACAATAATGCCGCTATCAATATGCTCAGAATCCAAGAAAATAATACTTCTATTGATGAATTGATAGATAAATTTGTAAGCTCTAATTTAATTAATAATACTGTTATGAGTAATTATGAATATAATAAAGAAATTAATATAAATGATACGACTATACTTACAAGTAGAATACCTATTTATAATAAGCAAAATCTCATTGGTTCAGTTTCAATATTCAGAGATAAAACTGAAGTAAAAAAATTAGCAGAAGAACTTACAGGTGTAAATCATATTATAAAGGCTTTACGTGCAAATATACATGAACAGATGAACAAGCTTCACATAATATTAGGTCTTCTTCAAATTGGAGATACAGATAAAGCTATTGATTACATAAGCTGCATTACTGAAGATCACAAAAAAAACTATAGCTTTATAATCTCTCAAATTAAAAATCGTACTTTAGCAGCTTTGATAATAGGAAAAGTAAACAGAGCAAAAGAATTAAACATAGATTTTAAGCTTCAGTCTACAAGCTTTCTTGATAGTCACAATAAATTTGTCTCAACAAATAACTTAGTTACTATAATTGGTAATCTTTTAGAAAATTCTTTTGATGCATTAAACAATAAGGATTCTATAAGAGAAGTAACTCTTTATATACATAGCGATGACAAATGTCTTACTATTATTGTAGATGATACAGGTACAGGAATTTCACAAGACGATATAAAACATATATTTAAAAGAGGATTTTCAAGAAAAGGAAATGATCGTGGAATTGGTTTAAATCTTGTATATAATATTGTTGAAAGTTGTAATGGAACTATCGATGTTGAATCTGAATTAGATGTTGGTACTTCAATTACAATAATGATAAATAAAAAAAAATTATATGAAAGGTTAGGATTTTATTATGTTAAAAGCAATAATTGTTGAAGATGATCTAATGGTAACAGAAATTAATAAAAATTATATTCTAAAAACTAAAAAAATAATTGTTTGTGCTACATTTACTAATGGGGCTGATGCATTAAAATATCTAGAGTCTAATAGCGTAGATTTAGTTATTTTAGATTTGTACATGCCTAATCTTTCTGGTATGAAACTTTTAGAAATAATAAGAACTAATAACTATCGCACAGATGTAATCATGGTAACAGCTGCTAATGACATTGCTAATATTGATAAAGCTTTAAAGCTTGGCATTCTTGATTATTTGATCAAACCTTTCAAATATGAACGCTTTCAAAGTGCCATAAATAAATTTATTATGAAATACGAAATGATAACTAACCAAAAAAAACTTAATCAGTCTTCCATTGATGAACTTATAAGTTCAAACTCAAAACCTTTTAAAGCAAATGATGATAACCTCTCAAAAGGACTTCAAAAGGAAACATTAAACTTAATAAGAGACTATATGATTTCAAATAAATTTCGCTATTTGACAAGTGAGGAAATATCCTCTGCAATTAATTTATCTAAGGTTACTATAAGACGTTATATGAATTATCTAATAGAATGTAAAGAAATCTCTAGCGATGTAGATTATAAAACAGGTGGACGTCCTTCTATTCGATATAAAGCTTTAAAGTATTAATGAAACTTAAAGAGGAATTCTATAATGAATTTATGGCTCTAAAATAAAAAATAACCTCTTTTGTAATAATTCGTTATCTTGATTATTAGCAACAAGAAGTTATTTTCATATTAAATTTATCATAAAAATATGTTTATCACACTAGCATTTATAGTATTTTTACTAAAAATAAAATTTATAATTCTAGCAATTTTACATTTTTTCTTTCATTTTTTCTTGGCATTATAAAATCTTTTGCATCTAGATCTGTATCCCATGGGATATTATAAATACTATTTTTACTTTGTTTAGTTGAATTATAGCTTTGAGCTCTGCTTTTTGGTGATGATTGTGCTGGGCCATTCCAAAAAGCTAATCCACAAAAATAGCTGTTCATCATATGATCCCATGATGTGTAATTTGCCTGTAATACTTTGCACGCATCAACACTTACTTTTATTGCTTCTTGATATGATATATATCCTGATAGGAATCCCCATCCTGCAAGATTACATATTCTGCATATATCCCACGCTAATATTCCCTGATTTTCATATTCTGAACATAATGTATCAAACAGCTCTTTCTGTTTCTTTTTTATACGATTTGACTCAGGATTGTCCTTATATATTTTCATAAGTTACATACATTCTTCATTATGACCTTCATTAAAAAGCCATGCAATTGTAGATTCTAAATCATCTCTATTTTTTATATTCCAACCACTTTTTAATAGTTTTTTCATATGCTTTTTAGCCCATAAGCATACATACATCCCACCTATATCAACTCCATTGCAATCTGCATTTGCATATGTATTATAACCAGCAGCCCCTATAAATTTCATTGTAAGAGTTGTCATTTCTTTATATATATCCGATCCTTTATCTCTACCGAAAAACACTATATATAAAATATAAAGTATTATTCCAACAATTATTATTCCATCCATTTTACCACTCCACTTTGTAACATCAGCATATTATTCAATAATTTATCATTTAATTCAATTATTGTATTATCATACTATGTTTACTAAATCAAATTTAGTTTACAAATTAATCAATAAATATATTTCTTATCACTTTCAAATCTAACTCAAAGTATGTCTAGGGTTGGTCGTTGCATAGATAATGGTCCGATGGAAGGATTTTGGGGTACACTTAAATCTGAAATGTATTACCTAAAAAAATTCGATACATACGAAGAACTTGAGCAAGCTATTGATGAATATATAGATTTTTATAATACAAAAAGATTACAGAAAAAGTTAAAAAGTATGACTCCAATAGAATATCGAGGTCATACTTTAGTAGCATAATTTTTTATTATTTACCCTGTCTACTTGACAGGAGGCAGTTCATTTTTTTAGATTTTCGTGGGTTTTATGACGCAAGCGCTGGGTATCGAATCCACGTTCGAAAATAGATTGATTTATGTTTCTCTGAGTACAGCCTAACTTTTAAGATTCCCTCAAAGCGCCGACCGTAGATAAGATATACTTCTTCAGACAAAAACTAATAATTACTATAAATACGAAGTAGCATTTTGCATCTATAAACACTTATATATAAAGATTTAAAAATTCTTCATCTTGTATATAATCATATTATATTTCCATTTCATGAACATCATCAGCTATTAGTAAATCAGCCTCAGTGATCTTTACTACTTCATCAACAGTTACACCTGGTGCCACTTCCATTAATACTAATCCTTTATCTGTAACCTTCATAACTGCTTTATCAGTAATTATAAGATCAACGCACTTTTTAGCTGATAAAGGTAATGTGCATTTCTTTAGCACCTTTGGATTACCTTTTTTATCACTATGACTTAAAGAAGCTATTACATATTTTGCTCCTGCCAAAAGGTCCATTGCGCCGCCCATACCTGGCGCAAAAACCCCCGGTATCTTCCAGTTTGCAATATTTCCTTCTTGATCGACTTCTAAAGCGCCTAATACAGTTATATCAACATGTCCACCTCTTATTATTGCAAAAGATAGATCCATTTCAAATGTTGATGCCCCTGGCAATAAAGTAATTGGAGCTCCACCAGAATTACCTAAGTCAGGATCAGCTTCACCTATGCTTGGAGTTGCACCAAACTTCAATGCACCATTTTCACATTGTAGTATTATTTCCATTCCTTCTGGCAAATAGTTTGCAGCCATATTAGGTATGCCGAATCCTAAATTAGCAACCATTCCTTCTTTAAACTCTTTTGCGATTCTTCTTGCAATTATCTCTTTACTATTCATCATTTCTCCCCCCTATTTCATTTTGTTAGTTCTTGTCCATAAATCTTCAAAATATTTCTTTCTCTCGTCAAAAGAGTCGCCTTGAACTATTATATCTACCAATATTCCTGGTGTTCCAACACTATCAGGTGAAATTTCACCCACTTCTACAATTTCATCTACTTCAGCTATAACTAAATCAGCTGCAAGTGCCATACTTGTATTTGTTCCTTTAGTTGTTCCTCTATATACTATATTCCCAAGTTTATCAGCTTTATACCCCTTGATTAGTGCAACATCTGCCTTTATTGGTGGAAATACTAAATATTCCTTTCCATCTACAGTAAGTTTATCTCTTCCCTTTTCAATTTCAGTTCCAAGGCCAGTTGGAGTTATAACTGCACCAAGTCCAGCCCCCCCAGCTCTTATACATTCTACTACAGTTCCCATAGGTATAAATTCAACTTCTAATGTACCTGCATTGTATTGTTCTTGTATTTCAGGACAAGTTCCAATATGTGAACCTACAAACTTTTTTATTTGTTTATTTGCTACAAGCTTGCCAATATCGTGAGTTTCTCCTGGATGAGCTGATACAGATTGAATAAGTGTAAGGTCTTTAACATTTGTTTCTGCTAATGCATCTATCATCTTTAATGGAGCACCTACTCCTAAAAAACCTGCTGTCATAATTTTCATTCCATCTTTAATATTTTCTACTGCTTCTTGTATTGTCTTAATCTTTGTCATTTCTCTATACACCTCCAAAGTTTTATAATCTAACATGGACTATTTGTTTTGAAACAATCTTCCCATCTTAGAAATTTAATTCTTACATTATTATTATTCCTATCTAATAATTTTTATTCTAAATTTATCCAAATGTCAAAAATATACTATCTAAAGAGTCTTTTATAAAATACCCGTAAACATATAAAAACTATTTTAACATTAGGAAGAATGAACTCACTTTATAAATCTATGTAGTGCCACTTTATATAAAGTGACTAAATTTTATAATTCATCCATTATTAGCTGTATTTTGAGTAAAAAATAGATGTGAATCAGAAAATTGACCCTGTGATAAATATTTTCTCTAAATCCTTATAAATATAATAACCTGATATGTTCCCTTTATAGTAGACAGTTAAAATAATAAAACTGTTTCTATAAAGGGAGCATATCAGTTGAAATTATTTTTGTATCCGCTTGTAATAACTTTTTTCTTTTAATATTCTTACGCAAATCTATCTTATCCACACCTTACTTACATATTTTTCATTTATTGAAACTTAATTCAAATTTAATTAAATATTATAACATATTGTATATATTGTCAAATGTTTAGTTTAATGTAAATATATAAATATTGTTAAGGATTAAAATGATTTGCTTAAGTCTGCCATCAATTTTTAATATAATTTACTTATTATATAGATTCTTATTAGCTCATTTTAAAATATTTTCTATTGCTATCCTTTAATATATTTGGGATAGTGGTTATAAATATTAAGTCTTTCTCTAAATATCTACAAACTAAAACAACCCACGAAAATCCAAATTTTGGATTTTCGTGGGTTTCATGGTGGAGGCGAAGCATGGTTGGTGAAATCCACTATACAGAGTTAAACTTTGGCCATTGAAAGTCTGGTATATTTCTGCTACACAGATAATAGTCACGGTCATTGTCTAAAAATGCCTTTAACACGCAAAAATATCAGAGTGTTCTGTTTGAGGATCAATATGATTCATCTCATTAAATGTAACCCAGTACTTTACCTTGTTATTAAATCTTCTTATTACAGTCTCACTATATCTTAAATAGAAATCTATAAGCTTTCTGTTGTTCCATGATTCATATTTATGTACTAAGTTCATAAGTAACTCAAAATGATATAGTGTTACAAGAGGTTCTATATTATTTTCTATTAATTGATACTGCTTCATCTTCAGGAAGATCAATTCCCTTACTATCACCGATTAACTTTAGTGCATGCATGCCAACGGTTTCCTAGTTATTTTTTAAATTTGATAAATATAGGCTCTGTTATACAATTACCTAACAGAGCTTATATATTAAATTAGTTTATAATTATAGTAGTTCTATCTAATATATTATCATAAATCCATTGAGCATTTTCTACAGCTAATCGAATACATCCATGACTCAAAGCCATCCCAAGTCTATCATCAATTATTTGAGTTCCTGCTGCATTAAATAAAATTGAATGATAATAGTAGCTACCTCGAATTCTAGTAGCGTATTTCACTCTATAAGTATTAGAGCCAAAGTAAGGCTTTCTACCGTTAAGATAAAAAGTGCCCTTAATAGTTGGTGTACTAGGTTTACCTATTGTACATGACCACTTATACAGTAAATTCCATGAACCATCATAATTTTTTTCGAATATATAAGTAAACTTATTTTCTAAATCTGTTGTAATTAAATTTATAGTGGGGCTTTTAATTTGATTATCATTTACAAACCTTGTCATATCTGTGTAAAAGTACTTAAAATCATATTCTTCAGGTGGATTTCCATCATCAGAAAGGAGATAGCTAAATATATATCCTTCTTGATCATCATACATAACATGACTCCAGTCTCCATTTACAGATAACACTTGTACTATAGATTTTGGAGAAATTATAATTACTGGATTTGACTCAGCAGATGGATAAGATCTTAAAGTAACATCTGTCCATGTATATTTTGTTTTGGATAAATAATCACTATATACATACCCTCTTTGTCCATCATATGATACTTCATACCAATCTTCTTCAGCCTCGTTAACTTGAACCTTAGATCCTGCAGGTATTACAGTGATTACATTTGAGTAAGTAGACTTTTCTTTTCTTAGATTAGTATTAGCTAAAGTATATTTATATAAATTTTCTTGTTGTCTTTTATAGTTTCTCATACTTCACCTCTAAATTTACTTTTTATAATATCTTATGAGACTTTTTCTTTATTTAGCACCATTATAATCAAAACTAGCTGATACAAAATCTTTAATTATTCCCATCTCATACACTTGTAATAAATCTCCTATTAAAGCAAATTACGAACTTAATTTTATTAAAAGTTTGCGTGTTCACAAAAACATTATTTTTGCTAGATTTTAAACGTAGTCTATTTGCTATTTCAGCAGAAGACTTCCAATTCCACTTATTTTTATCAGCATCCCAATCAAACTCTATTCTAAATTCATCCACTTGCTCAGTTATAAAAGCTTTTAACTTTGCTAAATCTTTTTTAAGAGTTAAATTTAACTCACCTAGTTCACATATCCAATACTTTATACATTGATAAACTTTATTCTTATCATTTGGATCTAGCTCTAGTGTAGTTTTAACATACATAGGTATTAGCTTTCTTATTAATCTTATTTTACCTATATCTTACTTTCCTTGTAATATTAATGCTTTATATAGTAATTTTTAAAAATGGATGAATAGGTTTAATGGTGTTGCAACTAAATACATTAGTAACTATATCACGTGGTTCGAATGGCTTCAAATATTTGATACAGATAAATAGATAATAAAGGCTAAGAACTTTATAGTTCAAAGCAATATAGTATATTCATATATCAAAGTAAAAGATTTAAAAAATAGAGAGCCACTATATATATACTGTGTGATATTTTGTAAATTATGTTATAATAAGTGTCGTGTAAAATTATAATAGTAAATTATTGTGATTTAATAGATTTTTAAAAATATATTGGAGGATTTATGTTTAAAGGTTTAAAAACTAAAATAATAATACTAATGAATATTTTATTAATAACATTATTTTTAGTAGGATGTTCTGGGGGTAGTTATAAAATTAAAAGCTCTATTGAAAATAATACAAATAATAGTATGGTGATGTCATATTCAAATTTTGAAGGTTATAAATTTACTACCCTGAAATTAAAGAATGGTGATAAATTAAATTTGAATATTAAAGTAACTACAGAAGAAGGTAATCTAAAAATAGCTTTAATTGACGAAAATGATGATGAGTTATTTAAAGTAGGAAATCCCAAAGATGAGATTGTTAAAACAATTGAAATCAATAAAGATGGTACTTATAAATTAAAAGTTGAAGGAAACCACAAAGGAAGTTATAAAATTGATTGGGATATAGAAACTTCTTAATATTCTTATATTGAGCATTATAGGTGAACAATCTCACCTATAATTTTTTTGGCTATATTTCAACACCATATTAAAACATAGCCAATAAATAAACCCTCGACAAGATATTTATTTCTGTATTATTGAGGATTTTATGGTACAAATAACATGAACATTTTCTTAATTAATTATTAATACTCTCATCTATTGATAAAATGTCGAGAACGCCACTAGATGAAATCCCTCCTAAAAAATGATGGGCAAATAATAATATTATCATAATTGCTCCACTAATAGTCTGTAAAGTTGATAATAAAATAGCATCTTTTAATCCAGCTTTCTTATTTACTAATGTAAGTACAGCAATTAGTAATAAAAAAACTGCTACTACAATCATTGCTAAACTATAATATTGTTCTTCAATTGCTACTGAAATAACAACTGCTAAAAATATATTTACTATTCCAAAAAGAACTGTTAAGAATTTAGGTAAACCTTTTACTCCATTATATCCAGTTTCATTATAAATCTTTTGTGCTAATTTTTTTAAGGGAAACATTGTAATAAATCCTACTACAAATACTAGAATAATTAAAACCATTTTATCACTCCTATATAAATTATTGCTATTTTATATCTTACCATCAATTTACAATGACATCAAACTACGTTTTTATTGCATATTATGCAATAAAAGGTAATTTTAATTATGTTAGGAGTATATTATATAATTTTTTACAACATTTCAATTATTAATTTATTTTTATAAAATATCCCACCAAGATTAATTTTATCCATTGTATACTTTGTAAATTAAAATAACCTACTAAAATCCAAATTTAGATTTTCGTGGGTTTCATTGGTGGAGGCGAGATTGAAACTTAAAGAGGAATTCTATAATGAATTTATGGCTCTAAAATAAAAAACTGTACAAATAAATGTACAGTTTTTTCTATGGTGGAGGCGAAGCATGACCTTTAAAATCCACCTATCAATTTTGTCATATTATATTAAATATATTAATAATTTTGCTTATAAAAAAATCACTTCATTATTTCATAAATTGAATTAAAGTAGCATCATATAGTTATTTACTTATTTCATTATAAGCCTGCAATCTATTTATATGAACAGCTAAATAAGTTAATTCGTCTTTAGGAATAACTCCATCATAAACCTTTTTTATATAATCTTTTATTTTAAAAGCAATTTCCATTGCTTCTGGATATAATGTTGCTATTTGTTCAAACATGGCATCATTTTCGTCTCTCAACATTTCATTATTAAAGAATCTCTCTGTAAAAAATTTAACATGTATAATAAAACGCTGATAGTGAATTCCTTCCATCTTTAAGTGGCTGCCAATTGAATACCTTACTAAGTTAACAATTCCGCCAATCATTTTAGCATATTTCATGCTATCTCTTGAATCATTACTTTGCGATTGAGCATTTATTAAATGAAATGCAATATTGGCAGCCTCTTCTTCAGGAAGCTTAATATCTATTAATTCATTTAAAAGATTTAAAGCATATTTTCCAATTTTGAATTCCTCTGAATAATAATTTTTTATTTCCCAATAAACACGATTTGTTATATTAATATTCTTCTTTGCTCTTTCTACTGCAAAATTTAAATGATCACTTAATGTAAAATATATACTCATATTAAGCTTAGAATCTAACTCTTTTTCAGCTTTTGAAACAATTTTCTGAGTTATATCTAGATATATTGGGGGAATTGAATCTAATAATTTTACATATTCTTTTATCTGAGCATTCTCAATAGGCATAAAAATCTGGTCAACAATCTTTTTTTCAACAGTATCTCCGTTTTTCTTTCCATATCCTATGCCTTTTCCAAAACAAACAAATTCTTTGTTATGTTCATCAACAGCTAAAATAACACTAGAGTTTAGAACTCTTTTTATTTTCATAAACATTCCCCCTATTATTTCTAGTCTAGAATTTCTCCATTTGTTTTTATAACATTTTTATACCAGAAAAAAGAATCTTTCTTTAATCTTTTCAATGTTCCATTTCCTTCATCATCTTGATCAACATATATAAATCCATATCTCTTGCTCATCTGAGAAGTAGAAACACTTATACAATCAATAGGTGCCCAGCTAGTATAACCTATTAAATCAACGCCCATTTCCACTGCTTTCTTCATTTCCCTTATATGTTCTCTGAAATACTCAATTCTATATGAATCATGAATGGTTCCATCTTCTTCACTAACATCCTTAGCTCCCATTCCATTTTCTACTATCATTAATGGAATTCTATATCTATCATATAATTCAATTAGTGATATTCTAAGCCCTACTGAATCTATTTGCCAGCCCCACTCTGTAGAAGGCAGATAAGGATTTTTCACACCCATTATAGTATTTCCAGATGCTTTTTCTTTAGTTGTGTCCGCCGATTCTGTTCTAGACATATAATAACTGAAAGAAAGATAATCAGCTGTACTCTCCTTTAATATTTCTTCATCATTTTCTTCCATTTTAATTTGAATTCCATTATTTTTCAAGAAGACTTTATATAATCTAGGATATTCCCCAAATATCTGAATATCAGCATGAACATGATTTCCTAAATTACTATTTAACGAAAGTAATACGTCCTCTGGATTACAAGTATTAGGATATGTGGTCAGCTTTGTTAGCATACATCCCATTTTACTGTCTTTAATAATCTTTCTACATTCTTTTGTTACTAAAGCTGCTGCAACATATTGGTGATGTAAAGCTTGATAAACAGCTTCATCAAGCTTTCCTTCTGGACATTTATCTGGAATAATTCCTGCTGTTGTAAATGGATGTCTGCCGACACTATCTATTTCATTAAATGTCAACCAGTACTTGGCATATTCTCCAAAAGACTCAAAACAAACTTTTGCAAACTTAACAAAATAATCAATTAATTTTCGCTCTACCCATCCATTGTATTTTAAACTTAGATGCAACGGCATTTCATAGTGTGATAATGTAACAATTGGTTCAATATTATATTTCTTCAGTTCTTTAAATATATTTTCATAATAATTAATACCTTCTCGATTAGGTTCACTTTCTTCTCCATTTGGAAAAATTCTTGTCCAAGCAATAGAAATCCTTAGAGCCTTAAATCCCATTTCAGCAAACAACTTAATATCTTCTTTATAATGATGATAAAAATCAATTCCTCTTCTCTTTGGATAAAATTTTGTAGTTTTATCTTCTAGTGCTTCCTCAATCATTCTTGAAGTAACCTTGTTATGTCCTGCATAATCCTCTACACTCAGATTTGGCTTATAGCTTGCCACATCAGCCACTGACGCCCCTTTTCCACCAACATCAAATGCTCCTTCAACTTGATTAGCTGAGATTGCTCCTCCCCATAAAAAATCTTTTTTAAATGACATTTTATACATCAACTCCAATCTAATTTATTGTAAATACATTATCTCTCTTATTAACTTTTTTACTTTCTGCAGTTTCTATCTTGGCATCTGGTCTATTTGTAATAATTACTGCAGTTACTGGATCAAATCCTTCTTCAATAATTTTATCTAAATCAAAACTTAATAATAAATCTCCCTGCTTTACACTTTTTCCAACAGAAACTTCTGGATTAAAATATTTCCCTTTCAAATTCACTGTATCTAATCCTACATGAAATAAAATTTCAGTACCATATTCTGACTTCATTGCTAAAGAATGTTTTGTTTCAAAAATCATTTCAATTGTACCATCTATTGGAGCATATAGTTCTCCTTTAGATGGAATTATTGCAAAGCCTTCTCCCATTAATTTATTAGAAAATACTTCATCTTTTACTTCGCTTAGAGAAATTAATTCTCCTTCTAGAGGTGCATTAAATTTTTCTTTTTTATTTTCAACTTTTTCATCTTCATTACTAGTTACTTCTTCTTTCCATAAAACTGCTACTGCAATAAAAGAAACTACAAATGAAACCACTAAACCTATTATTGCATTCATCAAATTATTTGGTAATGTTTCAGAAATAAACATTGATAAACTTACTAAACCAGGTCCTACTGCTACATATGCTTCGACAGCTTTAATTCCTAAATATGCACCTCCAGTAAAAGCTCCAATCATTACACCATAAAGTACACGTTTATGTAGGATTGTAACACCATATAATGCTGGTTCAGTAATTCCAAATAATGCTGATATACCAGCTGAGATAGAAGTAGATCTTAATGCTTCATCTTTTGTACGAATAGCTACAGCAAAACATCCACCAGCTTCTGAAATATTATGTGCTAACGATGCAGCATTATATATTAATTCTTTCCCTGATTGACCTAAAGAAGTAATAACATAAGGAATCATTGCCTTATGCATACCTGTAGTAACCATAAATGGCAAGAATGCTGCTAAGATTGCTACTGCTATCCAGCCAAATTTAGCAAAAATAAATAAGATTACACTTGCAAACCCTTGCCCAAAATTATAACCTATAGGACCAAGAAGAAGTAACGTTACTGGTACAGTTATAAGTAAAGACATCATTGGAACAAAAAAACTACGAATAACCTTTGGGCTAATTTTATTAAAGAATTTTTCTAGCTGTGAATAACATAATACGCATAATATTGCTGGAAAAACTTGATATGCATATGTTATATTTTGCACTGGTATATTAATAAATAAAGTTCCATCTCCTAGCATCTTGGCTAAATTAGGTGTTAACAGTGCAGCAACAGCAGACACCGCAACTAATGGATTAACTTTCATTTTATTAGCAGTTGTAATAGCTACTAAAATCGGTAAGAAATATAATGGTGCATCACCTACAAAGTTCAATATTTGGTATGTCTGCGTTGTATTTGATAAAATACCGAGCATGTTTAAAAGCATTAAAAGTGACTTTAAAATACCACCTCCAGCTATTGCTGGAATCAATGGTTGAAATACACTTATAACAAAGTCTAAAGCTATTGTACCTATTTTTCTTTTCTCTTTATTATTTTTCTTATTTATTCCTTTATCAGAAATAAGTTTTTTAATCTCATCATATAATTCAATAACAGCGTTTCCCATTATTACTTGACATTGTACATTTTGCTTAACACCTAATACTTCTGGAATATTCTTAAGTTCTTCAACATTTACTTTGCTATTATCAATAATGGAAAATCTTAATCTTGTTGAACAGTGTTCAAGATGTTGAACATTTTCATCTCCACCTACAGCCTTCAATATTTTTGATGCTACCTCTTTATAATTCATATTATTTGTCTCCTCTCATTAAATAATGCTCGCAGACTTTTTTATTTGGCCAAGATAAAAAAGGACTCAAATAAACTAATATAATATTAGCGTATTCAAGTCCTGCCTGCATTACCAGTCACATGCCTGATATTTATATACTTTTTATGTTATGAGTAAAGTGTAGCATGAACTAAAGAAAACGTCAACATTTTTATATTTTTTAGGTATTCGTAAAATTTTTGTGGCAATAACAAAAAAGTTAGGGGTATCTCACTAAATTGTAAATTTTTGAATTTTCGTGGTTTTGATTATGACACTACCCGCGACAATAAAAAACACGACCACCTGTAAGCAGCTATTCAAGCCACATACAAATGGTCGTGGATTTTATGGTGGAGACGAAGCATGACCTCTGAAATCCACTAATAAAATTCATCCCTATTTATTACTAAAAGTAATAATCCATCCTTTTACATATTCAGCATCATATTTTCCTGATGCAACTCCTAATCAAAGATTTATAATATCTTCATCACTACAAACTAGTTCAATTCCGTTTACCTCTAGAAAGCTCCTCTGTAATAAGTGTTTCTTCAAATTTATTTTCTGCCATATCTATTAAAGTTAGTATTTGTGTATAGGTAGCATTGTTAATATGAATACCTACAATAACTGTAACATTAACCTTTAATTTTATTGCTGCAGATTTAGCCATCTTTTCAGCAAGCTCTCCTTCTTTATGATGAGGAAGCTGTTTGCAAGATACGGAAACATCACTTTCCTCATAATATGCTGTTGCAACAGCTCCAATATGTGCTTTGCCACCAGTAACTATAAAAATTATATCTTCTCCTGCAAAATGTGTTTCTACTAGTATGTCTGGAATAATTTCTTCTCTCATTCTAGCAAGCTCCTTTTTATCTTGTATTACGTAACTTTATTTTTGTTTATATAAAAAACCTGCTTTTGTTAATTTGTTCATTGCAGTTTCTTGAACTTCTTTAGGGAATGCTCCTTTATATGAACTTGTAATATGATATTCTTCATAAGGAAGATCTTCTGGCCATAAACAATTATATATACATGATGTAGTCTTAAATACTCTTTTCTCTTCTGAGTCTATATATGGCATTAGACCTATAACTCTGCTATCTGGTCTAAAATAAATTTCTTTAGATGGATGGTTTCTAGTGGCAAATGCCCAAACTACTTGGTTTATATTAGTTGAATCTATATCATCATTTGCAACAATTATTTTAGGTGAAAGGAAAATTCCTTTACAAGCATGTATAGCATCTTCTATCTTCTTTATTAGTTCATCAGAATTACAATTCATTTTTTCTTTCCACTTTTTAGGCATTGTAATTACAAGCCAAGCACAAGCAGATTCAAAAGGCATCCAAGCCATAGTTGCTGGAATCTCATGTTTTCTTAGGCTGTTTAATATTTCCGCACAAGCCCCTATACCCATTACAGAATGGTCATCATCAATTGGTGCTCCTGCTATAACAATAGGGTAAATAGGATTATTTCTATAAGTTATAGCGTCTACATGATATATAGGTTTTTCAGATTTAGATTGCTTTATAAGATACCCTGAATATTCACCCATAGGTCCTTCCATTGCTGTTTCACTTGAAGATAATCTACCTTCAAGAATAATTTCCGAATTAGCTGGAACAAGTATATCATTAGTTTCTGCTTTAATAAGCTCAATAGGTTCTCCATAATATCCACTTATATAATCAGCTTCGTTATTACCTTCTGAAACTAAGGTTGAACCTGCAACAAGTGGAATCATAGGTTCTGTTCCAAAAGCTATAGCAAATGGTGTATCCTTACCTAAATCGGCCCACATTTTTCTTACCTTTCCAATATGTTGTCCACCTGCAACCATACCTACCATAGTTTTTTTATCTTGAATCATAATACGTGCTATTGACCAATTAGTCCATTTTTTATCTGGAGATTGCACCATAATTGTTCCCCAAGTATTTATATAACGTCCACCATCACCATCATGTGCATATGGTACTGGCAGCTTATATAAATCAACAGCTTCACCAACTAATACATTCTCCTTGCAAAAAGCCTTTGAAGCTATTATTGGTTCAACAGGTTTTTGGCTGTATCCTTTGATTAAAGCTTCAAGTATTTCTTTTGCAGTTGCATCAGGCTTCATTCCTATTGATAATGCATAACGTGATAGATATAAATCTTTTTGTCTGCTTACTCCAGCTGGAGCTCCTAAAGCACGAAACCCTTTCTCAATATCTTTAATATTGTTAAAAAGCGGTGCTGGAGCACCATTTTCATTACACCAACGAATAATTGCTCCCATTTCTAAGTTCCAATTAACTTCTTCATTAATTTCCTTTACTTCACCAATTTCTTTTAATCTTTCAATATACTCACGAAAACTTTTAATTCTGTTCATAAGATAACCTCCTAAATTTACATTTTATTTATTTTTTTTAATAAAGTATTTAAAATATATTTCAAATACTTTACTTAGTTTACTGAGATTTTTTATTTTCCTATATGTCTCCCCAACGTTTGACATTACCTGTATCAATTCCAACTAAGCCTAATGCTCTGCCAACTGTTTGATCCACAATATCTGATATAGTCTGTGGTTTAGCATAAAAAGCTGGTACAGGTGGAAAAACTACTGCTCCATTTTCAACCACTGCTTGCATACTACGAATATGTGATAGATTGTAAGGGGTTTCCCTTAACATTAAAACTAGTCGCCTTTTTTCTTTCAATGCAACATCAGCAGCTCTAGTAATTAGATTATCATTAATGCTGTATGCAATTTGAGACAAAGTTTTAATAGAACACGGTGCTATTATCATTCCCATATTTTGAAACGATCCACTTGAAACAGCAGCACCAATATCATCTATGGAATATGTAATTGAAGCAAGCTCTTTTAAATCATTTATTTTTAAATCAGTTTCCAATTGAAGGGTTGCTTCAGCCGCTTTTGATACTATTAAATGAGTCTCAATATTTAAATTCTTTAATATTTCAAGGATTCTAATTCCATAGATAATACCACTTGCACCTGTAATTCCTATAATTAATTTTTGCTTAGTTTCTATTATGACGATCATCCCCTTTTTTTTATTTTTGATAATATTCTTAATCTATTAATGTTTTCTCACTCCATTGTTTAATTCAAATTGTTTGTCAAGACAAGTAATATTGTAAGAAAAATAGAAAAAATAAGTCTTCATATTGGAAAAACATATGAATTTAAAGCAATATTGTTAATTTTTTATAATTTTTTTCAATATTGTCTCCATTGTCAAAATCTCTTGTTCTGAAAGATTTTTAAACATACGTTTTCTATAATCATTTACTAATGGATGCAGCATTTCAATTAACTTCTGCCCTTTTGGGGTAATAAAAACAAGATTATTTCTTTTATCTTTATTATCTGAAACTTTTTTGGCATATTCTTTTAATTCTAATTTTTTTAAAATTCTAGCTATATTTGCCTCATCTTTATACGATTCCTGTGATAATTGCCTTTGTGTTTTTCCCTCTCCATCTACATCAAGTTTGGTAAGTAAAGTAAATTGTTCTGGCGTAATTTCATATGGTGCTAAAACAGAATATAGTGCATTCTTGTTTAAGGCTGCAGCAATGTTTAACATATACCCTAACGAATTCTCAAATTTATGCATATTTTTAAATTCTCCTTTTAAATACTTGTCTTAACAAGTATTTTATTCTTTTCTATTTATTTTGTCAAATTTTTTAGCATCAATCTCACTTGATGTATTCCCTAATTGATAGACACATAGAAATAAAAATAGAAATGAATACAAATGATATGAAATTCCAAAAATATATAATACATAATAAAAGAGAAATGAAAATTGCTCCATATAATAAGTTATTTACTAAGCTACCAGCTGACGATGAAATAGATTAGGCTGTTAATGGAACATTTAATACATCTGAACGTAGAAAACTAGTAAACTTTACAACTTTATGGTATAGAAATTATGAAATCTTTGTTGTTCCTGAGTTTTCTAATATACGGTTTAAAGAGGATTTAAAAGACAAGGTGATTGCAGTTCAAGCAGGAACAGTAGATGGGTCATATGCTAAAAACTTAAAAGAAAAGGGTGAGATAAAGGATTACGTATTATTTCGAAATCAATTAGCTTTATTAAATGAAATTGATTTCGGAAAAATAGTTGCTGGGATGAGTGATGCTCTAACGTTTTCAGATTTAATAAAAAACATCTCAAGCAACATTATAAAAATGTGCTCAACAGCTACTGCAATGACTAAAATATCTGAAACAATCTTCATAATCCCCTCCTTTGCACATTCATAATATTATTTCTTTGTAAGTCTCCATTTTTTACATAAGCATAAGCATATGCCTAAAACTATAAATAACAGATTTTTAGAAAAATACAAAAACTTAAATTTATCTTTTTAAAAGTATTAAAGAATCTGTATGAATTTTGAATTTTCACAATTTAATTTTACTCAATCAAATTGTAACTATCCATATATTATTACTGTAAAGAGTATATAAATTCAATAGCAATTATTCTCTATCTGCAGCCTCTTTTGCCCATATTGATACCATGCTTAGTAATGAAAATACACCAGCAATGTACTTATTAATAAATTTATTTCTATAAAATAACCCACGAAAATCCAAATTTTAGATTTTCGTGGGTTTCATGGTGGAGGCGAACCGTATCGTATCAAATGTACAATATCTATTGAAGATTATAGGCATCGTTAAATATTTTAGACTCCTAGGTAAAGTATATAATTAAAACTCTATATACTTTACCTTAACATTCAGTAAGCCCTACTCTTAGTGCAAATAAAATATAAATATTAAGATTGACCGTGCAATACACATATAAACTACTATATTGCTGGTATCCAATCTTCAAAGAAGTTAATCTCCTTAAGCTTATTAATTTGCATAGCACTTAATTCATGATTTAAAAATTTAGTTACTTGTACTCTTGCCCAATTTCTAGTTGTTGGACCCTGACCATTTCTAATTTTTGTATGACCATGCTTCTCCCAATACTCTTTAAGCTGTAAATAACTTTCATTCCATATTTTTTGTAACGGCTCCCAACAAAACCCTATAGAATCCAACAAACTTACTTTTTCCACTTCTAGCTCTCCCCTTCTCTTTTTCATTCTAAGTTCAGAAACATCTTGTGATAACTTAGCAAATTCACCACAACAAGAATACGGAACTATACAATGTCCTGTTCTATTTTTATATTCTACTAATTGATTAAATATCTTAAGAAAATGCTTGTCACAAATACTAAGTAACCTTCCTGATTTCTTGCTTACTCCAGGATTATAACCTTTGATAAGTTGTTGTATATATTCCCATCCACATAAGGTTACATTTTGTACTTCTAATCTTTTAGCTGGAGTGGTAAACCCTTGAACAGATATAATCATATACTTATCACACTTATATTTTAGTGCTCCCTTCACTAGAAAGGTGTTAAATTCCTTTAATGCATTAGTTCTATTTAAGGATCTACTATGATTTTTAACTTGTATACATACGCTAACATCTTTAGTATATTTATTTGTATATATTATTAAATCTACCTTACCATCATCAGCACCACCTACTACTTCAGCACAGTATCCATTTCCTGTGTATAATTCTCTTAAATAATATTCTAATATTACACCTTTAATATGAATATCCTCTTGGTTTGATAGTACCTCTTTTATCTTGTCTATATCATACTTCTTAGTTAGTTTAATTAGTCTATTTAAAATTTTTCTTAATTTAATCTCATTCATAACATGCCGCCCTTTTATATGAGTAATATATATTTATTCTGTTATAAAACTACAAAATTTATTCTTATTTTCCTATTAAAGTACCACATGTTAGGATTCACTCTTTAGTTAATAACAGAAAAACCTAGAAGCTTTACAACTTCTAGGTTTTCTATGTGTGTCAGAGAATATCCGAGCTCCTGACCAACTGGTTCGCAGTTAGTTTTATCATCTAACAATGATTGATATATATATTCTCGATAGTCATGCTAACTTGTACTATCTAGCTAGTAAAGATACATTAAATTATACTGATTACCTTGCTTGAATGCACTCTATACTCTTGGTATTATAATAATTGTCGTAGGAAATAGAATATGTATCATCTACACATGCCATTTTATAGTAAATCATTTAAAAGCCTCCCTATGTAGCAATAGACGACTGCTAATTCCCTAGCATCTCCAACGCTTTTAGAATAAATACGAAACCACATTCTAACCCTTTCTGAGTCGCAAGAGCTAACGTAGCCTTCTTTATTTCGTCAACTTTATTAACATGACCATTATCTTTAATCTTTTCTAGTTGCTGTTCAATTATAGCAAGATTAGCCTCTGTAATCTTATTACTAATAACTATAGTTTGAATTAAATCTTCCATAGATAGAACTAATCCATCTGAGTTGTTCTTTATAGCAAGCACATTTTCTGCAATAGTCTTTAACCATCCATCACGCAGATTTTCTTTTCTTTGCCGCTCCCTATGGAATTCTTCTATTTGTTTATTAATAACAGAATGGTCAATTATAGGAACTTGAAGTTTTGACAACTCAAATTTAGATAAATCAAGATCTTTAAGTAAATTTCCCATATTAGGTATATCAAATTTATTATTATCTTCCATATAATCACTCCTTTGTCTTCATTTATTCTACAGAGAGATTAAAAATCCTTTTGTATCACAGTTCGCTAAGCTTTGGAATAGAGCAACTTTCTATTTTACTTATAAGTTTATAAATAAGCTTAAGATTACTACAATGTTGACGCTGCCCCTTATAGATAAACAAATGTAGATATATCTACATTTGTAGGTAGACATATATATATATTTATATATATATGTTTAAGGACTCATTCCACACTAATCATTACATTCAAACTCTCATGTCTAAAAAACATCATATAAATTCTCGTAGTACTAGGATATATTCTATGATAATAATTTCATAGTTTCAAGCCCCACCCCTTTGAAGTACCTATTACTTATTAGGTTGCCATGGAACCAGTCCACAAATAAGTTCTTCTGATAAAGAGCAACAAGACAAAACACCCGATACCAATATTACACCTAGTGTTTTGTTTTGCTTATATGTTATAACTATTGTAATTACTCGTCTATGTGTTATAAATATGATTATTCATCTTCTTTACCTGTGTTTTACATTTTAAAAGTTCTTATCTTAATATACTCAAGTATTTAACCATTAGTGATACTGGTATACTCTCCTTATTTATTAATCTAACTGCCTCTTTATATGCCGTTCTACACCTTGAATGAGACTTTATTCGATCTGCAACAATACTATTGCTATTCTCTATTTTAAGCATAATCTCTATTTCCTTAGGTGTAAAATTCTTTATAATTTCTTCATAATACTTCAATGCAGCTCTACACTGTCCATATTTATTCCCCACATAGCATGTTACAACAACTATTACAAATTGTTCTTTTGCTGATTCTGGTACCTGATTTGACTTAGTTAATTCAAGCAATCTTTCTGCAAATGGTGTTTCATTATAGAAATTATCATAGGCCTGATGCACTCCCATTAATCTACCACAAGCTTTTGAAACTATAGTATGTCTCTCTATTTCTGTGAAGTAACTTATAAGACCTAGCTTTTCAAAAAACTGTTGAGATGCACTATATTTGTCTGTTTTATCCTTTACTTGATATTCATAATGCCTATTTAACAGTTCAGATATTGTGTTAGACGTAAACTCATCTTTGAAATTGATACATATATCAATCGAATTTAACCTTGTTTGTTCACTTGATGACGAATCACAATATAATCCATGTAACATAGTAAAAATGACATCTCTTTGTGCTTCATGTGTATTATTAAGTCTAGTTATCCATGCCTGTTTCTGCGTTTTACTAAATCTTGCACTTCTAATAGTTCTCATAAAATCGCTTATGTCAACGCCTTGTGGATTAATTGTAGTTGATAGAGCATACTTAGCGCATCTGCTGATATATACTATCAATTCTCTATCATCAATTAAACCCATATTGGGATGAGCTGCTGAAAAGTTATTTCTCATATCTCTACATTGATCAAGAAAATAAAATCCTTCCTCTGAAATCAAGTTTATTTTTAAGCATAATTCAAGCAATTCTGAATCTTTCATATCATATAAATTCTTTTCTTCAAATTGCTTTTGTAATATTTGTCCAACTACATTATATCCAAAATCCTTAACCTTTTTTCTTAAATTATTTATAGATGCATTCCATACATAATTTATAGATCCATCAAATAGTCCTACTGAAGTTGCTATACACATTCTAGCTAACAATTCTCCTCGTAGTTCTAGTGGAATTTTGCTTAACTCTCTTGGCAACCCATTCCATGCATATACTATCTCTTCATCACTTGCTAAAACTTCTCTTGGTACGTTTAATGCTTCAATTATCTCTCTAACAGCTGGTAATGTTCCGCATTCCACTTTGGGCAATATTAATTCATTTTTTGGTAATACTAATTCATTCTTCATAATCTCAATCCCCTTTAATATTCAATATTGTCTTAAGTTTTGTACAAACTTTTGATCAATCCCTTTATTTCACTTAATTTTTTATAAATAGCTCTTAACTCCTAATTTTTAAGTTATAAATCCATACCATTAAGTATATCTTTAAGCTTCTTCAATTCATCTGCTGATAAAGTAACTCCCTTACCCATTTTTTCATGCTCAGGTGCCCACTCCCTCAAATCATATTTAGCTTCTTTACCATTCCAACTAATTAGGTTTAATTCCTTCTTCCAACCTTTTGCTGATTCTGATATAGTTCCTAATTCTTTTTCTATTTCAAACTTAATATCTGCCATAATTAATACCTCCATTCCTTTAGTTAATATTCATATAAGCAGAAATATTAACTAACATCTCTGCTTATATTATTTGTTAATAACCGCTTCTTTCTTCTGCAACCTTATCAGCATAAAAATTATCTTTAGTACTTGGTGCATACACTACTTCATTAGAACACATAAGCTTTGTTTGTTCCATTACAATATCTACTGCCTTCATTGTCTTATCTGGTGGATAACCATATTTTTTAAGCAGCCTTTTAATTGTCATCTTCATCTTAGCTTGCACACTTTCACGAATTGCCCAATCAACACTTATACTTCTTTTTATGGAAACAGTTAAATCTCTAGCTATTTGCTTTAGTATATCTTCACCCATAATTTCACGAGCAGATTCATTGTCTGATAAAGCATCATAAAATGCTAATTCATCAGGAGTAAGCCCTGTGGACTCTCCACGTTTTTTTGCTTCTGTGATTTCTTTTGCAAGTTCTATAAGCTCCATAATAACTTGTGTAGTTTCGATGGTTCTGTTTTGATACTTTATAATAGCAGCTTCTAGTAATTCAGAGAATTTCTTAGACTGCACAAGATTACGTTTAGAGAAAGATTTAATATTACCTTTTAGCAATCTATTAAGTAGTTCTACAGCTAAATTTTTCTGCTTCATTCCTTTAACTTCTTCAAGGAACTCATCTGACAGAATAGCAATGTTAGGTTTATTAAGTCCAACTGATCCTAAGATATCTACTACTTCATTTGAAGATATTGATTTAGATATCAGTTGATTTAATTCATTATCAAGCTGTGATGTTGTTTTCTTCTTGTTATTATCGTTAATCATTTTAACAATACTTGCTTTAACTGCCTTATGGAATCCAACCTCATCATTCAATCTTTCTGCAATGTCTGTTGTTGCACATAGGGAATATGCTCTTGCAAGTTCTGTTACTAGCTTAATATAATCATTCTTCCTATCTTCTCTAAGTCCAATGATAAAGTCCATTGTTTCTACAATTGCTTGCATTTTTTCACTAGCTTTACCAGTAAAGAATTTACTATAGTCATGTCCATGAAGTAACTCTTTAATTAGGTCGTGTTTTTCAAGAAGTACCATAGATGCAACTTCTGTATCAACTCCTGTAGTCTTTTTATCACTTTCTGTATACTGTGAAAGTGCTTCTTTTAAGTTTTCAGCAATTCCTATATAATCAACAACCAGTCCACCTTGTTTTTCCTTAAATACTCGATTTACTCTTGCTATGGCCTGCATCAAGTTATGACCTTTCATTGGTTTATCAATATACATAGTGTGCATACTTGGTACATCAAACCCTGTAAGCCACATATCACGTACAATAACAAGTTGTAATTCATCATTTTTATCTTTCATACGTTTAGCCAGTGTCTCTCTGTTTGATTTTGTACCTATAAAAGGTTGCCACTCAGCTGAATCTGATGAGCTACCTGTCATTACTATTTTAATTTTACCAGCCATTAAATCATCACTGTGCCAATCTGGACGAAGTGCTGTAATCTCTTTGTATAAATCAATAGCAATTCTTCTGCTCATGGCAACTATCATGCCTTTACCACCTTCAGTTTCTTGAGCTTCTTGACGTTTTTCAAAATGTTCAACAATATCCTTTGCAATTAACTTAACTCTTTCACCTGATCCAACAATAGCTTCAAGTCTTGCCCATTTACTCTTTAACTTTTCCTTTTGACCTACCTCTTGATATTCTGTGATTTCATCATATTCAGTATCAACCTTAGGCTTTAATTCATCTGGAAGTTCAAGTTTAGCAATCCTACTTTCATAGAAGATCTTAACAGTTGTACCATCTTCCACAGCCCTTGTCATATCATAAACATCAATATAATCTCCGAATACTGCACGAGTATTTTTATCAGTAAGTTCAACTGGTGTACCAGTAAATCCTATATAAGATGCATTAGGTAAACTATCACGCATATATTTTGCATAACCGTATTTTACATCAGCACCATTTTCACCTTTTACAATATCTGCACCAAATCCATATTGACTACGGTGTGCTTCATCAGCCATTACTATGACGTTTTTACGGTCTGTAAGTACAGGTGCAGCATCACCTTTATCTTCTGGCGCAAATTTATGAATAGTTGTAAATATAATTCCTCCACTGGTCCTATTGTTAAGTAAATCCCTTAGATTTGTTCTATCTGTAGCTTGAACTGGTGTAGTTCTAAGTATATCTTTGCACTTTAAGAATGTACCAAACAGTTGGTCATCAAGATCATTTCTATCTGTAATAACCACAATAGTTGGATTTCCAAGTTCTGAACTAATTACAAGCTTTGCTGCATAGAACACCATAGATAAACTTTTTCCACTACCTTGAGTATGCCAAACAACACCTATTCTTCTATCACCACTTTCCATAGTGGCACGTTCTGTACTTTCTACTGCCTTGTTTACAGCATGGTATTGATGATATCCTGCAAGTATTTTATAGGTATCCTTACCATCACTTTGGAATAATACAAATTGCTTAATAATATCAAGGAAACGGTCTCGCTGAAACATTCCTTTAATTAATACTTCAAGTTGAGGAATAGATACTGGTGCAACATCCTCACCATCAATGGTACGCCATGCCATAAACCTGTCCTCATCAGAAGTTAAAGTACCAGCTCTTGCATTAATTCCATCACTAGTTACCATAAATGAGTTATAAGTAAACAAAGAAGGTATAGTCATCTTGTAAGTTTGAAGCTGATTATAAGCATCTGTTATATCTACATTCTCATCACTAGCACTTTTAAGCTCTATAACTACTAATGGAATACCATTTACAAATACAATTACATCTGGTCTTTTTTCCTTTCCATGTTCAATAATTGTAAACTGATTTGATACCATAAACTCATTATTTAGTGGCTTTTTAAAATCAAAGACATAAATCTTTTCAGTCTTATAACTAGCATCCTTCTTCTTTACTTGAACATCTATACCATCAGTTACCATCTTTTGAAATGCTTTATTATTCATAAGTAAACTTGGACTTTGTGGTATTGAAATCTTACGATAAGCTTCCTCAATAGCATCACTTGGCATTTTAGGATTAATCCTTGAAAGAGCATCCTTTAGCCTTTCACTAAGTATAACATCACTGTAATCCTCACGTTCTGAATACTCTCCCTCAGGAGCAATATCAGGAGCAAAGACTAACTCGTAGCCTAGCTCCTCAAACCACTCAAGAGTAGCTTCCTCTAAGTGTGATTCACAAAAATTATTTTTCATTTACCATTTCCCCCTCATGATAAGTTCGATCTGTTAAGTTATATGAACATTGCTCTTCTCAACCTTAGGAAATACAATAAGTTTGACAATAATTAATTATCCCCCTAAAAAAGGAGAGAAGAACAATGAGCAAAACTAATATAAAATGTCCTCGCTGCCATTCTGATAAACTATATAAGTTTGGTTTAGATAAGCAGGCTAATCAAAAGTATCAATGTAAAAAATGTAAGCGTCAATTCGCACCTGACTCCATCAGTTCCCCGATAATATCTAAATATCCTAGATGTCCTAAATGTAACAAAGCAACCTACTTGCATCACGAATATAAACATTATAATCGCTACAGATGCGGAAATAAGAAATGTAACCATGTAATAGTTAAACATCATACATGCAATATAGATAAAGCCTCTAGTGAACTGATTATCGGCTCCCTTTCTATGAAAGGTATGCGATTTCCACTACATGTTATATTAACTGCATTAACGCTATATTTTTTAAATAATTCATCAACTAGAGCTATATCTCAGTTCTTGATGATAAACTCTGGTATCAAGGTATCTCACGTTACAATAGCTAGTTGGACTAATAAATTTGCACCTTTTTTCAAACAAAAGGCTGATAAATTTAAAGCTAGTCTTGATTTACAATCTAACGATTGGCACGCTGATGAAACTGTTGTATTTATTAATGGTGAAAGATATTATCTTTGGTTAGCTATAGACTCAGAAACTAGATTTATTCTAGCTTTTCATTTAACTAAATCAAGAAGTTCTGATTCAGCATACACATTAATAAATGAAGCTAAAAGCTTTGGTGAGCCCACTAATTTTATAACTGATAGACTTCCTTCATATAATGAAGCTGCCGCTACGATTTTGCCGAATACAATGCATACACCTGTAGCACCTATGTCTAGTGATACCAACAATAACTTAATTGAGTCATTCAATAAAACTTTTAAAGCATGGTATAAAGCTAAAAAAGGCTTTAACTCATTTGAAAAAGCTAATAACTTAATATACCTTTTTATATTTCACTATAACTTTATAAGGCCTCATGGTTCATTAAATGGCTTAACTCCAGCTGAAGTTGCTGGTTTCGTCAGCGATAACTTAAATAAAACATCTTGGTTTTCAGCGGCATAAATTAAACTTAATACCTTTGATTAACCTGCAAAAATCCATTTTATTGCAGGCTTATTTGCCATGCAATAAAATATTCAAACTTATATAATTTTCAAAGAGCGAGTAATTCTATGAAAAATTAATCTATTTTTTCATAACAGCTTAACAGATTCGATAAGCTGAACATTTAATACATCTTTGCCCATTATAAAGTTCAAAACCTTTATAAAACTTACAACCAGAACATTCTTTATCAATTATTGGTTGATCATTTTCTGGACAACTATCAGCATCAATTGCCAATAGATCATATTTATTTACTTCTTTCATTTTATTGCACCTCCAATATCCAATTCACTTTCAAAATGTTTAAATAGAATACATTTTTCCTCTCTAAGTTTCATCTCTAATTCCCCCATTTTTTTGTACATCTCATAAAAATTATAATGCCTATATTCATCTGATATTATTGCAACATATAATTCCTTATCATCACATAACTTCTTAAAGTTTTCTTCTTGTAAATCTGTTATTTGATCATGTTCATATCCTTGAACAAATGATTTAATTTCAGTAATAAAATCACTATCATCTACATCTCTCTCAATTAACTCATAGATGTAGTTTATATCGTGGCATATAGATGAAATTTCATTAATTGTTTCTACTACTTTTGACAATTTTTCATAGCATTCATCTGTAAATAGATATTTTACTTTCAATATATTAATTTCAATATCTTTATTGTAGTTTACTTTTGATACCACATTATTCAACTTATCAAATGGTTGCGAAATTCTATTATATTTATCATCTAAAATACTCTTAATGCTATTATACAAATCAAATCTATCATTAAATAATTGAATATTTACATTTTGCTTCTGTATTTCACTATTTTGCTTAAGAGTTTCTTCAGTAGCTTTTGCACTTTTACTATTTGCACTATAAATATAGTAGCCACTACGTAAATAGTAGTCAGTACAACCATTATAAATCCTTGATTGTTATTACACCAAGTGGATTGTAGTATTTAACAATTCCAATGGCTATTACGCCTCCTCAGTTGGCACTCTTATTTCACCACTCATTAACTTTGGAAGTAGGGTATCACGAATATAATTCAACTTTTTATTTTCAAGTAAGTTTTTTACATACATTTGTATTACTGGGTTTAGTAAAATACAAAATTCACTAACAACCTTGTGATTATATGGAAACTTCAGTCTTTTTAAATCACTAACCGTAACATGTCCAAGGCCTGTTGTTTGCTTACTACTTGCTATTCTTGTAAACTCTGGTTTAAAAAATTTCAATAATAAATATAAAAAACAATAATCATTGTTTTTTATAGAAATTTTAAAAGTATGTTGGTTTAGAATTGCATCACCACAACACCATATAAAGGTATCTATTGAGGTTTGTGGGTTTCCCGACCAAGAAAACAAAATATCACCTGTTTTAATATAATATTTTTCATCTTTAGTTCCAGAAAAATATTGTGTCGCACTTGTTATTCCGTTTTTTAGCTCAGTGATTTTTACAATAGGACAGCCCCTATCAGAGTACTGATCCTTTTTAAATGAAGTTCCGTTAATATATTCAGCAAAATCGTAAAGAGCTTTTTCACTCCACCCCTTAGGAATCATGCCTAACTCACTACCCTCAAACTCCCCATCTTGAAATGGCTCAAAGTCCACAAACCAGTTTTTGAAAATAGCCTGTGCCATTTCTTCAAGGGTTTTGTTGATACGATTGTTTAGCTCTATTTTGTCATCAAGGCAAGATAGAGTATCAGCTATGGATTTTTGTTCTATAAGTGACGGAAGCAATACTTCTGTACTTTGCAACATATCCTGTTGCACACGTTGTCTACCTGATGAACCAACCATTGATTTAATGGCAATGTCTCTAAACTTAGGACTTATTGATAAATAGTAAATATAATCCTTATTAGTCACTCCTACCTTTTCTCTTAAAACTATATATTCAGTAGATCCAAAACCTACCTCATTATCATCTAATATTGTGACTTGAGATGTTTTCCCATTTTCAAGACAAGGGGTAATACGTGCTAATAATGTATCACCATTTCTAAATTTTGTCCCTCCTTTAAACTCAGCAAATTCATAGTTATCTATAAATTTAGTGAAAGGTTTTAACTTTTCCATTGCTATTTTCTTAGCTATTTGCTTTTTAGGGATGCTTTCCCGAGGGTTAAAAGTTACTACATCTCCTAATACAACCTCTTTCCATTCACTAAAGCTCATACCCAATCGCCCCCAATCGCTTCTTTATCTCATCTTCTAAAAGGTGAGATTTAGCAAACATCTCAGCAAGGTCACCAGTAAGTCTTGTCATCTTCTCATCAAATGGCTCTCCATCATCTTCTACTTCTTCGATACCTACATATCTACCAGGAGTTAAAATATATTCATGATCTCTAACTTCTTCAAGACTAGCACATTTACAGAAGCCTTTAATATCTTCATATTCATTTTCATCACGCCAAGCATGATATGTATCGTATATCTCTTTTATTTCTTCATCTGATAACTCTCTATGCTTACGAGTAACCATTGTACCCATTTTTCTAGCATCAATAAATAGAATCTTATCTTTTCTATTTTCTCTTTTTTTAGAAACAAACCATAAGCATACCGGAATTGTTACATTATAAAAAAGGTTAGTTGGCATTGTTACAATACAATCTACAAGTCCTGCTTCTATAATGTTTTTTCTAATTTCAGCTTCTGCCTTTGTTGTAGTACTCATAGAACCATTAGCTAATACAAAACCTGCAATACCTCTAGGTGATAACTTGCTTATCATATGCTCTATCCAAGCATAGTTAGCATTATTTTGTGGTGGAATACCATGTTTCCAACGTACGTCATCTTGCATTAATGTATAATCACTAATGTTGAAAGGTGGATTAGCTAAGATATAATCTGCTCTTAGGTTTTTATGAAGATCATTACCAAAGGTATCAGCATCTCTTTCACCTAAATTTCCATCAAGTCCACGAATGGCAAGGTTCATTTTGCAAAGTCTCCATGTTGTAGCTGTATATTCTTGACCGAATATGTGAATGTCATCTTTTCTTCCTTGATGTTCTTCTACAAACTTTCCTGATTGTACAAACATACCACCTGATCCACAACAAGGGTCATATACTCTGCCTTTGAATGGCTCAATCATTCCTACAAGAAGTTTTACAATTGATGGTGGCGTATAAAATTCCCCTTCAGAACTTCCAAATTTCCCTAGGAAATATTCATAGACACGTCCTAGTACATCTTGTGCTCTTGATTCTTTGCTACCTAAATCAAATGAGAATAAATCTACAAGCTCACCTAGCTTTGCTTTATCTATTTCAGGTCTTGCGTAGTTTTTAGGAAGTACTCCTTTTAAAGAAGCATTTTCTCTTTCAATTGCTATCATGGCATCATCAATTATTTGCCCTATTGTACTTTGTTTTGCACTTTGTTTAATAAATTCCCATCTAGCACTTGGTGGCACGAAGAATATGCTGTCTTCTGCATAAGCATCTCTATCTTCTTCAAAACCATCACCTTCTGCTAATAACTCTGCATATTTTTCTTCAAATGCATCGGATATATATTTTAAAAATATAAGACCTAATATAACATGCTTATAGTCACTACTCTCTATATTCCCTCTTAGCTTATCTGCCATTTCCCATAGCCTATTTTCAAATTCTAAATTTACCGCCATTACTTTAATCCTCCATTATTCTTATTTAATTCTGTATAATCGGCTCTAAAATAAACTATATAGTCAGTAATCTTTATATTGTATTTTCTTAGCATCTTAATAATAATTTGTTTAATAGAATTAGCGCTTAGATTGCTCTCAATATAAATATCAGCACATTCTAGCTTTCTAGGTTTGCGTATGTTATTCTTTGAAACTGAAAAATAGCTCTTTTTTCTTCCGTTCATGTTCTTGTCATATATAAAGCTTTTAAATATTTGTGAATCTATTTTACACAAAATTTCACATGTTAATAGGAATACATCAATCCAAGTTGATACTTTCATTTCATTGTCTTTTAGTTTAAAACTTATAGGTCTCTTAAACTCAAAATCCTCATATAATGCATGCGGTATGGTATGATCAACAACATATTTGTTATAATCAGGTATCACTCGTTTTTCTTCTTCATCAGTTTGTTCAATAACATCTTCCTCTTTTTCATTAGTTTCTAGAGATGCTATTAGATTAATATTTTTATCATAAATTTCACATATTTTAGAATGCATATCTATATAGTTAGTAGCTCTCTCATGATTTCTATCATCTAAGGCTTTAGTAACATCTTCATTTATATTACCTAATAATTCATCAATAACTATATTTACTAATCCAAGACTTTCCCCAATATCCTTTACTCTCTCAGGATAACTTTTACCAATAGATTCAATTAATTCTTTATTAAACATACTAATCCCCCTATATTAATTTATTGTAAAGTTTGTTTTTTATATTATCCCATCTACTTTCTGCCTTACTTATAACAGCTTTATAGATGTTCAATTCTTCATTGTAATTTTTTATCATTTCCTTCTGCTCATTTATAGATAGTAATGGTATCTCCATTTCCATAATATCTGAATGATTAATATTCATTATGGTTGTTCCCCTTTGGAAACTTTTAATAATTGCCATACCAATAGGACTTTCAAAAAATATTTTTATATATTCACCAAGTACTTTTTCCTTTGGTCTAATTACAATTACATTAGCTGAAGCAATAATCAGCTTATCTTGCTGTTTAAATACTGCTGATTTGATAGCTGTGCCTCTACAAGAAATCAATACATCATTATTTATTAGTTCATATCTCTTAATTTTACGTTCTTCTTCATCAATGGTACCCATACAGTCATAGTTAATCTCTCCATTTTCTATATTGGATATATTAAGAACTGAAATACTTCCAACTGTAGTATCCTTCTTTAAAATAGATTTACCCCTAAAGACTTCTGCTACATTTTTAAGTTTTACCTTTTCTAAGTTAGAATTTTTAAACTTTTGTATATTTTCATCATCACCAGAAAGTAGAAGTTCTACCCTCCAATCCTCATGAGACAAAAATTCTTTAGTTTTTATTTGTTTTTTGTCTTCTATAAGCAGAGAACCAAAAACTTGCTTTTGGTGTGAATCGCTTACTCCTATGACGTTAGGAGTAGGAGCTTCCTTATAGAATATTTCATTATCTGGTTTTAATGTTCCTATTTCAATTTCATCTTGTTTACATTTAGTAAGAGTAAATAAGTAAGTTTTAATAGCTGTTGATGGCCTAAAAGTACCTTCTGGCAATATAAATATACTTTTTACATTATAATTATTTGTTATAAACGCTCTTAGCTTTTCATAACCCATGCTAGTAAAAGTTATCTTTGCAGGCACAATGATATCTAAAGTGCCTTTTTCATCTAAATGCTCTAGCATATTTTCCATAGCTATACCATCACTATCTCTTGTAATAAACTTACGTAAAGCATTCTCTGGCTTGTATCCAAAGGTAGGCAGTGAGTATATATAGTCGAACTTCTCATCTATCAAACAATCACTGTATATGGACTCAAATATTATTCTAATGTTTTGATAATCACTGAATATGAGCTTTAGAAGTAAATACATTTGCTTTGATTCAGTAGTTAATGTACTTTCTACATTCGAAAACTCGTCTGCAAATTCCTTTAACCCTGCTAAATGTTTCTCAGCCTCAGTTATAAGTATTTTTTTAGGATTAACCTTTTGTGCCTTATCTTTTATATATGTTGTTAGATAACTTGGTGAAATAATAGTTCCCATTCTATCATCCTTAAATATTTCAAGGGTAAAGTCTACAATATCAATTTCTTTTAAAACTTCATAAATATCTACAAAGTCATCTCTATCTGCTGGGAAGAAGCCTAGCTCATCTTCTGTTGTCTTTTTCATAAATCGAAACAGCTTATCTTTATCATATGTGTTTTTATTGTTTAGCTGCAATTCTTTCTCTGTTAATTTAACTCTTAACATTTCATTTAAGAGCTGTTCTCTGGTAACTATTTGTCTTTGGTATAACTTATTTAAAGCTACATCTATATTTATATTCAAGGTAATCCTCCTTTCAATATTTTTAAATTAGTATAATATATATTGTACTGTTTGAAATTTAGTATGTCAATACTAAAATACTGATAGTAATTAAGTGTATATAAATAAATCTCTCATATATACACAAAAAAACTATATATAAATTCTCCCAGTACCAGGCTATATGTATTGAAGTCAATTCTATAGTTTAATGCCCCACCCCCTCCTGAGAAGAAAGTTAGATAAGTTCACGATTGTCTTATTCTACCAATACTAAGCTCTTACCGTAGTCATTAGACACTCTATCATCACTAAAGCCAAACTGGTACCGTCGCTCTGTATCCAATAACACTATCCATATTCCTTCGGAACATCTGCTGATACTGCTACATATATGGCATTTATTCCTACGTCATATTTTGCATAATATTGTATTCCCCTAATTTATCCTTGTGCTATTATACTCTCTATTACCAGAACCATTTGATATCAACATCCCCCAAACTAACTTTACAATTCTAACTATATCAACCCGTGTATTTCTTAGCATCATAGCATTCAATAGATATAGACATTATTCTGTAGGTTTATCTGATTACCTTTATTGGCTTTTATTTGTCTCCCTACCTCTGTTTAAAGAAGTTGCCCTTAGCAGGGCATTAGTGATGGTTATTTTCAAAATGTTAGTCTATTGGTAACAATGCCATCAAACCTGTAGGCTGTGATATTGACGACTACTCAACTATTCAATTGTCCTAAGTAGGACGTTAAACTGCTTGATTAAGAAGGAGGTTATATTATGATTAATACAAAAGGAACCAGTGAAAAGTTAAACTTATTAGGTTGCTATAATCGTGTAATGAAGGACACTAAGCATGTCTATAAAGCTGAATATAACAGGATGTTTCCAACTAAGATGTCAAGTTCAAGCTTTTTATCATTATACACACTGTTTATACTAGACAAGAAGGATCAACCTTTATACGGTCGTGGAATTTTAGCGGAGCTTAAAAAAGCTGTGAATGCTAATGTTTGGACGCCTTCACATGGTACTCATTATCCAGTTTTAAAAGAGCTGATGAAATATGGATACATAGAAAATGTTAAAACTATTTCTGATAAGAAGTACTATGCCATTACTGAATCAGGTAGAAAGGAATTAAATTTGAGACAAGGTCAATTTGAACCTATGCTTCGAGAAGCATTGAAGTTCTTTTCTAACATACTTAATGTGATGTATCCTGCTGTAAAAGATAATCTTATTGCAGCTGATACTATATTAATTGATGATAAACAAGAACAAAATTTGACAATCAATGTGTTGAAATTAAAGTTGTGAAGCCAGTTAAGTAGTTCCTAAAGATGCCAACATATCCAAACTGGCATCTATCTCTTATTAAAATTCTGACAACCCCTAAGTGTCTTTACATCTCCTATTTACACAGAAAAACATTTTAGAAATAAATGCTTTTATCTATAAATTATGTGTCGGAATTAACAACTCTTCTAGACCTCTATATAGAGATCCCTTCATTAGCTGAAGACAATAACTGATTCTTGTGAATATGAGTTATAATTACTATCTTTATAGTAGTCTGTATTATCTATAACAGGTCTATATAGATACTCCCACTCTCCATTAATTAGTTTAAATAATATAAATACATCATCTGCTACATCATTTTCATATGTTATTGGTATATTACAGTCGTAAACAAATACTTTAACCTCATCATCACTAAGAATTTCATATTTATATGCTAAAACACAATGTCCTACATCCCTTTCTATACAATATCCATTCATTCTTATCATAACTAGTTCATTTGCCTCAACTTTTTGTAGTATAAACTTATTTAGGTCTAGCTTATTATGTATCTTTACTCTGTAAATCCTCATTTTACTTAATAGATATTTAAAATGAAACATTACAGCAGTTTTTATACTTATATATCTTTGGGGCATCACCCCATCACTCTTATAGAATAGCCCCTTGTTTTCTATCATTCTCTGATAGTAACGCACAGCCTTTAGTATCTCAAAGATATTTTTACTTACCTCATATTTAACCTTTTTTTCTGTTCTTATCTCATTTATTGTGTATATATTTAGTTCTGCATTGATTAAAAATGAAACATTATATACTTCCTTAAAATACTTTCTAATAATTTTAGGCAAATTTCTCTCAAATACCGCTCTCGTAAAATAACAATATCCTAAACAGTACCCTTCATCCTTTGGTTCTATAGTTATGTTATGAAATGGAAGCGTATTATTAACTATATTGAATCCATCCACTAACTTTATATTACCTTTCTTCCATTTAGCTTGATGATATGCATTATCCATAAACTTATCTAAATCTTTATCATAATTTATGGATACCTTATGCTTTTTAGTGACATATATAATTATACTTAATACAAATGATACATGTACTAATATTCCTAGAACTATACCTAAAACAACATCTTTAATATTAATTGTTATCACACCTCCTTTCTATCTTATTTTATCAATTATACTCTAAATTAGCTTGTTTATAAGATGATTTTTAAAATATGTTTTCTTTCACTACTTAGCTATTAATAACAACCTAAATAATAGTTCCATAATCTACCACCCCCTCTAATAACCACTCTAAAGTTATCATAAAAAGAATAAAAATAACCTCTCAATTCTCTTTAATGCTACGGTTATTTTCACTAGTACATTTACTTCTTTCCCCCCTATACTACCCTTAAACTTATTTTGTGGTGTTTTGTGATTATTCTGTTACTATCTTTAAAGCAACTATTGATAATAAAGCATTTAAAGATAGTTACTAAATCAGCCTAGTAAACCCCTTAGATATACCAGCTAATCCATTAGGTTGTAACCAATACAATAGCATATAGCTATATTTAAGATCCTACCTGTATAATATGAACTTGTATAGCATATTTTTAAGAAGTTTTATATAGTTACAGCAGTTAAAGACAATACTCTTAAAACTAATAAAATGTTATTTAAACTTTATTATAAAAGCCTCATCCATAGCACACTGTAAATTATTGCTACGCATGAGGCTAAATTCTAGTTTATCTTTAATTTAAACTTTATAGATTATGCACAGTTGCAATAGCCTATACTTTGCTTTATAATTATAAACGGATAACCTTTTGATTTAATATTGAATTTTTCTTTTAATTCTTTATTACTTCTAATACGGGTAAGATTGTTTTGTGTGAGTACTTGGCAGAGTACTCTTTTTTCTTTTATTTCTTTAACAACTTTTATACCAGATATTCTTTTCAAAACATCTTTTTCTGTTGCATATCCTCTCTCATTAATCATCATAATTAAATATTTTTCAAATAGTAATTTAAATCGATTTGCTTTCCCTGTAGGTTTTACATCCTTTCTCTTTGGATAAACCTCATTAGCTATTTCTTCTCCAAAGGTTCTATGTAGCATTTCTTGCGACATCCCTTTTATCGTGCACCCTGTTTCTTTCCATAGCTTTGCTCTTTCTGTTGATTCTTTTAATGCTTTATAACCATATGATGGTATTGAATAGAACTGAATTGTATCCTTCAAATTATTACACTTAGCATATTCTAAAGCCTTCCTCTTCAATCGTGCAGGGACTTTATCGTCGTCGATTTTAGTAATTAGCTTAAGATAAGCAAAAAGTGCTAATCTCACAGCTACACTTGATTGAGATCTATTTAGTAAACTTGCCATATATCTCTGACTTACAAAAAATATAACATTATCTTTATAATCAGAAAACTCTGATGTACATATATTATTACGTGCTATCTCAGTTAATGTTACTAGATCATTATAATATCTTCTAACGATAGAGTGCATTTCATTCATGCTATCTTCCCATTCTCTAACAAGAATAATTCTGATATTTTCATCTAATATATCTTTTGTCTTAATAACCCATTCTGACTCTTCAACTCTGAGGTGGTACACTTGTTTAATAAATTCAATAGCTTGCAATCTACTGCAACCTTGCAATTTTTCAACACAAGTAATTATGTTGCCTTTAAATCCACAAGAATTACTGTTGCACACATAAAGATGTTCACCATTAATGGAAGGATATATTATATTAGCGGAAGGTCTTTTATCGTTATGAAATATACAATTAAAATTCTTACTTCCGTTAACTTCTATACCTAAGAAAACTCTAATATCTATTTCATGTGTAATGTATCTTATACATTCATTATTGGTATTAAAGACTTTACTCTCTGCTTTCAACCTATTCTCTAAAGCATTAACTTGTCTATATTTTATTAACTTTGAGTTTTCAGTCGATACATAAGGTAAGATATTTATAATATTTTTATTATGTATCGACTGAAAACTCTCCTTCTCTTTATTACATGATTTGCTATTGATGGACTGTCTTTTAAAATAATCTTTTATTTCTTCGATTCTGTATCTCTTCTTAGTTTCATTAATCATCTCTACTCGAAAAGGATTATTCTTATCCTTCATCCATAAAGTATAAGGAACTCTCATCAACCTTGAGGGATTCTTTACTTTTGGATCAGAATTAAAATAATTTATAAGTAGGTGCATACATTCTCGCCATTGCTCTACCGTAACCTTTATATCGTTGTTATTCAATAACCAGTAAACATGATATCCATTTCTAGTTTCTATTACATAACTTGGTTCAAGTTCAAACTCCTGAACCCTACTCATAACCCCTTGTTTATATAATCCTACTTCTTTTAAAGTCTTATAGTCACCATTTCTATCTTTACCACAGTCAAAGTCTAAAAATACTGCATTAAATGTATGAATTTCTTTATCTTTAGTACCTCCACTGTTAACTACAAAGTAAATATCTCCACCCTTTCTATTTTCAGGATCAATATCTTTAACTTGAATGATTCTTTTAGCATCCACTTTGATTATGCAACTATTATTACCCTGTAACACTTTTAAAAATTCATTTATTTTGGTTATCATTAATACATCTCCTATTAAATTGAATTTATACACATCAACACAACACGTGCTTGTACTAATAAATCTGTTATTTCATTTACATCAAGTAAAATTTGCCCTTTTTCACTTCTTTGCTTTATAGAATCTAAGTATTTCTGTATTCCATCTATGAATGCCATGATATTTTGCAAATCCTTCCTTTTTAATCCATCTAATTCTATATCTTTAAATATATCTATTAAATTATTAATAACAATTTCACTATATATATTATTTGCTATATTTACAAACACTTGTATCACTCCTATAATTTTATTCTTCATAAATCATGCTACATCACTTTGCAATATAGTATCAGCCTGTGTACCTATTCCCTTAATTACTCTTGCATCAACAAGACTTTTAATTAGAATACTAATAAATTGCATATCAAATGCATCTGTTACTGATTTCTTTTCTGCTAGTTCTTCACTTAATTTAGTTTTTGATTTTCGATCATATGTCACTTTAACTATTACTACATCCACTATTATCACCTCTTATATAATTGATTAACATTGTCTTTAACACTCATGTCGGCATTGACAAGCTTTTATATCTTAAATTTTACTTACCTCCATTGTTTTTTGTTGCCTAGAGTACATTTTTACATTTTCCGTTGTTTGATTCATATAATAACATGTGTTTCACTTTTTGTAAACTAGGTTACAAAAATATATTTATTGTAATTTAAAATTTTATGTATTATACTACTTATGAGGTGATTCTATGAATAAATTCAACAAAGAAGAATTTGGTTCTCTATTAAAAACCGCAATAGGTTCTACAAGAACAATTACGGAATTCTCCACAAATTGCAATGTTGCTAGACCCTATATATCTAAATTTCTTAATTGTAAATTAGACAAAGCTCCTTCTGAAGATATAATTAATAAATTTTCACAAAATGCACGTAATGGTATAACTAAAACTGATTTTTTAATTGCAGCTGGCTACATAGAAGATCCACAATTACACCTTATAGAAGAGATTGAAGCTATAGGTAATGATACTGTAGACAAAAAAGATTTATTAGATAATCTAAAATATGATGAAATCTATAGAAAAAGTAAACAAAAGGATATTTCACCTATTAAAGTTCCAGTGTTAAAGTACATAGAGAATACTGCGAATTTAATAAATAAGAATGATGAAAATATTTCTCACTGGCTTTATGTTACATCAGATGAAGTAACAAACAATGAAACTCCTTTTTACTTAATGGTAGATGATAATAGTATGTCTAATGCAAGAATTCTAGAAGGTGATTTAGTTTTTGTTTTACAACAGGATTATGGCAATAATGGGGATATAGTAGTTGTAATGATTGAAGGTGAATCATATATAAGAAGATTCAGCAAGGTTAATAATATAATCATGCTTCAAGCAGAAAATCCTGAATTTGATTCATTTGCATATCTTAATAGCGAGTTTAAAAATTCCAACATTAAAGTACTTGGTAAGATAGCACATATAAAATCTAATCTTAATTTTAAATAACAGCTTTTATGGCTGCTTAATTATTTAAATCTATATTTCTAAAATTACAAAGGAAGGTGTTAATATTGAATGCAGCAATCTACGCAAGATACAGTTCAAACAACCAAAGAGAAGAATCTATTGATGCTCAAATAAGAGCTATAAAAGACTATGCCCATAGAAATGGTATTATAATTACTAAAATTTACACTGATGAGGCAAGATCAGCTACCACAGATAACAGACCAAATTTTCTTAGAATGATAAAGGATAGTGAATTTGATTTATTTGATGCCGTAATAGTGCATAAGCTTGATCGTTTCTCCAGAGATAGATACGATAGTGCTCACTATAAAAGACTACTAAAAAAGAATGGTGTAAAAATTATATCAGTCCTAGAACACTTAGATGATAGCCCTGAAAGCATTATGCTTGAATCAGTTCTTCAAGGTATGGCTGAATATTATTCTAAAAACCTAGCTAGAGAGGTTATGAAGGGAATGAATGAAACAGCTCTTCAATGTAAACATACTGGAGGACTGCCTCCTCTTGGATACAATGTAGATCCATCTAATAAGAAATATGTCATTAATTTAGAAGAAGCTAAAGCAATTAAAATTATATTTGAAATGTATACCGAAGGCTATGGCTATAGCCCAATCATAGATAGATTGAATTTCTTAGGATATAAAACCAAGACTGGTAGAACCTTTGGCAAGAATAGCCTATCAGAAATACTAAGAAATGAAAAATATGTAGGTACATATGTTTTTAATAAGTCCGCTAAAATGTTAAATGGAAAAAGAAACTCTCATAGAACTAAAAAGGATGAAGAAATAATAAAGATTCAAAATGGTATGCCAGCTATTGTAGATACTGAAACCTTTGATAAAGTTCAAAAAAGAATGATAAGCAACAAACGAAATGCTTCTAATAAAGCTAAAGAACCTTATATATTGTCAGGTAAGATATTGTGTGGCTCCTGTGGTGCATCTATGATTGGCCATACAAGCTGTTCCGGAAGAAATAAAACTAAATATTCAACTTATAATTGTGGAACCAGATATAGAACAAAACAGTGTAAAATGAAAAATATTTCAAGAGACTTTATAGAAGATATCGTATTAACTGAAATTAAGAATAAAATCTTAAACCCTTCTTCCATTAAAAGCTTATCTAGAAAACTTATCGCTCATTATAAAAAAATGATGACTTCTAACACTGATGAATTAAAAAGTTTAGAGAAACGACTTAAAGAACTTCAGTTTGAAATAGATAATATAGTCATTGCTATATCACAAGGAATGTTTCATATATCTTTTAAAGAAAAGATGGATAACCTAGAATCTGAAAAAAGTAGAGTGTCTGGCTACATGAATGAAATTAAAGCCACAATGAATAGTAGTGAACTTAATGAAAATCTTATACAGCAGTATTTAATAAAAGATATTAAGGTTATAAATAATAAAAGTGCTAATGATTTAAAAGCAATCATTAACACTTATGTAGAATCTGTTTTAGTACATGAAGATAAGGTTGATTTAAACCTTATCTTCTTTTTTGTACATATCATTGGTGGAGGCGAGGGGTATCGAACCCCTGTCCGAAAGTAGATGCATCTGACTTTCTACGAGTGTAGTCTATATATTAAAATTCGCTCATATGAACGCCTACAGACAGGCAACATACTTGCTAGCTTCATAAATACCCCTCTAGCTCAAAGCTTTGCTAAACTTCGTTTCCCACTTTAATGACACCAGTGATCCGAAGCGTGGGCACCCCGGGCTGATGAACAGCGCTAAATTAGGCTGCTATTGCAAAATTGTCTTCTGCGTTTATCTTTTTGCATACTTGATTAACGAGGTGACATGCTGCCTCGACTCGCTTATCAAACTCCTCTTACCCCCGTCGAAGCCAAAACGCCCCCATGTTAGTAACGAAGTTTGAAACTTCATTATTCAATTTTTCTTTGTTCCTAAATTATATAGTATAAAAAATATAATGTCAAATATCATATTAATACAAAAATTACAGAAAATAGATTCTATATTTAAAATTAGAATTTTTTTATTTATAATCATCTACAATAGATTAATTTTTAAATTTGGCTCTGTTTTAAATATGTGTTGATATATACAATAGGTAAAGTGGCATTCCTAAGTTCAATTACTCAGTCCACTTTGCTTATGTATATACCAACACTCTACTAAAACAGAGCTTTAAATTTATAATAAAACAAAAAAGTTCTCTTTATAATTTTTAATTATAAAAAAGAACTTTTAATTTGTTTATCTACTTTCTAAGAACTTAGTTAACTTATTTACAGTTGACATATCTTCTCTTTCTAAGTCTGTAGGTTGTAATTTTATTCCTAGCTTTTCTTCTATTTGAAGTAACATTTCAATTATTGCTAAAGAATCTAATAATCCTGCTTCAAAAAGATTTAAATCTAAATCTTCTGCAATTTCATCATTTCCAGTAACTTCAATAAACATTTCTAATACTTTATCTTTCATAATTAATACACATCCTTCTAACCTATAGTATAGCAAATGATAATATTAAATTCATTTAATATTTACTATAACAATATTTTCTTTATTTAAACAAATATCCTGAGAATATTAACATACCAAAACATACTATATGGAATGTTACTACTCTTTGTATCATTTGAAACCATTTTTCTTTTTTATGCTTTTTATAATAAGTTGATTTTCTTTGATATATATCAGTTAAAACCAATGCTGAACCTTGATACAATCCATAAATTATGTAATATGTAGTTAGTCCATGCCATAATCCCATTACAAACATTGTTATTATTTGCGCCACATGTGATGCTATAATTCTATTTTTGAATCTTTTCTTTCTCATTGAATTTAATACGAATCTTGAAAAGATATAATCACCAAACCATCTTGATAAAGATATATGCCATCTAGTCCAGAATTCTTTCATATCTTTACTTACAAAAGGTTTATTAAAGTTATCTGGTGTTTTAATTCCAAATATATAGCTAGTTCCAATTGCAAATAAACTATATCCTGCAAAATCAAAGAACAAATATAATGTATAAGCATACATATAATTCCAGCTATTTAATAAAGTTATATCTGCTGGTATCTTTAATAACCAATATGTGTCTATTAAATATGCTAAGATAAATTTATATCCTATGGCCAAAATTATTTTTTTAAATCCTGGTATTAAATATTCATTTATATATTCTTCTTTTTCAATCTTACTATTTAAGTTTTCCTCAAATCTTTTCCATCTATCAATAGGACCTGAACTTAGAGTTGGAAAAAATATTATAAAATATATAAATGTAGTGAATTTTATTTCTGTAATTCTTCCATCATAAATTTCAATTATCATTTGAATAGCTTTAAAATTCAAATATGATAAACCAATAAATCCAATAATTGATGAATATCTAGTAACCCCTGCCAATTTACTTATAATAACAGGAAGCATTGATAAAAATAATGCTAACCAATATATGTATTTATTATCTGTTTTTTTTCTTATAAACAAATATCCATAAATTATAAAAGTTTCTACAACTAAAAACATTAAGAATAAAAATAATCCTATGCTTCTAGTCATGATTAATAAAATCATAATGCATGATACCATTATTCCATAATACTTTGGCTTAATTTCATTTAATGATAATATTATTGCTGGAATAAATGTTAGTAATAATAAATATAAATAAAAGTAATCTCCATATTGCGTTAACTTCATTATAATTCCTCCGCTAATTTCTTCCTATCAATTTTTCCGTTTATATTAGTAGGAAATTCTTTAACTATTTTTATATTTCTAGGAACCATATATGAAGGTATCAATTCACCCAATTCTTTTTTTATCATTATTCCATTTTTTAATCCACTTAATCCATTATCCTCTTTTAATTCAATGAAAGCAGTTAAATATGCTATTTTTCCATCCTTATTTACTGGAATAACAGCTGCATTCTTTACATTACTTACTCTTACTAAATTATTTTCTATATCTTCTATCTCTATTCTATATCCATTTAGTTTTATTTGAAAATCTTTTCTACCACAGTAATATAAATTTCCATTAACATAGTATCCTAAATCTCCAGTTCTATAAGCTCTACATCTTTCTCCATTATACTCATCATAATAAAATGATTTTTTAGTCATTTCTTCATTATTAAAGTATCCTTTGCTTACACTAGGACCTACTATTATAATTTCTCCCTTTTCTTCATCCTTTAAAATATTTCCTTCTTCATCAACAATTTTAACTACTGATTTCTTCATAGGATATCCAATAGGCAAACTTCCTTCTTGTGATAATACTTGTCTATTTATATCATTTATACTTACCGCTACTGTTGCTTCTGTAGGACCATATCCATTTATCATTCTTGTATTTGGAAACCTATTTAAAAGTTCTTCACATAATGGCTTAGGAAGTATTTCTCCTACAAATACCATAGCTTTTAAATTAGTTAACATATTTGAATTGAAGTTGTCCTCAGTTACGCACATTCCAGCAAATGATGGCGTAGATACCCATATATTAATTCCTGAATGTTTTATATCCTCAAACATTTGTTTTAAATTTGAAAGTGTATTTTTGGAAAATCCATGTAGAGTTTTTCCATAGCATAATCCTGGATAAATTGAAGTTACAGATAAATCAAATGAATATGCTGCTTGATTCATAAATACTTCTTCGCTTTCATCTAAATTTAAATAATCTGCTATCCATTCAACAAAATTATCTAAATTATTACTACTTATTTGTACTCCTTTAGGTTTTCCTGTACTACCAGAAGTAAACAAAATATATGCATTTTCATCTTCTTTTACCCAATTTTCTGTTTTTACTTCTAAACCCCTATATTCATTAACTATTTCTTTAATTTCTTTTTCTTTTAAAACTAATATATTATCGAAAGTATTTCCTTCACTAAAATCTATAAGAACTTCAGGATTTACCTCTTTAATAATTGCATCCACTCTTTCTTTCGGATAACTTATGTCTATAGGTATGTATGCTCTCCCACACTTTAATGCTGATATCATAAGTGCCATCATTAAATTTTCTTTATTTCCGTAAATAATAATAGGTGTTCTATCATTGCCTAATTTCTTTAATACAAAACTTGCTATACTTTCTGATATATTATCTAGTTCTTTATATGTCATAGATAGTCCATCACAAGTTAATGCAACTCTATCACCTTTTGAAAACTTCTTTATTCCTTCTAATATTTTCATTTTAATTACACCTTTCTTTAAAATTGATTGTATATAAATGGAATCTCATTAAATGGTTCAAATACTAATATTAAAATAGCAAAAATCACTATTATTGAACTTATTAAAGCAAATTTTAATTCTTCATTATTCTTTAAAGCGTTTATAAAGTTCTTCATCTACTTTAAGCCATCCTTTCCATCCTAAATGCATTACATCACACATAAAATAAGGTGTATATTCTTCATCTTTTAAGTTTAAGACATCAAAACCTTTTTCTTCTGCCATCTCTTGAACTTTATCATAAAATTCATCTCTTTTTTCTTTGCTAAGCCCAGTATGGTCATACCATAATCCATTTGTTGGCATTAATATTATGTATGGCTCTATTCCTAATTCAGTACAAGTATCTAAATATAACTCATAATCCTCAAATTCTTTTGATTTCATTAAATCAACATTCTTATTTGAATCTTTTTGTGATTCTACATTGCTTTTTAAGTTATTGTTATAATAACTATCATATACCATAAATTCATTGTTAGTTACTTGTGGACTTGCTTCTTCCTCTGCTCTTTTATATTCTTCATCCCAATTAACTACTTCACTTTGAATTTCATTTTTTTCTGGTAATTTTTTTAACTTTTTATACAGTAACCCCTTATCTTTAAGTTCAACAATCTCTTTTCTTGCAATAAAATAAGGCTTACATAATATATCAGCCATGTTATATAAAAAATTATCATTACTATACATTTTTGAATACAATCTTTCAGGTGCAAATTGAGTACTTCCTGATAATAAACTACATACTCTAGTTGCATATTGCTTTTTATTACCTTCACTTATTTTTTCATTACTTAAAAAATTATAAAATTGTACTGGTGAAAAATTGGCTTGAAAACTATCTGAATCTATTCCACTTTCCCCCATAAACCATTGTAGTGAAAGTACTAGTGCAACTTTTTTACCTTCCATATCAACTTGTTGACTTCCTAATATAGATGATTGGTGTAAATGTTGAGAATATGATCTTCCATTTGTAACAAGTTCATCCAATCCCTTGACAGGGAAAAATGTTGTAGGTAATTGTGAAACTGGAGAAGCTAACTCTGATGATCCTTGTAATACTAATTGATTTTTTTGAGTAATATACTCATTATATACTAATCCTTTATCCTTATATATGCTCCCATATTCTTTATTTATACTCGTTAAATCTTTAGAATTTAACATATCATTTAATTCCTTATCTAAAAAAACATTTAAAGAAATAACTGTTAGTAACATTATAATAATAGGAAGCATTATGTACATAACTCTTTTATTCATCTTGTCCCTCCTTTTTAATAATTAACTATTTATTATTAAAATTTTATACATGCTAATTATAAAAATAAATACTATAAATCTGTTTAATATCATTAATATTTTATACAGATAGTTATATTAATGTCAATATTATATAAGTTAACGTCTTATCTTTTCTAAAGTTCACTTTAAATGTGTTACATTTGAAACAGATTATATTTTATCTATATAATATAATTAATATTATGAAATACATAATTTAATAAATATTCATTGTTATGGAGGATTATTTAATGATAAGAAAAATTATTAAAATTGATGAAAATAAATGTAACGGTTGTGGACTTTGTGTTGATGCTTGCCATGAAGATGCTATTGGATTAATTAATGGTAAAGCCAAATTATTGCGTGATGATTATTGTGATGGATTGGGAGATTGTTTACCATCTTGTCCTACAAATGCCATTTCTTTTGAAGAAAGAGAAGCTCTAGACTACGATGAGGAAGCAGTCAAATTAAATATGGAAAATAAAAAAACATCTATACATAAAACTTTAACTTTAAATAATAATGTAAACATGCCTAAAGGTTGTCCTGGTTCTAATGCTAAAGTTATAAAACATAATGATTTAATTAATGAAAAAACAACTATTGTATCTTCTCAATTGAATCAATGGCCGGTTCAAATAAAACTTGTTTCACCTAACGCAGAATATTTAAAGGGTGCTAATCTTTTAATTGCAGCAGATTGCACTGCATATGCTTATGGAGACTTTCATAATAAATTTATGAAAAATAGAATTACTTTGATAGGTTGTCCAAAGTTAGATAATGTTGATTATTCTGAAAAACTAATAGAAATATTAAATTATAATGAAATAAATAGCATTACTATAGTCCGTATGGAAGTACCTTGTTGTGCTGGAATAGTTAATGCTATAAAAAAAGCGCTTATGGAAAGTGGCAAAGTAATACCTTGGCAAATTGTAACCATTTCTACTTCTGGAGATATTTTAGAATAATATCTATGATAATAATTAAGGGGCAATTAATCAAACATTAATTGCCCCTTATTTTTATTATTCACTCTGTTTTAAATATGTGTTGATATATGTAATAGACAAAACGGCCTTGTAATTAGGCCTTGAGAATCCTTAATGAGTATTGTCACATTTACTGCTTGTCTTAATTTTATATTGGGAACAAGCTAAAATGGGACTATACTCATTTTAGTATTCCTAAGTTCAATTACTCCGTCCAATTTGTTTATACATATATCAACATTCTACTAAAACATAACCTTATTATTTAGTGCTTATCAAATAAACTTGTTAGTTCTGTTGCTTCATTATAATAACACATTTATACACACTCTTTCATAAAAACATATTTATTCCTATTTGATTTATAAAATTATAAATCTACTTATTATTTGAGTGAAAATTATTTTTTTAAAGTAGCATTTATGTACTTATAAAGTGTAATTAATAATTTACACTTTATAGGTGCTTTTTATTTTATCAATAATTGTTATTTTTAAATTTAATTATATTTTTTCCAAATATAGTATTGACAAAATTAGTATATAGTTGTACTATTGTATTATGTTATTAATACAATAGTACAAGGAGTTGAAAATATGGATTGGGAATTCAAAGATGATAGACCGATATATCTACAGTTAATAGATCAGCTGCAATTAAGAATTATCTCAGGTATATATAAAACTGGTGATAAATTACCATCTGTAAGAGAACTTGCCAGTGAAGCCTCTGTTAATCCTAATACAATGCAAAAAGCTCTTACTGAGCTTGAACGAAAAAAATTAGTATTTACACAAAGAACAAGTGGTAGATTTATTACGGAGGATATAGACTTGATTAATAAAATTAGAAATGATCTAGCTAAAAAAGAAATTGAAAGCTTTCTTAATAATATGAAAAATATAGGCTATACTGAAGATGAAATAATTAATATTATGGATGAATTTATGAGGGAGATGAAATAATGAATAATACACCTATATTAGAATGTAAAAGTTTAGTTAAAAATTATGGTGGAAAACAGGCATTAAAAGGAATTGATTTAACAATTAATCGTGGTAGAATTGTTGGACTTTTAGGACCAAATGGTAGCGGTAAAAGTACATTAATAAAACTTGCTAATTCCCTATTAACACCTACCAGTGGTGAAATATTAATTAATGGAAATAAACCTGGTGTTGAAACAAAAAAAATAGTTTCCTATTTACCAGAAAGAACTTATCTAAATGATTGGATGAAAGTATCTGATATTATAAATTTATTTAAGGATTTTTATAAAGATTTTAATTCTGATAAAGCTTATGATATGTTAAAAAATTTGAATATTAATCCTAATGATAAATTAAAAACTATGTCTAAGGGTACAAAAGAAAAAGTACAACTTATTTTAGTAATGAGTAGAGAGGCTGAACTTTACTTTTTAGATGAACCAATAGCCGGAGTTGACCCTGCGGCTAGAGATTATATATTAAACACTATTATTAATAATTATAATGAAAATGCAACTGTAATTATATCTACACATTTAATATCAGATATTGAACAAGTATTAGATGATGTTGTATTTATATCTTATGGTGAAATATACTTGACAAAAAGTGTTGACGAAATTAGAGAAGAACATGGGAAAAGTGTTGATGCTTTATTTAGGGAGGTATTTAAATGTTAGGAAAATTAATGAAATATGAGACAAAAGCAACTGGAAGAATATTACTTCCACTTTATGCTGCACTTTTAATATTTGCACTAATTAATAAAATTTTTATGAATAATGATTTTTCTGTTATTAATACAGATACTTTAGGAGGAATTCCAGCTTTCCTTAGTGTATTTGCTTATGGATGTACTATGGCTGCAGTATTTATAGTAACATTTTTTATAATTGTACAAAGATTTTATAAAAACATTCTTGGGGATGAAGGTTATTTAATGAATACATTACCTGTAGCCCCTTGGCAAAATATATTTAGTAAACTTTTAATTGCTGTTATGTGGACTATAGTTAGTGGTATTGTTGCAATACTTTCAGTATTAATTTTAGCATTTAATTCTAATGCACTTAACCCAAATTTCTTTAAGGATTTATATACTGCTTTTTCATCTATTTATCAACATTGGGGTGTAAGTGGTTATATGGTTGGTTTAGAATTTATAATTGCTGCATTAATTCAAATGGCCATGGGCATTATTATGATATATGCTTCTATATCAATAGGCCACTTATTTAATAAAAGAAAAATATTGTCTTCATTCGGAGCATTTATAGTTTTAAATCTTATCATGAATACAATACTTTCTACTTTAGCAATTACTTTTTCAGATAAAATTTCTAATTCTATGATTTCATGGAATATATCTTCAATAAATCAATTTCACGGAATTTTTATTTCTGCTATAGCTATTAATGCTATATTCTTTATATGTTATTTCTTAATAACTAATTACATCATAAAAAATAAATTGAATTTAGAATAATTGCATTATATAAAAATAGTTGAGATTTTAATCTCAACTATTTTTATTTACTATTAAATTTATTTATGTTTCTATTTTTTACTCACTAATTGTTGGTAGCGCGCTTAAATTATTTGATTCATTTTGATCTGGTAAACTTCTAAGATACTCTTCTCCTTTTCTAGAAACACTGACTGATACACCAGCTATATTACCATCTTTGGCCATTTTCACGCCCTCTTCTTTGGATATTCTTTGACCATTTGAAAGTTCATATCCTGTTATTTCTCCTGAATTTTTTATTACAGCTGATATTGATTGTGCATTACTGTTAGGTGTAGTAACTTCTTTAGTAATATTAGTTGGTACTCCCCCTAACATTCCTTCATTATTATTCATAAAATCACACCTCCTATAATATTATTATGTTATTTTATCCTAATAATATATTTTAATTCACAAGAAAATTTAGAAATATAAAAATTTATTAATTACTATATCTTCTATAAATTAAGTACGTTTTAGCTTTAATCATAATACTATACAGTAACAGCAATAAATATTTGAGGTGAATATAGTATGAATCCATTATTAAGTATGATATTTAGTGCATTATTCCCTAACAGCCCACTATCTGGCATGATGAATGCTATGGGTGGTAATCCTATGATGGGAAACAATCCTATGATGGGCGGAAATCAAATGATGGGAAATAACCCAATGATGAATGGTAATCCTATGATGAATATGTTTGGTGGTGGAAATAACAACCAAAATCAAGGAATGGGTGGTAATCCCCTTTTAAACATGCTTATGGGCGGAATGAATCCTAACATGATGAATAGTTCTAACATGATGAATAGTCCTAATATGAATAATAATCCCCTTATGAATATGCTTATGGGAAATCAAAATAATGGCGGCAATTCATTTAACGGTATGAACAACATGAACAACATGAATAACATGAACAGAAATAACATGAACAACATGAATAATATGAACAGAAATAATATGAACAACATGAATAGAAATATGAATAATACTAATTCTCATCATAAAAGATAATGGGACGCCAAAATGAGCCTTAAAATATTAAGGCTCATTTTGATTTTATCATCATATTGGTCTTTTTGTTAATTTCATTAGTACTATATAGTATTTTTATTAGAAATACTAATTATAGTTTTACTTCCATTATTATTGATATGGTTTACTAATGCTAGACAATCTTTAAAATTTAATTATCATTTGTATAATACTATCCTCAGTATTCCTGGATTCATTTCAACTCTTATTATCGAAATCCAAATTCCTTTTATAAAAATTAGAAAAAATTTAAATAGTTGTAAAAGCAACAATGATAATGATATTTCTGAAAATATTAAAAATGAATTATTAAAAAATAATGTTACAATAAAAACTATTTCTATGAATTAAAATCTTTCCTTAAATTAATTAAAGACTATGCCTTAAGAAATTCATTCTTAATAGGTATAGTCTTTTACTTATTTAATGTATTAAATTATTAATATTTAGCTGCTATTACTTCTACTTCACATAACACATTTTTAGGTAATTCTTTTACTGCAACACAAGAACGTGCAGGATTACTAATAAAATATTTTGCATAAACTTCATTAAACTTAGAAAAATCATTCATATTAGCAAGAAAACAAGTTGTTTTTATAACGTTAGAAAAATTAATATCATTAGCATCTAATATAGAACCAATGTTTTTCATAACTTGAGCAGCTTGTTCTTCAATATTTTTTCCAATAACTTCTCCACTTGATGGATCTAGTGGAATTTGTCCTGATGCAAATAATAAATCTCCAAAGCTTACTGCTTGAGAATATGGACCTATAGCTGCTGGTGCTTTATCTGTTTTTGTAACTTTTAACATTTTAATTCCCCCAATAATAATTGTATTTTTTACAATTTATAAAAATATATTGCATATTACTTTAATAGATATTCTAATAGATATTTTCTTTAAAATCTACTAGCATTTTTCAATATTTTTTCTAAAAATCTTTTAATAATCTCTTGCTCTAACAACAAAATATGTAATTTATTTTAAATTAAATTTTAAACACAACTCATAATTAAATGAATTACTACCATATATTATAGTAATGATAAAAAAGATTTTCTTTACATATTTAAATTAGGAGGTTTATCATAATGTTTGAAATGTATTTTTATTATAAATTATATTTTTTATTGTCAGTTCCTTTTATAACATTGCTAGCAACCTTCTTTCATTACACATACAAATTAAGTAATAATTCTTTGTTAGTTGGTATATTCACCCCTGTTAACGAAAGTATTTGGGAACACTTAAAACTTGCAGTATATCCAACAATAATTTGGTATATTATATCATACATTATTTTCAATGATATAATATTAGATTGGAAAAAATGGTTTTATACCTGCACAATTTCAATGATCATTGCTTCAATTACAATAATTGTTTTTTACTATACTTATACTGGTGCTTTTGGAATTCATTCTTTAGTTTTAGATATATTCTCATTAGTTTTAGGAGTAACTATAGGGCAATATATTGGATTTAAAGCTTATGCTAATTATGATTTAAGTAATAATTGTTTATATTCTAGTCTCTTCTTCATAACTATATTTTTATTTACTCTATTTACATTTATTCAACCTAAAATACCTCTTTTTATAGATTCCACTACCGGAAAATATGGAATCTACTGATATACTTTTGTAAAATATTGAATTTATTCTTTTATATCGATATTTATTATGTTATAATATAATAAATTAATTAATAATAATTATTGTAAAAATCTTTAATATATATTATTTATAAACGGAGGTAACTTAACATGGATCTTAAGCAACAAATATTAAACACTATGAATGAAGCAAATGAACCCTTAAGTGCTGGAGAAGTTGAAAAACTTTCAGGATTAGATCGTAAAGATATTGATAAAGCTTTTAAAGAATTAAAAAAAGAAGAACTAATAGTCTCACCAGTTCGTTGTAAATGGGAACCTGCTAATAAATAAAAAAATATATCCTTAGGAGTTTATCTTAAGGATATATTTTTTATATTTTTATACTTATTTTCACTTTGATTAAATAATTAATTTTGAAAGCCAACTTAATTATTTAATATTTAAAATTAATTCTTTTATATTAGCTATAATATTTTTTACTACTTCCATAACAACTTCTTTATTTCTATTTCCTGAAAGAAGTTTATCTAAATCCCCTTCAAAATCTTTAGGCAAATACTTACACGAACTTAAACATATTGAAATTAATCTTTTTTCTCCTGGATGCGGCAACTCATTAACTGCAAAAATTATATCAAAGTAACTAGCCAAAAATTCTGTAATTCTATGATTAATGCTAACTATATCTTCTCTAACTAGTGCCTTTTCTATTTGCATAGAGAATGAAGGAATGTATCCATCTAATAGTTTTAGATTTTTTTCTATAATATTTTTCCTTAATTCTTCAGGATACTTAATATTATATTTATCCTTTAATTCTTTTAGTTTATTATTTCTATCATATAAAACTACACATTGATTAATATTTGACCACATACAAGTTGTATATCCATTATGTGCATTCCAATCTAAAACTACTGATTTTAATTCATTTTCAAATTCATCCACACTGCGATAAATAATTTCAATAATTGTTCCATCATTTAAATAACAATCATCTTCTGCTTCCCAATAATTATTATTTAACTCTATATAATTGCAGTATTTATCTAAAATATTTCTTCTAATTTCCTTAGATAAGTCAGAATTTAAATAAACATACAGATCATAATCTGAGTTATTATCATTTAATTTAGTAGCTCTTGACCCTCCAAGAGCAATACTTTCTATTTCCGGTCTTTTACTAAAGTCTTCAATTAAATTTTTAATTTTCTCCATAATTCTCTCCCCCATATACTCATATAAATATAATATATTCTTATTAAAATCTATTTTATTCTTATTTTTAGAATTCCTTAATTTAATTACTGCATCCACTTTGCATATTCATACATCAACATTTTTCTTAATATTTAAACAAAACAGAGCAAGCTGTTCTAGTTGCTGCAATAGACCAAAATACTACATAATCGCCTCGTTTAATCTTTCCACTCTTTATTCCATCATAAAAAGCCATAAAAGGTGAGCTTGTCCCTGTATATCCGAACTTGTCCCCAACAAAAATAACTTTTTCTGAATCTAATCTTAATCTATCTATACATCCATTTATTATAGGAAGTGCAAATTGTGAAAGACAAAAAGCGCTTATATCTGATACATTTAAATTATTGTCTTTTAATAATTTATTAATAGAATTTACTGCAATTTCAACTACATCATCATCACATTCTGACCATCCAAATTTCATATCATCATAAGATGTAGCGTCTTTATAATATGAAGATGAACCACATTCTGGATACATTACTGCATTATATTTTTTACTATCAGTAAAGTAATCAGAATCAATGAATCCACAATCTTCATCTGTTTTTTCTAAAATCATTGCACAACCCGCATCTGCAAACATTGGGTAACATAATTCATCACTTCGTTTCATGTGAATTGAAGCATAATCTGCTCCTATTATTAATGCTCTTTTAAGTTTATTATTTTGAAGTAATTGTCTTGATGCTGTATCAAGAGTTACTAACATACCAAGACAATTTACATTCAAGTCCATAACTATAGTATCACTTTTTCCTTTTATAGCATTATGTACTATTAACGCTTGAGTTGGGCATATATATTCTGGAAACTGACTTGAAAATATAATTAAATCTATATCTTCGCCTTTAAGATTTGCACTTTCTAATACTTTTAATGAAGCCTTAATTCCCATACTAACTGTTGTATCTGTATCATTATTTACTATTCTTCTTTCTTTCCTTCCAAAAGCTTCTAATAATCTATTTATATCTTTTCCTTGCTGCTTAAAATGATTTATATAAAATTCATTATCTACTATATTTTCTGGATATTCTGTTTCTATAGCTCTTATCTTTATATTCATTCATACTTCTCCATTCCAATTGTTTTCAACGCATGATAATTATTTAAAAAGATTATAATCATTAAATATTATTTAATTATCTAAATACCTTATTGTAAAATATTACCAACATATATTATAATAATCTACATTTAATCTTATGTCAACCCATAATTACTTAAATTATACTATTTTTTGAATTTTATTCTATATTTTCTTTATTTTTTGATATTTTTTACTAAATAATTTAGTTTTTTATAAAACTAAAAAGATGATTTCTATATACTTTAGAAATCATCTTTGATACTATAAATCATTTATTCACTCGCTTACTCTCCTTTTTATATCTCATGTACTTGCTTATATACTGACTCAATTTATTTATTTTAAATTATATTGTAATATTGTAATTTGAATATAGATATATGATAATTAAGTTTAAAATTCCACTCTAGAATGATATATTCTTTTTTAAAATTATATATTATTTTTCTTAATAAAAAATCAATTTAATTATTTATAATTCATGCTTAATTAAAAATAAGACTTAAATCCTGTTCTACGCAAAATTCAAGCCTTATTTTTATCAATTTTAGAAACAATATTATTTATATTATGAATTAACTATTTCTCCACCATTAATATGTATTGTTTGCCCTGTAATATATGAAGCACACTCAGAAGCTAAAAATACATATGCTCCTGCACATTCAACTGGCTGACCCGCCCTTCCCATAGGAGTATCTGAACCAAAAGTTGATACTTTAGTTGCATCAAAACTAGATGGTATAAGCGGAGTCCAAATTGGTCCTGGTGCAACAGCATTTACTCTTATTCCACTTCTATTCTTTGCAAGAGAAAGTGCTAATGACCTTGTAAATGTAGTTATAGCTCCCTTTGTCATAGAGTAATCTATTAAAGTTTCATTTCCTTTGAAAGCTACAACTGAAGCTGTATTTATTATACAACTTCCTTTTTTCAAATGTTTTAATGCAGCTCTTGTCATATAAAATGTTCCATATGCATTCACTTTAAAAGTCTTATCAAATTGCTCGTCAGATAAGTTTTTTATATCTTGGCATTCATATTGAACAGCTGCATTATTTACTAATATATCTAACTTTCCATACTCATCTATGGTTCTTTTAATTACATCATTACAGAACTCTGATCTTCCAATATCACCATTTATAATAGTGCATTTTCTTCCTATATTTTCTATAAGTTTTTTAGTTTCTTCTGCATCTCTATTTTCGTTATAATAAACGATTACTATATCTGCTCCTTGCTTAGCATATGCTATTGATACCGATCTTCCTATTCCACTATCTCCACCTGTAATTATTGCGACTTTATTATTTAATAAGTCACCTTTTTTATTATATTGTAGATCATCATATATTGGAATTGGACTCATTTCATCTTCAAATCCTGGATGTTGATTTTGATGTTGTGCTGGAAATGAATTAGGAAAATTCATATTAACTCCTCCTTAGTTATCTATTTAATATTAAATAGTATTTCCTAACACATAAAAAATATTTACTTCATCTTATATTTCAAGATATAAATAGAGCAAAATCGCCAAGGCGACTTTAGAGCCGTCGATTTTTTTAGCCATGCACCCTTTCCAAACGCAGTGCAGGAATAATGGTGCGGCATATGATTATTTTTTATTCTTTAGAGGTACTCTTCATACCTTTAAAACACGGTATTCTAGAAATTATCCACAGATTTAAGATTTTTATAATTTTCTAAAGAATAAAAATATTACTCCATTCACTTTACTTATGCATATATTAACACTCTGCTAAAACAAAGCCTTAAATTTATATATGATGAATTGTATAATCAAGTGCGACATTAAAAAAAAAGCCCATATTTGAA
>NZ_CAURTC010000021.1:0-64992 GCF_963527835.1 uncultured Clostridium sp. | reverse complement strand
CATTACGGACTTTCACCGATTAGTACGTGCCCATGCTGGGCACACAATAAAAAAATATTCAATAAACTATTGAATACTTTTTTAGTAAATAACTGTTTAATATATAACTATTTAAAAAGTTTAATTATAAATTCCGAACCTTTATTTAATTCACTTTTCACTAAAATTTCTCCCTCATGAGCATTTATTATACCTTGCGCTATAGTGAGTCCAACACCAATTCCACCAGTCTGTTTATTTCTAGATTTATCTACTCTATAAAATCTTTCAAATATATTATTTATATCATCCTTTGGAATTCCACGCCCTGTATCCTCAAAAGATATATTTACACTCTCTGAATCTTCATATATACTTATATATACTTCTCCGCCTATATCAGTATACTTAATTGCATTAGATAAAAGATTTATTACAACTTGTGAAAATTGATTTTTATCTACTTCTATAATTATATCTTTAAGGTCACTCTTAATCGTAATTTGTTTTTTTAAAGCTTTGCTTTCATAATTATATATTATACTTTGTATAAGTTCTTTTAAATTTACTTCTACTTTATTTAATATAACTTTTTCACTATCAAATTTTGAAAGCTTTCTCAATTCTCCTACTAAGTTTCCCAATCTAGTCACTTCTTCACGAATACTTATAAGTCTATCTTGTGTCGGCTCCCAAATACCATCTATTAATGTATCTAAGTGCCCTTGAATACTTGTAATAGGTGTTCTTAACTCATGTGCTATATCCGTAGTTAATCTTTTTCTTAAAATCTCTTGATTATTTAATTTAACTGACAAATTATTTATAGCAAATATAAGATCATCTACTTCTTTTATATTACTTTTATAATCTAAACTGCTTTTATATTTTCCAGTTCCTATTACCTTTGCCATTTTAGATACTTTCTCCATAGAATTAGATAATATTTTTGATATTAATATTGATATTAATATTATGCTACCAATTGAAATTACACTTGTTATACTCATAAACTTGTTAATTATACTTAAAAACTCCATGTCATTTTCCATATAATAAACTGATTCATAGTGAATTATTTTTTCATATCCTACTATGTTTTTATTTTCATCATATACATTTATCTTATAATCCTTTAAATTACTATTCCAATTTTCCTCTATGCTCATCATATTTTCTCTAATGCTCTTTAATGTTTCATTAGATAATACTTGTTCATCCTTAAAAACACTCCACACTGAAGTATCATCATAACTGTATATTTCTAATGCAATTCCTTTCTTTATAGCATCTTCTCCTAGCTGTTTAATTAATTCTACATCCCAATTACTATCTTTATATATATTTTCCAAGTCAAAAACTAAATGTTCAACTTCTGTTTTATTGCTATCATCAACATATTTGCCAAACTCTGTTTGAAATGTTTTTTTAACGAACATTGATATTGTAAAAATGGTTAAAGTCATAATTATAGTAAATGATATTAAAATTATATTTCTTAGTGATATACTTTTAATCTTGTAATTCAAATCTATATCCAACCCCATAAATAGTTTTAATTATCTTGCAATTTTTTGAATCAAATTCAATTTTTTGCCTTAGATTTTTTATATGACTGTCAATTACTCTATCCATTTTTTCACAATATCCTTCTATTACATTTTCCAAAAGTTCTTCTCTACTATATATTTTTTGAGGATTTGATGCCATTAGTAATAATATTTTGTATTCTGTATTGGTTAATATTATCTTTTTCCCTCTTACAGTAACCTCATGTGACGATGTATTTATTTCTATTCCTTGTTTAAATTTTATAATATCTTTAATATCTATTTTTCCACTTCTCTTTAAAATAGATTTTACCCTAAATACAAGTTCTTTAACATTAAAAGGCTTGCATAAATAATCATCACATCCTAGTTTAAATCCACCTAATCTGTCTTCTTCATCTATTTTAGCAGTTAACATTATTATGGGTACATCAGATTTATTTCTAATATGATTGCACACTTCTTCTCCACTTATATCAGGTAACATTCTATCTAAAATTACAAGATCATATTTATTTAAATCAAAGTATTTTATTGCAGTGCATCCGTCATTAGCTTCATCAGTTACAAAGCCTTCTTTATCTAAATATGCTTTTACAAATTCACATATCTTTTTTTCATCATCTACAAGCAATATATTAATCATAGTATAATTCTCCTCTAAACTTATTTAAAAACATAGAAAACTCTATATTCCTAAAAATAATTTTGCTAAGGTAAAATAAATCATAAGAGCACATGTATCTACAACAGTTGTTATTAATGGACTTGCCATTATTGCGGGATCAAGCTTTAACTTCTTTGCTATTATAGGTAATACTCCACCGATAACTTTAGCAATTATTACTGTAAAGAACAAACTTCCACAGACAGTTAATGAAATCATTAAACTAGTCTTTTCTAAAAAATATATTCTTGCAAAATTTACACTTGAAAGTGCAAATGCAACTATAATACTTACTTCAAACTCTTTAAGTATTACTTTTCCATAATCTTTAATACTTATATCACCTAACGCTAACCCTCTAATTATTAAAGTAGATGATTGTGAGCCTGCATTTCCACCAGTATCCATAAGCATAGGAATAAAGGCTGCAAGTATTACAACTGATTGAAGTACATCTTCAAAGTTTTTTATTATAGATCCAGTTAATGTTGCAGAAATCATTAAAACTAAAAGCCAAACAATTCTATGCTTTGCAAGCTTTATAGCAGGAGTTTTTAAATATGGTTCTTCATTAGGTTCCATAGCTGCCATCTTTTGAAAATCTTCTGTGTTCTCTTGCTCAATAATATCAATAATATCATCAACTGTAATTATTCCAACTAGTCTATCTTCTTTATCAACTACAGGCATACAAGTTAAATCATATTCTTTAAACATTAATGCCACTTTTTCTTGATCTTCTATAGTTTTAGTATAAACTATATTTTTATCCATTATATCTTTGATTTTTGTGTCTTCAGAATTTAAAATTAGATCTTTCAAAAATAAAGTTCCTTGTAATCTTCTATCATTATCAATTACAAAACAAGTTTCTACAACCTCTTTACTGTTGCTTTTATATCTTACATTGTTTATGGCTTCTTTAACAGTCATATCAGCTTTTAAATCCAAAAATTCAATTGTCATTATTGCACCTGCTGAGGATTCATCATATCTTAAAAATTGATTTATAAGTTCTCTCTTTTCTGCAGATGTATTTTTTAAAACTCTTTTTACTATAGATGCTGGTAATTCTTCTATGAAATCTACTGTGTCATCTAAAAACAATTTTTCTACTATATCTTTTATTTCATTATCTTTTATAGATTGAATTAGTTTTCTTTGTATTTCTTTATCAAGATATGAAAATACTTCTACTGATTTGTCTTTAGGTAGAATTCTAAAAACTATAACTAACTTACTATCTTTTAGTTCTGACATTATTTTAGCTATATCTACTGAATTCATATCTTTAAAGTGGCTTCTTAGTTCTTGTAATTTATTTTCATTAATCAATGCTTTCATTTCTTTATTCATGATATTTCCTCCTTATATATAGAGTTCATATCATTTAACATAATCTTATAATTCAGTGTATATAATAAATTTAAATATACATACTAAATCACAAGTATTACTTAACATAACAACATTACTTAAAATTTACATATTATATTCTAAGTCTGTGATATATATGAACTCTTTTATAAAAATTTACTTTTGTAATTAATAACTGCTGTATAGGATCACCGTCCATATAAAATCGCTTCCTTATCTATTATTTCAAATTTATTATATAAGATACTTGTGTAGAAAATATGGAGATATAAAAAAATCGCTAAGGGACTTTGGAGTGTCTATTTTTTTAGCCATGCACCTTTTCCAAACGCAGTACAGGAATAATAGTGCGGCATATGATTATTTTTTTATTCTTTAGGGTTCATTTCTTAACCTTTAACTAAATTTATATTTGAGTTATCCAGAAACTTTCAAGAATATAAATTTCTAAAGAATAAAAATAACTACCTATAAAGTGACCTTAAATTAAGTTCATTTTATAGATAGATACTTATACTATTATACTATTTAGTTATACATTTACTGTGTTAATTTCTTTTCTAAATTTTTTAATTGCTTTCTTTGAGCCTCTTTTTAAATCTTTGTCTAATTTTCTTTCTTTAAAGCTTACAAACAATTGATTCAAATCATAGTCTTTTGGATACAATTCTTCTGCTGTAAATTCTAACTTTAATCTTTTAAAATTTACTTCTACAAATTCATTATTTAAAAATACAACTACATTATTAAATCTATCTTTTCTTTTATAAACTACTGCACTAACCTTTTTATCTAATAATAAAACTTTATCACCTATTTTATAGTCATACTCATTAATTATATTTTCATATTCCAAGTTTTCATTTTCAGTTTTATTTTTTAATAATTTTCTTGAATCTATAATCTCATAATTATATTCTTTACTCTTAAAATACCTTTTGCTTCTATCAAGTATATCATCATCAATGCCCATTTTTTTAGCAATATATAAGGCATTACTTTCTCCACTTTTTCCTATATTAAGCCTATACACTGGTTCTAAAGTATCTTTTTTAAATTCCATTGCAGCATTTTCAAAATGTGGATGATTGTAAGAAAAATTTTTAATTTCACCATAATGAGTGGATGCTACTGTTATACATCCTTTTTTATAAAACTCTTCTAATATTGCAATAGCTAATGCTGCACCTTCATTAGGTTCTGTTCCACTTCCTATTTCATCAAATAAAAGCAATGTATTTTTAGTGCTTTCTCTTAAAATTCTTGATAAATTACCAACATGTGATGAAAATGTACTTAATGAATTTTCAATGCTTTGATCATCACCAATATCAACAAATATATTATCAAACACAGCCATTTCAGAGTTTTCATTTGAACTTATATGAAATCCACTTTGAATTGCCATTGTAAGAATTCCAACTGTTTTTAATACTACTGTTTTTCCTCCAGCATTAGGCCCTGTAATTATTAAACTTCTATATTCTTCTCCTATTTTCAAATTTAAAGGTATTGAATTTTTTATTAATGGGTATCTTCCATCTATTATATTAATGAAACCGTGATTATTTAATTTAGGTTTAACCCCTTTAATATCCTTACTATATTTTGCTTTAGCTAATATCATGTCATATTCAGATATAACTTCAACATTAACTTTTAATTCTCTAATTCTTGAAAAAATCATTTCTGTTAAAGTTGCTAGTATCTTATATTCTTCAATACTTTCTTCACCTCTTAAAGAAGCTAATTCTACTGTATATTTAGATATTAGATTTGGCTCCATAAACACCGTATTTCCTTTTGATGATACTTCAACAATACTACCATTAACTTGATTTTTATATGAAGCTTTTATTGGAACAGTGTATCTTCCATTTCTTTGACTTACAAAAGCTTCTTGCAAATATTCTCGATTAGATGGACTTTTTATAAATTTTTCAAGCTTTTCATTTATCTTTCCTTCACATAAGTTAATATGTTTTCTTATTTTTTTTAATTCTTTTGTTGCATTAGAATCAATTGCAGTACCTTTAATTGATATTGAAATTTCCTCTTCTATATATTTAAGTTCAGTTATATTTTCACCATAGCTACTTAACGTAGGAGCATATCCTTCTTTGTCTTTAATAAATAATTTTACTTTTCTACATCCTCTTAAAAAATCACCAATAGTTATTAATTCTGAAGGTTCAAGCACTGCCCCTTTTTCCATTTTATTTAATAATGGATTTATATCAAATATTCCTTCAAGAGGCATATGATAAGATGCGTCTATAAGTCTTCTTCCTTCTGAAGTTTCATTTAACATTCTGTTTACTTGCTTTAAATTCTTACCTGGCATAAGTTTATCTATTAAGCTTTTTCCTAAATTACTTACACAATATGATTTTACAATTTCTTTTAAATTTTCATAATTTAATTTTTCTAGTGTTATATTATTCATTCTTTTCGTTCCTCTTCTTAAAATTCAAGCCACGAAAATCTATATAGATTTCAAGATTTAAATTATCTTGTTTTAGTAATATTTATTGTTTTTAAACCTATAAATATAATTACAAAATAAATAAAGCCGTGGATATTTCCACGGCTAAAAATCAACATTAATAAAGATATAATTATTTATATCTTTATTAATAAAGTTATTTCGTGACTCGTAGTATATCTATAATAATTAATTTTTCCATCAGCAAACAAAGGTTTTATACCCCATTTTTTGATGAATATTAAATTAGTTATAATTAAATACTTACGACACTCACAAAAATACCTTCCTTTTTCTGAAATCTATATATTTTTATAGTATTTTAAAACTTATAGTTTGTCAATAATATTTTTTAATAATAACCTTTTAATATTACTTTACCCAAAGTATTTATATAGATTAAATATATCTATTTTTCTTATAGTATCTACCCTAACATCTGCTTTCGATAAATCTTGATTGCCTGAATTTATATTATCAAAGCCTATACAGTTCATTTCAGCACTTTTAGCAGCTTGTACCCCATTATGAGAATCTTCAACTACTATACAATTTTCTGGACTTACACCTAACTTTTTGCTTACTTCTATGTAAACATCAGGATATGGTTTACTTCTTTCAACTTCTTCACCACTTACTATACAATCAAAGCAATCTTGTAACTTAAACTTATCTATAACAGCCTCTATTAAACTTCTAGGAGAAGATGATCCTATTGCTGCTTTTATATTATTTTTTCTTAAAGCATTTAATAATTCTCTAATTCCACTTATAGGGTCTAGTGACTCTTCTTTTACTTTTTTAATAATAAGTTTAGATTTATACTCCATAAGCTCACTAACAGATTTTTTTATGCCATATCTTTCTTTTAATTTTGTAAAAATATATTCATTTGTAGCTCCTGCATATAATGCTAATTCCCCTTTAGATATATTTATCCCTAAGGTATTCATAATTTCTCCATGCACCTGACGATGTATTGGTTCACTATCTATTATTACACCGTCCATATCAAATATAAATGCTCTCACAACTTAACACACCCTTTATTATATTTATTTCATCAATTATAACACAATTGGAAATTTATACCTATTTGTATTTCAAAATCACTCTTATTTATCTGCCTCAAGCACTCTTAATTGCTAATTTTCACTTCTTATCTTATGATTTAGACTTTATTGTATTTTAAGTAAAATATTATAATCATTCACATAAAAATAAGGACTGTTTTTAATAATTGATTTATTAAAGCAATCCTTATTTTTCATTATTATACATTCTTAAAAACTCATACTATACTTTCATAATTAAATACCTTGCAATTATATTCCTTGTTGCAAACAAGTCTTTAAATCATCATCTGGTTCACTTATTAATTGTAAATTGAATGTATCAACTAAATATTGAATTACATTAGGACTAAAGAACGCTGGCAATGTTGGACCAACAAATATTCCTTTTATACCTAATGAAAGTAATGCTAAAAGGTCAGCAACTGCTTTTTGTTCATACCAAGATAAAATTATTGAAAGTGGTAATCCATTTACCTCTGTATCAAAAGCATCTGCAAGTGCTGTTGCAATTCTAACTGCTGAATATGCATCGTTACATTGACCAACATCCAATAATCTTGGAAGTCCTGCGACTTCTCCAAAATCCAGCTTATTAAATCTATATTTTCCACATGCAAGAGTAAGAATTATACAATCTTTTGGAACCTTCTCTGCAAATTCCGTATAATAATTTCTTCCTGGTCTTGCCCCATCACATCCTCCAATTAAGAAGAAGTGTCTAACTTTCCCCTCCTTAACTGCATTTACTATTGTTTCTGCATTACTTAAAGCTGCATGATGACCAAAACCTACTAATATTTCATGTGGTTCTTCTGACTCTTTAAATCCTCCAAGTTCTAATGCCTTTTCTATTATCTCTGTAAAATCTTTGTAGCCATCCTTCTCTGCCTTTATATACTTTACTCCATCCCATCCAACTACACTTGTAGTAAATATTCTATCCTTATATGTTTCCCTAGGTCTCATAAGACAATTTGTAGTCATAAGAATACATCCTGGAATGCCATCGAATTCCTTTTGTTGATCTTGCCAAGCTCCACCATAATTACCAACAAGATGTTTATATTTCTTAAGTCCTGGATATCCATGACTAGGTATCATTTCCCCATGAGTATATATATTAATTCCTTTTCCCTCTGTTTGTTTAAGTAGCATCTCCAAATCTCTTAAATCGTGACCAGAAACAATGATAAATGGGCCTTTCTTAATATGTACATTAACCTTATGTGGAGTTGGATTTTTATAAGTTTCAGTATTAGCTTCATCTAATTTCTTCATAACTGCTACACTCATATCACCAGTTCTCATAGTCATTCTAATTAGTTCTTCAACACTTAAATTATCATTTGTTGTACACTCTAGTCCTCTAAAATAAAAATTATCCACTTGATCATCATAATATCCTAAAAATCTAGCTTGATGACCATAAGCACTTATACCTTTTAATCCATAAATAATTGTTTGTCTAAGTGATCTTACATCTGCATCTATAGTTTGATCAAACATAATTCCAGCTTTCTTAGAATCTTTCAGCATTTCTTCTTTAGTATCACTTAAATTATAAGTTGCTTGTTCTGGATATTCTTTGTTATCTTCAGCTTTTTCTCTCAAATTTTCTTTAATTTTTTGAGATTCTCTAAGCATTTCAACATGGACTTCTGCATCAAAGTTAACATTAGTAAGAGTTGTAAACAATGAATTTTCTACAAAACTAACAATACTCTTATCTATGGTTTCACCTTTTTCTATAAGCTCATTAGCATAAATACTTATTCCTTTACATTGATATATAAGTAAGTCTTGAAGATTAGCCACTTCAGGCGTTTTACCACATACACCTAATTTAGTACAACCCCTTCCCCCTGCTGTTTGTTCACATTGATAGCAAAACATTGGATTTTCTTCCATAAATATCACTCCTATTAAAATTAATATATCTTAATTGTTTCACTTAATATGAATTAATATGCACTATTTCTATTTATAAAAAAATCTTCAACAATACTTAAATAAGCATCATTGAAGATTTTATAATCTTTATATCTTAAATTTTCTTTATAAAAATATAGCTCCTAACACTAAAATTACTTAGAACTCTATTACATCAGCTATTATACCTTGTTCTTTCATCTCTTCTATTGCACCTTTATATTCTTGTATTTCTGGTGCAACTTTAGCTGCTTCTTCATAACAATATAAAGCTTTTTTCTCATCATCAAAATGATGATAACAAGCTGCTAATTTATTAAGTAATAGATGATTATTTTTATTTATGCTAAGTGACATCTTATAATACTTAATAGCTAATTTATAGTTTAAGCTAAATTTATCGTTTTCGTTAAACTCTAAAATATTTTCTCTATTCATGTATATGTTTCCTATACATTCATAAACAGTATACATTAATGAACTGTATTTATTCTTTTCATCCTCTGTGAATTCTTGTTCTCCTTTTCTAAAGAACTCTAACGCCTTGTCACTATCATTTAATTCTGCATAACAAAATCCTATATGAATAAGGCTTAATGAATCTTTGCTAAGGTCGTAATACTCTTCAAAAGTTTTAATAGCTTTATTAAAGTTTTTTGAGTATCTATAAATAAGACCTTTTATAAATAAAGCATAGTAATTTTTAGAATCAAATTCTAATGCTTTAGTTACAAAATATAATGATTTTTGAAACTTTCCTTTTTTCAAATCACTCATAGCAATATTATTTAGAACTAATGAAAGCTCCGCTTCTGTTTTTATAGTTCCGCCTGTTATATTTATATTGTTTTCTTTTAAAAAATTATCTATTTTATCCTTTAAGTTTTCTTTCATTTCATCTACACCTACTTTGGTATTTAATTTTTAATTACATTTTAACATAAAAGTGAAATTTTTAGTAAATATATTATAAATAAAAGAAAATGAATAATGTTTTACTTTTTAGTAAAACTATACTTGGAGGTGTTCTTATGGTAAATCTAAGTATGAAAGAACGAATATTATTGCAAGATGAAAAAAGTCATGAAGAATTATGTGTGGAAAAATACAATAAATATTCTGATAAAGCTTGTGATGTAGAATTAAAAAACTTATTTGCAACATTAGCTCAAAATGAGCAACAACATCTAAACTCTATTAATCAAATGTTAAGTGGAAGTGTTCCAAGTGTTGGTCAAGGTCAACAAGCTAATCAAAGTCAAAGCAGCCAACAAAATCAATCTACTAGTCAAAATCAAAATTCTATGCAAAATATGAATAGTGCTACTACTTCTCAATTAACTCAAAATGATCTTAATAGCGATAAAATGTTATGTCAAGATTCATTATCTACTGAAAAATATGTATCTTCTACCTATAATACAACTATATTTGAATTTAAAGATAAAAATATGAGGCAAGTATTAAATCATATTCAAAAAGAAGAACAAGAACATGGTGAACAAATATATAACTATATGAGTCAACATGGAATGTACAATTAATTAAAAGCAAGGCATAAATAAAATCATAAAAAAATGGATTCAAGTAATTTGAATCCATTTTTTAATTTATCTTTTCTACTTCCATTATACTATTTTGTTCATGTTCAATTTCTTTTAAAGCCTCAATACATATAATATAATACTTATGTTCATATTTCTCTTTATTAATCATTATTTTTGTATGTATATTTGAAAAGGACTTTACTACTGAAAAAATAAATGCAAGCAATATGGCTAATGTCATAATCGGTCTGTTAGAGTACTGTGTAGAAATTCCTCCTAAAAAAGCAGCTAAAGCCATTATAAGTGCATTTAAATAATAATTTCCTATGTCACTCCTATAAGATATAAATCTCTCATTTAAATATGCTTTCTCTAAATCTATGTCCAAATTTTCATTTTTTAAATAATCACTCTTTACTCTTTCATACATTCGCCTAATATCTTTATCACTATCTTTATATTTAATATAATCTAAATGTATGTTACCAAATGGTCTATTTCCAATTGCATGTTTTCCTCTCATCTCATCACCTCCTATATATAACACTTTTACTATATTATGTATTATTTTTGCAAAAAAATAAAGAGTAAATTTAAAAATCACCCTTTATTAAGTATAAAACTATTCTCCATATTTTTCACTATATTTAACCTGTACTTTTATGTTAGGATGTTTCTCACAAAACTGATTTATTACATAATAACAACTTGGACACGGTTCAAATTTAGTATATAAAATAAGCTTACCTTCATTCTTCAGAACCTTTGACTCTATTTTTCTATGTATATCTTCTAATATTTTCTTTTCACTATCATTAACTCTGTTATAACCTATACCTAAATTGCCTAACTTATTAACCTTACTGCTTCTAAAAATCGCCTTTTCTACTGGAATTACCTTGCAATAACCATCTATATCATTGCTTCCACTTATTGCTCTAAACTCTTTATTGTCGTATGTTGCTACTGCTATATTTATTGAATCTTGCAAAGCCTCACTTTGATTTATTTTAAAAATTGATTTTTCCTCTTCATCAACTTTTACATATTTATGTACATTATTTATTAGACGTTGAATTCTTGGTATGTTATTATTTAAATAATCATGGTATTCTACAGACCCATTTTTTGCAGAAATATATCCATGATTTATATTTTTAGGAACATCTATAGATATTGTTTTTATTTTAGATTTAACATTATATATTTCTTCAACATTTTGATTTTTAATAACGATCATTTTTTTTAGCAGCTCAATATCCTTGGCATAAAGATACTTCTTACTTATTTCTTTTTCTAAATTTTCTAATTTCTCTTTATCCTCTTCGTTTATTATTCCGCATATATTTTCTTTTAATTCTTCTATTACTTTTACAATATGTTCAACATCATCCTGCACACTAGGATTTCTTTCATATTCAATTCTATGTATATTTATCTTTTTCATTTTACTTATTTTTCTGCATAACTTATTATGTTCATTTTCAAATAACATAGTTTTCTTTATATAATCAATTAAGTCCTTAATATCATATACTTTATATGTAATTTCAGGATCATTAAGATTTTCATATAATTTTTCTATTATAATTTTATTTACTGCAAAAACACTTGCAAATTCGTTTTTAAAGCGTTCCTCATTAAAACCATTTATCTTATATCCTTCTCTTTTTAATGCTTCTTTAAATTCAGTTAAATCATTTATTTTAATACGATTTCTTTTTGTCTTCTTTAATAAAGTATTTTCTTGTATTTCTTCTTCAATACTTCTCATATTACATCTTAAAGAATTAAAAGGTTCTTTTCTCCGCACAATAGTTCCTCCAAATTAACATTTTTAATCCATAATCCTCATCTTATTGCTAAGTTTATAGAGAACATGCTAACTTCTATTATACATTTTATTTTATAGTATGCAATTTTTATAAATTAATAATGTATAATATAAATTTACATATTATATTCTTTTATAAAATTAAAAGATTTAGAAATTCATATCTAAAAATAAAAAAAATAATCAATCTAAGTTGATATTATTTGTTTATCAACTTAGATTGATATTTTATATCCTTAATAAGGATAATATGGATATGGTGGTTGAATAATGTATGGATACTGTAATAAAGATATTGCTGCTAAAGCTGAAAATGGAAATGATCGATGTCTGAAACGTCTAAATCTCATTGGACGTCTATGACCATGAAATTGTCTTTCTTGTGAGCATTTTTCTGTATCTTCCTTTTCTATTACATCTTCTCCAATCAGTACGCTAATTCCATCAACATCCACTTTTACTATAATTCCGTCAAGCATACTTTCGTCTGTCATTGTTATCATGATATGATAGTTTAAGTACTCTTTGCATTTATCCTGTAAGCTTCGAAAGCTTTCAAAATTTCTATAACAATCCTCTTTTTCAAAATCTTTATAATACTCTTTTTCAAAATTCATATTTAACATCTCCCTTCAGATATTATAATATTCATTTAAGAATTATTGGTGCAATAATATCTAATATTAAGATAATTAATTTATAATGTATAATATATTTGTAGATATAAATTTTATTTTTGTAAATTTAAATTTTTATTAATTAATTAGCATCTTTATTCCCTTGTTTATAGCCTGTATATTTTTTTATAAAAATCGTTATTTTCTTATTATAGATTTTATACCATTATTCCCTTCTACGTGCTCAAATTCAGGATTTACTTCATTTACAAAAGCTTTAATCCATAAATCTCTTAAATAGTAAAAATAATTTACATCACCTTTTTCGTTATCCCATATATTCTTATGTACACAAATTCTTCTAGTCCATTCCACGCAATTTTCATTACTATTTATAATTTCATTTACTCTATCGCATGGCATTCCGTCTAAAATATAATCATTAACTTTATTAAATATATCTTCTGCACTATTTAAGATAATTTCCTCTTCTTTCACTTCATGAGCTGCCTTAACTCCTTGATTTATATAAACTTGTTCTAACTTTTCTTTTACTTCATCATTATTATCTATTAATATAGTGGTCCAAGCCGCTATTTTTCCTTCTGATGAATGTATTTTTTCTTGCAACCAAACATGAATATTGCTTGTATCTATGATTTCTTCAAGAGGTTTATTAGGTATTTTAGTTCCATACTTACCTTCAATTTCTTTTTTTAATTGTAAAACATCTAAGCCCTCATCTTTAGCAATTTTAATTATTTCATCCTCTAATCCTTCAAACCATAAAATTTTATTAAATAACCAAAAATGAATTTTCCCTAAAAATAAACTCATATATCTCTTCCTCCAATATTAAATAATTTATTATATTCAGTATAATATCCCATTTAGTACTTTCAATATGTAACTTTACTTTATATAGCATATTGTTTTTTATTTCAACAGATATCATATTTCTTAGATTCAATATATCATTTATAAATAACACTGTACGTAACAATTGTTACTCATATAAAAACAATTTTATAAAATTAATATTTTTTATTATTTATATATAAATTGCTCTGCTTGATTTAAAACCATTTGCTCTATATAGGTTAAACCTAGTTTTCACATTAAAACTTAATTATATATATAAAACATTACTGATATATAAATATAATAAAAAGGACTCTATTTCTAGAGTCCTAATTAATTTTATAAATTAATATTTATTTTTACATTACCCTTCCAGGCAATACTGCATCTAAAATTCCAATAACTACAGATGCTAATAATGCTCCAACCATAGATACTCTCATATTTGGAACTACAAATTGTGCTAAATATATTATTAATGCAGCAATTATAAATCCCTTTACACCTTTTCCAATAGGTGATGCATCAACTCCCATAAACATTTCTACTACATAGTCTGATACAGTTATTACAACTGCAGCTAATAAAAATGACCATAGTCCATTGATAGTAAATCCTGGTGTTAAAAATGATGTTATTGCTAAAATTATTGCAACTAATGCTAATCTTGTTAACCAATTCAAAGCACTATTACTACTTGAAGTTTTTCTTTTATGTTCCATAAATATTCCTCCTTATAATCATAATTTGCTTCACATATATTATGCCCATGTAATAAAAATAATATTAAGATAAAAATATTCCATCTTAACAATATAATGTCTAAAGTATAATCTTAAGATTTCAGTTATACAGAGTATTTATGATATAAAAGAGTATTGAGAATTTATGATAGGTAAAAGTTAATGGCATGCTTAAATTGAGATTAATGAGTTCTGCATTAAAACTTATTGGCAAAAATTAAATGTATTTTTTAATTAAACCATTAATTAATGAATGATTCAAAAGAAACTCAATATAAAATATTATAAGAAAAAAATACTCTATAGATATGTTTTAATATCTATAGGGTAACACTTATAATTTTACATCTCTTTATTACAATCATTCAATAAAGAAAAATCAATATATGTATAGTCATTGATGTTATTATCCATAATTTTTTTATTTAAATTAATCCAACTTTTGCATTTATCAAGAATAATTGCATCACTTGTTATGACATTATCTAAAGTTTCCAATATTGAATCAACATTGTTAATATTTTCAACTTGCAAATCAAAATTAAATTTACTCAATAATTCTAATATCTTCTCCTTTAGTTTTCCGGAGTTAGATACTGGTGCATCTAAATAAAAAATAACTTTTCTCACTTTATTTTTTTCTAACATTTCTCCAATTAGCGTAATTGCTGTTTCAGTTTTATCTATTATACGATATGTGCCTCTCAATCCTGCTAAATCTCTAATTGTTTCATCCATGCATTTCAATAAAGATGAATTAGATAAAGCAACTTCTAATGTGATTATGCTATTAAATCCATCTATATTTACAATTTTACCATCTAAATTATCTTTAATTTCTTTAGCTTTTCTGATTAAAATTCTATTTTTTGAAGAAACAGATCTTACTAATGCTAATCTTTGTCGTTCAGATAATAAATAATGATTTCCTATAAACACAGAGGCGCTTTTTATATTATATCCTTGATTTAAAAGATAATATAAATCCTGTCCAGCCTTATGTAATTTTAAAAGTGATTTTTCATTAAATTCTTTTTCATCAGTATCTACATATCCTCTTTTAACAACTTTACTCATATATTAATATCCCCTTATTCTTATATCTTTTAATTAAATGTTCTATTTCTTAATTAAATATATTATTAGTTTTTAATCTATGTAATTATACTTTTTAATATGACTATCTAAATTTTTTCACCTCATTATATTAATGTTTTTTGTTTGAATATTTCCTTAAAATTATCATTCTTAATAGCTCAATCTACTTATAATGTATTTATCGTAAATATTATACATCTCTTTACATTCATTTTCCAAAACAAGTGAAATAGCAGAAAAAGACTACTCGATTTAATCTAATAGTCTTTTAAAAGCTAATATTTACTATAAAAATACTCCATTCCAATTTTACTTATTTTAAATGACGGCATTTTCCTAAATTCCTCTTTATAATATGATGTATTGTGTATTTTTATATAAGTGTTATATATATTCTTAACTTCTATTTCACCCTCCTGAATTATTTTATTGAAAAATGATTCAATAAATATTATATTTAGCTCTCTCATAAATTTTCTTTCATAATTACAAATAACATTATCTATAATTTTAACTAACAACGGATTTTCTTTACATTCAACAACGCTACGCCTTATATCGTTTTTTGATCTAGTATAAGTATAATCAGCTATAAAGTTATATTTTCTTATTTGTGCTTCTTCAGATGCTTTCTTCATATCGCTCATTGATATTTTTTGCACTGAATTTTCATAATTTTCTTCTGAATCTTTTTCTAATATTATATATGGTTTGTAGTAGTAGTCTATTTTCTTTCCATTTTCTAAAATATATGTCCCAATAAATACTGTATAATTAAGATTTATTTTCTTAATGCTATAATTACTTTTTATAAAATTCTCTATAAAGTCTGTTGGTTTAAAGTTAACATTTATGTCTCCTATATTTACTGTCTCGCAATACTCTTCAAATCTATTTTCATTTTTAAAGACATAAGCATCATTCATAAATTTTCCTCCTCAGATTTTATATTATATAATATGAAGTAAAAACTCCTTTTAGTACTACATAATTCAATATATAAAGTAATAGTGTTAATATTGTTGTTGCTTATAAAAATAAAATTAATTATAATCTATAAAGTATGGTGTTAACATTTACTTTAAAAAGCAATCTTCAATTAATTTTATCAAAATCAAGAGGGGGACTTTTTTTGAATACATATAGAGGACTATTATATGCTATTTTATCATCTGTAGCATTTGGACTTATGCCTATATTTGCTTCAATAGCTTATAAAAATGGATCTAATCCAACAACAGTCATAATATTTAGATTTTTATTATCATCAATAATTCTATTTATATATTTTTTATATAAAAAAGTTAAAATTAAAATTAAAAGAAAACCTATGTTAATCTTATTAGCAATTGGGATTATTGCATACACTATTACAACACAAACTTTATTTATGTCTTATAATTATTTAGGTGCTGGACTAGCTACTACTCTTCATTTTATATATCCAGCGATTGTATGTATTATTGGCTTTGTCTTTCTTAAAGAGAAGATTAGTAAAAGAAAAATAATATCATTATTGCTTTCAGGAATAGGCGTTTATTCTCTTGTTGCTTTTGAAAGTAAATCATTAAGTACACTAGGAATATTTTTAGCATTATTTTCTGGAGTAGCTTATGCAATTAATTTAATTATATTAGGACTTGACTGTATAAAATCAGTAGATAATAAAATATCGACTTTATATATGTGTATAGGAGCTACTCTAGGCATGGTTACGTATGGTCTATTTACAAAATCAATAGTATTGAGTTTTAATACTAAAATAGTAGGATCATACATAGGAATATCATTAATTTCCACCATAGTATCTATAATTTTATTACTTAAAGCTATTGAATTAATTGGAACTTCATCAACATCTATTTTAGGAACTTTTGAACCAATAGTTAGCATAATTTTTGGTGTATTGCTTTTGGGTGAAAATTTATCTTTTGAATTAGTAATTGGAGCTGCATTAATATTAACTGCAACTATTGTACTAGTTAAAGATACAAAAAGTGAATAAAAATAACAGTAGGTAAATTTGTATTTTTACAAAACTATCTACTGTTATTTTTATTTAATATTTATCTCAGCCATTAATGGATAATGATCTGATGGATATTTACCATTAACATTGTACTTTACTATTTCTACATCAATTATTTCAAATTCTTCTGATACAAATATATAATCAATGTGTGCTCCTTTTTCTTTATTTTTAAAGTGACCCATAGTAGCTTTAGTATATAATTCCTTATTCATATCTTGAACCGCTACAAGTCTTTTATTAAAGATATCTCCATTTGTAAAATCCTTAATTAATTTACTATTAGGATTAGAGTTAAAATCTCCCATAATTATTAATGGAAGTTCTTCTTTTTCTTGTTCTTTCTTTATAAACTCTGCAAGTTTTTTAAGTTCATATGCTCTTGCTTGTGATAAAAGAAAGTCTAGGTGAGAATTACAAACTCTAATTTTTTTCCCACTATCTAATTCAATTACAGCTGTTGTACAAATTCTAGGAAACATAGAATACCACTTTGATCTGCCTATCTTATCATAATTATCACGTAACCAAAATGTCTTGTAATTATCTATTTTATGCTTTTTAGAAACTAAAATGTCATTTCTCTCTGAAAATAATTTTTTACTTCTCGGATTTCCTATAATATTAAAAGCATTAGTGTTATTTGATATATCATTAAACATCTTCTCTGTTGCTTCTTGAGTCCCAACAACATCACAATCATATTTGTTTACTATATCAAAGACTAAATTTTTTCTTTCATCCCATCTATTATTAAAGTCTAAGAAAAAATCACATCTTAAATTAAAAGTCATTACTTTCATAGCAACATCCTCTTTTCAACTTGTTAAAAAATTTATTTTATAATTCTTCAATATATAGTATCTTCACTTTAAAACAAAAAAGACCATCTTTATTGTAACAACAAAAGATAGCCTCTTTACAACTACATAGATTTCTTGCTAACAATTCTTATATTCGGTTGTGACACTTCAGCGTAGCACCAATACTGTCACATAACCGAAGGATCGATTTTTAATGTGCACAGTATTGGTAGCGTAGCGAATTGCGCGCAACCTAATGATGTGTGTATGACAAATCTCCACCATGGCGCAACACCACAGTATAAAGGCCAAGAAATCTATGTGTTTCATTCAATTTTTATATTAATAGAATTGTATCATATATCTAACTAAAATTCAATATTTTATATTTATTACTATATATTTTAAATGTTACTTCTATTAACCTAATTCACTCTAAACAAGTTATTCATATTACCTTTATATGAATCTATAATTAATCCAATACATTATAAGCTAATTATATATACCCTTTTTAACACAACTATCTAACTACCTATTAATTAACTCCATTGCAGAATCAATAATAGATTTGTATCTTTTTTCATTAACACTCTTTATCCAAGATGTCATTCCTGATATTTGATTTATAACTTTATTTGATAATACTTCTCCACTGTTTTTAGCTTTATTAGCATTATAAATAGCAGCTCTTAATCTTTTAATCCATTTTTTAGGAACTCCAATTTCTTCGTTGTTTATTACAATACCAGTTATACATTGACAATTATTTTTTCTTAAGAATTTTGTTTTATCCTTATTTATGTTAAAACCCTCTTCTTTAACAATCTTTGAAACTAATCCTATAAATCTTCCAATATTTAATTCATCACCATCTTCATTAAAGCTAAAGCTCATATCATCTGCATATCTTGTGTAAGTAAAATTATAATTAGAAGAAAGACCCTTTAATCTTTTGTCTAATTTCATACAAATTATATTTGTAATCATTGGACTTGCTGGTGAACCTTGTGGAAGAATTCTATTTGATGTCTTTATATATTTTTCTTCTCCTCTAACCTCTATTTTCATACGTTCGCAATATGTACAAATCATTGCTAACATAGATGCAATATATCCAGAATATCCAAAAGATTTAAACATTCCTCTTACTCTTTCAAATGTAATTGTTGGAAAGAAGTCTTCAAGATCTATATTAATAAGCAATTCAGGCTGTTTAAAATGACTTTGTGCTGATGAAACTACAGATTTTCCCTTTAAAAATCCATGAGCTTCATCACTAGTAGGAATTTTCATTAGAATTTCATCTAAAATTTTTCTTTGTGAATTTTTTAATACGGATTTTGGAGCTGCAATATTACGAACTCCTCCTCTTTTTTTAGGAATAGTGTATCTATAATAATGATCAACAGATACAACATCTCTATGATAAACTAAAAACCTCAACTTCTTATATTCTATTCCTAGAAAACTAGCTAGTTCTTTGTCATCATTTATAATAGGTAAATCTTGTACTAATAGCTTTTCTTTATCAATTTCTCTATCTTTAAGTAAACTAGAATATCCTTTTCCTATAAATACAATTTTATTTTCTTTTTCTTTCTTCCATTCCTCTGAGCGTTGTCTTTTTTCAAGTTCTCTTTGTTTTTTTCTCTCAGCACGTCTTGCAATAGATTCCTCCATAATAGTCTTAGATACATCTAATCTTATTTTCTCATAATCCCATGTTTCATCATATTTTTTTTGAAATTCTATTAGCTTTGAATTTATCTTATCTTTTTCTTCATACAAATTAGCAATTTCATCAATTACTTTTTCATATTTTTCTAATAGGTTTTTTCTATTTTCATACTGTTCACTTGTTTCATTTTCTTGTCTTTCATAAGGGGTAGGTAGATTCTGTGGCCAAAATCCATATTCCTGCATCTTTATAAGAGTAAATTCTTTTTTACCAATTGCATTTACAGCTTCTCTATAATCTTTTCTATTATTTTCTTGGTTCTCCATCATAGTACCGTCTCCATAATATCATTAATTTTATATTCTTTATTTTGTTCTAATTTCAGCTTCAAAAATTTTGTAGAAATTAAATATAAGGCTAAAATATGTGAACACGGAGCTGAAATATTTCTAGGTCCTTTGTTAAAATCTCTACAGTCACATTTGACTTTTGAAATTTGGCCTTCTTCATCTATTTTTATTAAAGTTTCTGTAAAATCAAATTCTCTATTAAAATCATCTGTCCTATAATATTTCCACTTTTTATATTTAGGATTTGGTGTTTTTAGTGAATGTGTAAAAATAAACTCATTATCTTCTGTTACTGTTACTCTAAAATTATCCATGCCTTCATCTATATGTTCTTGGACCTTTAGTTCCATAGGTGTTGTTTCATATAATTCTTTTGGAATTTCTTCATTGCATAATCTTCTAAATCTTACAGAGTCTTTTATTGCATCATAATAACCCTCTCCACGCCTTAAAACCATACCTATTCCTGCTTTATTTTCACTCTTTGAGCTTTCAGTTAAATCTTCATAAATTTTATCTATTGACACAAAACGTTTTTCTTTTAATAATTCATAAACTTTATGGTAATTTCCTTCTCCAATAAATCCACCTAATATATTAAATGCTGTTCCTTTTACCCAATCGTTAGAAGACCATGATGAAAAACCTATAGTCATCTTCATCGCTCCCATGTCTCCTATAATAAATTGTGGCATTCCAAATCCAAGAAGTCTTACTTTAAAAGACTTAACTAAAGGAATTATCTTTTCTAACACAAGCCAACGTCTTCTTCCCCATATTTTTTCTTCTCTTTTCTTTTCTCCATTATAAATTGAATTAAGAGTAAGAGTCTTCCCAAAAGGTTCAAAAGTAATTTTAATTGGCTTACCAGGTTCTAATATCCATTTCATATATCTTGGACTTTCCTTCGCCTTATGTCTTCTTAAAAATGAACATATATCATACATATCTATTGGTGATAACTCAACATCTACTCCATCTAAACTAGCTGCTGAAGAGACTTGATTAAAACCCTTTATCCATGTTTCTGGAAGATCTATTTTCTTTTCCATATGTTCAGGCATTACTCCACTCTCTACTCCAAAACCTTCTGGATTAACGGATAGATTCACCTCACTATAAGTCCTAAATCTCTCAATTTCTTTAGCTAGCTTAGCTGAAAAATCTATATTAGTTGTCCCTAAAGATGGTTTTTGTAGCAATTCAAACTCTTCCATATCAATTGATAGGCACCCATAAGTAGACTCATCTACAGAAAATGCTTCAAAAGATACTTGATCAGGATGAACTGTTATTACAGGATCTAAAACAAACCAAAGATCAAGATCTCTATCTTTTATAAATTTCCAAAAATCTTTTTCAATTTTATAATAATCTCTCCATATATCTTGTTTATCAATTTCTTTTTTTAGATTGTTCTTAATATCAATTAAATTAAATATTTCTTTATTTTTATCCTCAATGGAATTTAATAATGTGTTCATATCCTTGTTAAGACTATTTCTTATTTCTGGCAAATATTCATCATGTTTTAATATTCTTCTCTCAATTTCTTTGTCAAGCCACTCAAAGAATTCAACTCTTTCTTTCTTTTTTTGACTCATATCAGAAATAACAATTTCACGAAGCATAAGCATTGCATCTCTAAAAATAAGTGGGTGCTTTAATTTACCTAAAAAAGATACTTTCTCATCTCTAGAAATATCTGGACTAAGCCCTAGAACTGTTTCATTTCCTTTATTTAAACACATAGATGGGCTTGCATATTCATAATTAACCTTCAAGAGACATGGCCTCCTTTCTTATTTTAGCTAATGCCATAAGTGCACGTTCTGAATCTACTATAATATTTGAACCTCCAATATCTAGTAACATATCTTTAATTTCATTTAATTTATTTTTATATTTAGTTGCAAATTTAGGTATAGAATCATATATGCTATCTTTGCTCTTAGAAATTCTATTAGGAAGAAATATCAGTGTTTTTACATAATACATAAAAAGTTCCTCATCTCCATCACCTAAGTTTGCAAGTATCTCATTTGTTTTATTAGAAATATATGATTTTACTTCACTTGAAGTATGCTCTAACATTTGAATTATAAATTCTTTAGGAATCAAATCTCCATATATCGCTTTTAATTTTTTAATTCCAAATAGATAAACTTTATTTACTGGAGAATCAATTATTATTCCATGTAATTTCTTTTGTTCTTCATTAATCATATTATCAAAAATTTCTTCTGCTTTTTTATTAAGTATAGTTATATCAGATTCAAACATAATTAATAAGGTAGAAAATCTTTTACTTAATGCTTCACTATTCCTTTCAATAATTTCAAGCAACATCTTAATCATTTGAGCTGTAGCAGATTCTAGTATACTTACTAGTTGATAATCCTTAGGTATCTCATTATTTTTTATTGATTCTAATAGAGAAATAATTTGTCTATTTCTTTCTGAAATTGCTTTTTGTTCACCTTTTATGTTAATTCCATTAAGTAGGCTCTCTAACTCTTCATATGAAAGTGAAAAAATTGCTTCTTCTATAAATATCTCAATCCACTCTGGCATACTAGATTTTTCAAAAATTGATGAAATAACATATGATATTAAATTCATCTTTTCATCATTAGATATGTCTTTAAGTTTATTGACTGAAAGTGACAGCAAGTCTCTAATGTCTTTGGATAAAGTAACATTAGCTTCTTTAAAGCTATCAGAATTATCTATAACTTCTTTTACAAAGTTTAAATACTCTCTTTCATCTAGTGATAAAATACTTTCCTTAAATATCTTTATCCAATTATCAAGATCATTTAAAAACATAAAATTCACTATATCACTAGATTTAAATTTCCCATTAGTTCTTTCAAGAAAACTAATAGCAAGTTCATTAACAGCTTCATTTTTACTGTTAATTAAATCTATCATTAATTTTGAATCAAATTTATCTAGTTTATTTAACTTTTCTGTAAGAATACTCATAAACATATTTGCAAGTGGTTCATAAGAAACTAAGGTTAAATCACTTAACTCTTCATATGACATATTATTTATAAGTTCATTAGTTCTTTCTGAATCTTTTAAAATATAATAACATGCTTTAAATATTGGATTAATATTTGAATTTATAGCTATGTATAATACATCATCCAAATGGTTGTCCCATATTTCTTTCATAAATTCATATCGCCCTTGAAGCTTCATTAATTGATCATTTTGCATCCATTCACTTCTAGCTTGCCAATTATCCCAGCCTACTGGAGGCTTCTCTGTAAAATCATTATATAAATAATATTTTATAAAATCATTAAACTGAAAGTTTCCCTTGAATTTACATACATAATCATGTTTTGTATAACTTGTTAGAAGAGATTTCATAGCTGTTATAAATTTTTCTTCATCATTTTTTGAGTAAGAATCAATAATCTTTCTTACATATCTCTTAAAGTATTTTAGTTCTTTTCCTTTGCCAGTACCTTTAAAGTAATACGTTAACCTTGGTGCATCTAAGTAATACGCTATTTTTCCAATAACATCTGCTAATCCATAAGCTTCCACTTCTTGAATTGTATTTTTAAATTCAATTGTATTTAACATTACTCCATCAGTGTAAATACTCTCTTTATAACGATTAGGACTTCTATATTGTATCCATTCACGTTTTTCATAATCATATCTTCCGTAGTATTCTTTTAAAAGCTCTTGAGCTGCATACTTTCTATAATGTGCTCCTTCAAGTACTTTATTAGAAGGAATATCTTTGCCATCGATATGAATAAGATGTAAATCCATTTCTGATAAATGTGTACGCATAAAGCTTTCTCTCTTTTCTCTTAATTCTTCAATCATTGTATTTACATAGATTGCTAAACATCGCTTTACGCCTTTTGTATAATTTTCGCCACCCCAATTTATATCTGATTTTAAAATATTTTTTGCTTCTTCTATTAATAATGAATTATTACTTTTAGCAAACTCCAAGAATAAACCTGATATCATCTCAGTACTTCCAATTTTTAAAAGTAAATCATAAATTTCTTTTTCTGGATTACTATCTATTAATTGAGTTAATCTCTTTTTCCTCATATAAATATTTTTATTGCTAAACATATCATAAATAACTGAATAATATTTATAAAATTCTTTATCCAAATTTAAAACTTCATTAGGATGATTTACTAATTTAAAATCATGAAATTTTATATTTTGGGTTTGTACATTTTTCACACATTCTTCATATGATATTTCTTCAAAATATGGTAATACTATTTCATTTTTCTCTTCTAAATTTTGAAACTCTTTAACTAAGTAGTTTTCATCCCTTTTCCAATACCAACTATAATCGATTCTAGTTTTATAATACATTTTAGGAAATTCTTCATCTTTATTTCTATTATAATATCCATCTTCTTCTATAATTTTTACTGATTCAAAAGATGGTAGATGTCCATTCATCCCCCTGAATATAGCATAACTAGTATATTTAACTTCATCTTCAAGAATACTAGTCACAGATTCTTCATCACTTTGAGTATTTTTAAACTCATGTTTTCCATAAAGTATAAGAAAACTTGGGTTCTTGTTGTTATCCCATCCCCACAAAACTATACTTCTTAAAGGATTATAATCCTTTTTCCATACTCTTTTTAATGTTTTAGTGTTTTTTATAGGATAATTTATGCCATCTACAATATCATTTGATTCTGTTTGATCAACTTTATCTTCTTTTGACTTTAAGAAAGAAAAAACTGTCTTTAAAAAGTTATTTTCTTTAGACTTTGACATAACAGTAAACCACCTTAATCTTTTTATATTAAAAAATTTTATACGAAACGCTCATTCCATATAATTCTTTTCAAACTATTTTATCACAGTTATGTTTAATATTAAATATTAATAATTTCAAATAAAAAATAACCCAACACATTTAAATTTTTATAAATGCATTAAGTTATTTTACTTGAGAATATATTTTAAGTTATTTGTTAGCCTGATTTTTTAAATATATCTTAAATCGTTTACAAAAGACCTACATTTTAATATTCATATATTTTTCATTATCCACCCTAATATTTTCCAATTCATTAGTTATCGCTTTATCCATTGATTCTATATATTTTTCTATCTTCTTAGCCTTTTCTATATCTTTTATATTATTTATGCAAAAACTTAATATCCTTTTATATGCGTCTCTTTGCACTTTAATTAATTTTCTATATTGCTTGTTATTTAAATCAACTACATCTATTTCATTCATAATACCTCACCCTCCTAAAAATATAATTCTACAAAAATTCTTATTATCCTTTTTTTGTAAAGAAATATTATAGGTATAATAAATAATATAAAAAAACATAATAAACAAAAACACAACTTGAAAATATATAAAACCTTTAAATATTTTCCTGTGTTTTCTCTATTATGTCTCAACAGGTAAAAATCTTACTATATAATTTTTACTAATATGTCACTATTATACAACATAAGTCATATAATTCGATATGCTAAATTTCTTTAGCATTATGTGTTGTTTAATCTTCTTTTATTTTACTATATGTTTCACGATATTTCAACATATTTTTGAAATATTTTTCTTTTTTACAAAATAAATAAGTATTTTCTTGATTAAAGCCACCAAGAAAATACTTATTATGCTTTATATTTTGGTTATTTCAGCAAATTACGACCATCTGTAATTTATTGAATTCTAAATTTAGAAATTTCTTCTCTTAATTTATCAATATGTTTTTTGTTTTTGAAACTTCTTCAACAATATTTTACACATTATGATATAATTTCATAAGAAAAAACTTCCTCTAAGCAAATTAATGCTAAAGGAAGTTTTAATTAATTATTTATTTTTATATTAAGAATTTTAATATAAATATTCCACCTATTACCAATGTAGCTAAACTTATATCCTTTATTTTCCCTGTAAATAATTTCAATAATATGTATGAAATAACTCCAAATACGATACCATCTGATATACTATAAGATAATGGCATAATAATTATAGTTAAAAACGCTGGTATAGCTTCTGTAAAATCCGAAATATTTATTTCTTTTATTGGCTCAATCATAAATAATCCAACTAATACTAATGCTGAACAAGTAACTGCTGGAGTAATTGATGCAAATACAGGTGCAAAGAATAATGCTAATCCGAACATTATTGCTGTAGACACTGCTGTTAATCCTGTTCTTCCACCTTCCGCAACTCCTGATGCACTTTCTACGAATGTACTTACTGTACTTGTACCAACACATGCTCCAAACGTAGTTCCTATTGCATCTGCAAAAAGAGCTTTCTTCATGTTTGGAACTTTTCCATTTTCATCTAACATCTTTGCTTTAGTTGTTACTCCAACTAAAGTTCCTATTGTATCAAACATATCCATAAATAATAATGTAAACAAAGCAACTACCATATCTAAAGAAAATATATTATTCCACTCAAATTTAAAGAAAACTGAACTAATTGATGGTGGTGCACTCATTATACTAGTAGGTGTTGGAGTAATTCCAAAAGGAATTCCTATTACAGCTGTAGCAATCATTCCAATAAATAATGCACCTTTAATATTCCTTGCTAAAAGAATACCTGTAATTGCAATACCTATTATTGCAAGTAGTGCTGTTCCACTTGTTATATTTCCAAGTGCAAGAATTGTTGAATTATCTTCAGGGTGAACTATAATTCCTGCCCCTTCAAAACCTATTAATGTAATAAATAAACCAATACCAACTGAAATTGCCTTTTTAATGTTTTCTGGTATTGAATCAACAATAGCTTCACGTACATTGAATAAGGTTAATAAAATAAATATAATACCTTCTAAAAGCACTGCTGTTAACGCAAATTGATATGAATATCCCATACTAAGAACTATTGTAAATGCAAAAAATGCATTTAAACCCATGCCCGGTGCTTGAGCAAATGGCAATTTAGCATATAGTCCCATTACTAACGTTGCAACTACAGCCGATAGTGCTGTTGCTGTAAACACTGCTCCACTATCCATTCCAGCAGCAGATAATATAGATGGATTTACTATCAATATGTACGCCATTGTCATAAATGTAGTAATACCTGCTACGATTTCCGTTTTAACATTTGTGTTGTTTTTCGTAAGTCCGAAATAATTATCTAACATTCCGTTCTTTTCAAATATATTTTTCATAAAATCACTCTTTCGTAAATCTTTTTTCCACCTGAACTATAATAAGATATTTTTCGATATATTGCAACACTTTTATGAATATTTTGCATTCTTTTAGTATTTATTTTCGGTTTTTTATAATTTATACGAATTTTAAAATATAACATTCATCTATATAATTCGTGTTTTAAGATTTTTATACCTATTTTAAATTTACATATGCAAATCCCCTTCATCTTTTAATTATTTAGTTTCTTTATCAAACACCTAATATATTTTTACCTTTATCATAGAAAATATTACTTATACCTGAATTATTCACCGAATTAATTTCAATAGAATTTTACAAGTATTTTCCTTTCGAAATAGATTTGGTGTTATTTTTTACTTTAAAACTATATTTTTAGATATAATTAATCCAAGAACTTTATAATAGACTTTTAAAAGCTTACTAATATTTTAATTTTATTCAATTTTGCTAACGCTTACGGCGAAATAGCAATATCATTAATTCTAGTTAGTGTATCCCAAAACTCATTTTTATATGGACAACTACTAAATAGTTTAAATGTTAGATATCTTGAACTATTAATAATTTTACCTGCATCTGAAGTTAAATTTCCACCTTCAAAATTAATTTTAACTTTTCTATTGAAATTTAGTCCTTTTTCTAATAAAATACCCATATGAGATTCTCCTTTGTTAAGTGTTTTTCGCAAATTAACCATAACAAATTTGAGTCTCTTTTTCTATATTTTTTTCATTTTTTAGATGAAATTCTTAATTTACATAAAACTATCTATCCGCCCATGCTATGCATGATTTTTCTTTTTATGTAAATAATTCATGTTATAATAATATTTTCCATAAATTGTTACATATTTAATTACGAACTACTATACACCCAATATAGGTTGCTGCACAGTTCTTCTATAAATACCTTCTAGACCTCTCATTATATAAAAATACGAAATAAGCGCTAATGTATTTCCTATATTTATATCCATATTAGGTTTAAGGGAATACTTAAATTCCCCATTAATATATTGTGTATATAGTATATTATATTTAGAATACGCTATTTTTGTAATCATTGCTTGTGATAAAAATCCAAGAGATACTGCTTTAATAGCAGTAGCATCTGGATTAGGTATGTTAACCTCATCTATATCTTTTCTATATCTACTATAAATTAATTCAATACCTTCCAAAGTAGATTTATATAAAAGTAGGCTTGAATATATAGATATTGCTATTGCAACTTTTTGTATATCTAGCAAACGTAATTGCGCCTTATCAGCTTCTGTCATGTTCATTGTATTATTTGTATTTTGAGTCAACTCCCTCAACTCCTTTACATTATTATGCTTAACTTATAATATAAAATTTAATTTCTATTAGTGAAAATTTTTTATTATTTGGAAAATGTAAATATTATAATATATGACTATTTATATATTTATGCTATATACCGTAGTACATTTAAATATAAATACTATAATAGTTATATGATTATTTTGTAATTTTAATGACACCTAATATAATATTGTAAATATACAAAATTTAGAATTGCAATAATTTAGTCATAATTAAAATAAGTATAATATCTTCTAAATGTATTACTATTAAAGTAACTTAACCTGAAAATACTATACTTATTATTACCTATATATATTTATACAAATTTAAATTTACAAAGTATTACTATATAGTTGTTTTAATTATATAATAATTAATTTATAGGTTTTGAATTAACAAATCCTTCAGCTATTTTATCTGGATCATCTATTTTATTAAATAAAGCAATCGAATAACAAACATCATTTTCTTTCCAAATATATACTAAAGAATAATTATACTCGTTGCTTTCTTCATATTTAAATACCTCATTATTATTAATATTTAATTTTTGTACATTAATCTTTTTAGGTACATTATCCTCTGTATTTTCATTAATAAAATATCCATTTTTCTTTATATCATTATAAAACTTTAAATCTTTTTTAGCTGTAAAAGTCATTCTCAAATTCTTACTAGAATAAAAATTATTCATTTCGTAATTTATAATATTGTTTTCTATGTCAGAATTTCCTGTTATCCCAACTCCTGACCCAGTTATTTTTATATCTTCATCTACTTTTAATGGAAATTTAGGATTAAATCCAAGAAATTTTTTAGCTTTCTCTAAATCTTCTTTATCATATATACTCATTACTCCTATTTCTGTCGAAACTTCTCTTGTTGGAAAGTAATTTACGTTTTTTATATCCTCTGAATGCTTCAAAGATTTTGCTATTTTAAATATATTCTCTTTGTCAATACTTGTCCATTGATTAATTTCATCTTGATCTTTACGTTGCCTATTATAATTTAAGATATAACATATACCTGAATCTTTCCACACAAAATATTTATTTATTTCCTTCATTTCTTTGAGCACAATATCAATATCTTCTATTCTTCTTTCTGGAGAAGTAATTGTAACAGTAACCTCTTCTCCATGAATTCCATTAAAGTCTACTAAATTTCTTTCACTTTCTACTTTAAAATCTTCTTCTAATGCATGATGTACACTTGCTGATTTTTTTATTATCTCTATTGGATCTGATACTCCTGTGATTAATGAAAATTCATTGTTTCTTTCATTGTTATTATAAAAAAACATTTGTACTGCATTTTCTTTATCTGACACTTTTATGACTTGAAATCCAGCTCCAACTTCATTTCCATCTAAAATATAATCTGGTACTTTGAATTTAAATCCTGCTATTTCTTGTGCTTTTTTAATATCATCATAAACTTTTGAAGGTGCATCAATTAAAAATTTGGAATTTCTTTCTATATTTTCTTCTTTATTAGCTGTTATTTCTGAAATATTATCTTTATCAAGCCCTTTTACTTGAATACTGTTTGTAAATATTGCTATTGTAGCTACTAAACAACTTAGTATAGCAACTGTTGATATTTTATATGAACCTTTTTTAAAGTCTTTTATCATTTTAATTCTCCTTTTTATTTGGTTATTATTTTCAAAACAAATTAGCAATCTAGATTGCTCTTTTTTATTAAAAAACATTCTTGAAAAATCTATAAGCGTCATACCATAATCTATTCTTTCTTTTTCTTCAAGGCTCTCTAAAACACATGCATCACAGGCATATTCTCTATACAACTTCATTTTATTTATAGCAATCCATACCAAAGGATTAAACCAATGTATACAAAGAGCTACTATACTAAGAAAGTTATAATATAAGTCTTTTCTTTTATAGTGCATAAGCTCATGTAATAAACTATAGGATAGTTTATTATAATCTTCTATTTTCAAAACATATAATGGTATATAAATTTTAGGCTTTAAAATCCCAAATATTCCAGGACTTTTTATTCCATCATATATAAAAATTTGAATTTTTGAATTTATATTTAATTTATCTTTTAAATTGTTCATCATGGATTTAATTTTAAAATCTTCATATCTTTTTAAAGGTCTAATTTTCATTTTAAATCTCATCAAAGATAATATGAATGTTAAGCTTAACGCGATTGTCCCTATAATCCAAATAAAAGAAGCTATCTTTATAAAATTAGAAATCCATATTTGTTTATTTATATATTCTTCTTTATTTTTTTCATAATCATCAATATTTTCTATCTTATCTGTATAATTATCGTAATTATTATATCCTATGGAAATTTCTCTATTTTTACCTGAGGTATCTAATATCGTTTCTTGTAAACTATTTGTATATTTATCACTAAAAATATCAAATAAATTTATATTTACCTCTGGAATTACAGGCACAAGAAGTCTTAACATTACTAAAATCCACAATCCATGTTTAATCCGCACACTAATATGATTATTAAACATTTTTAAAATCAGAATTATTATTAAAATAATGATAGCTGCTGTTAAAGATGTTTGAAAAAACCATAAAAAAACCTTTTCTAAACTCCCCATAAAAATATACCCCTTCTCGTTATCTAGTTAAAAATCTTTTATATTGATTTTTTCTTTTTTTTCTTTAAGAATTTTCTCTAATTCTTCAATTTCATCAATAGATAGATTCTCCTCTTCTAAGAAGCTACTAAAAAGAATATTTAAAGCTCCATCATATACTTTTTTAATAAAGGATTTATTTTCAAACTTCATACAATCTCCCTCAGAAATTAAAGGATAGTAATTATATACTCTACCATCTTTTTTAAAACCTATAACCCCTTTTTTTATAAGTCTTGTTATAAAAGTTTTTATAGTTTGTTTTGACCAACTCATTTTCAAACTCAATGCATCTATTATTTCTTCAGAGGTTAACGGATTTGTCTTCCATAAAGTTTTCATAACTTCCCATTCCGATTCTGATATTTTAGGAATATCACTCATAAAATTCAGCTCCTTTCTTTTAAATCTACAAGTGTAAATCTTAAAGTTAAGTTTACACTTGTAGATTTACTCTGTCAAGAATATTTTTACATCTATTCCAACTTAATTACAGCAATTCTTCACTTTATAATTTTTAAATATTATTATAAATATAATATCCTCATTTTCTATTTATAATATTAACTATTTATCATTTACATAAAATTCACTTAAAATAAAACTTTATTATTTATATTTATAAAATATATGAACAAGCACATATATAATAACTATACTTCCTATTAACTTTAATATTGATAATACGAAATTCTCCAGATTGAATTTTTTCATTACTTCTTTCTCCTCTCAAACTTCTTACAAATGTTTAATCTATATCTCTACCTTAAGTATATATATTGTTTATTATATACTTAAGGTAGATTAAGCTTATTTAAAGCTACAACCCTAATTTACACTTTACCTATCTTTTTAATGATAGTCTATACAGTAAAAATTTATTGTACAAATTAAAAACCACTTAAATACCGTTTTAAATATTTAAGTGGCTTTCATAATGACTATTTTTTTAAATTGATATGATCATAAAATAAAAGAATCTAAAAATTATTTAAATTAAATTCATTCATCATTCTATTTAAAGTTTCTGCTTGTGCAGTTAATTCTTCACTAGCTGCTGCACTTTCTTCCGCTATTGCTGATGTAGATTGTACAACATCTGCTATTTCTTCAATACCTGCATTTATTTGTTCTATTGATAGTGCTTCTTCTTCTGCTGAATTTACTATATTAGTAACAAGTTGTGAAGCATTTTTAATATCTTCTACAACTTCAATCAATGATATTGCTGTGCTTTCTGCTATATCTTTTCCTTTATTTACAGATTTTATTGAATTTTCAATTAAAGTAGAAGTCTTTTTAACAGCTTCCGAAGAATTTTCTGCAAGTTTTCTAACTTCTTCAGCAACTACTGCAAAGCCTTTTCCAGCATCCCCTGCTCTTGCTGCTTCTATTGCTGCATTTAATGCTAAAAGGTTAGTTTGATCTGCTATTGAGGCTATTGTAGTTATTATATTATTTATATCATTTGATGCTTTTTCTATATCTCCCATAGCATAAAGCATTTCTTTCATTTTACAATTGCTACTTTCTACATCATTAACTAGATTATCTGTTATATTCTTAGTTCTTTCTGCACCTTTTGCTGACTCTTGTACTTTTATATTTATTTCAGATATATTGGCTGTTAATTCTTCTATAGAACTTGCTTCATTTGTTGCCCCTTCTGATAATGTTTGAGCTGCAGTTGCAACTTGCATAGAACCGCCATTTACCTCTTCTGTGGCACATTGTATTTGTTTAAATGTACTATTTAAAGTTTCAATAATATATGCTAATGAGTCTTTAATTTGTACAAAATCTCCTATGTACTCAATATCTAATTTAATATTTAAATCTTTATTAGAAATCCTCTCTAAATTACTAGATATATCATTTATATATGTTTGTAGTGTTTTTATCATATCGTTAAAAATATTGGCAAATTCTCCAAATTCATCTTTAGAATTTAAATATTCAGAACTTATATCTACATTTAAATTTCCTTCTCTTAATTGATTTGCAACACCTTTTAAATATGATAATGGATTTGTTATTGATTTAGTAACTGTTATTGATATTCTTGATGCTAATATTACATTAACTATAAGTAGCACTAATAGAACAATTATTGAACTGTTAACTTTAATATTCGCATTCTCTGCAAATTTATCTGCACTTTCTTGTGCTTCTTTTTGAATTATTTTTGCTCTATTATATATTTCTTCAAAAGCTGGAAAATACTCATCTTTTAATACTACTTTAGCAGTATTAAAATCTCCACTTTCTATACTATCTACTATTTTTTTTCTTATAATTACAGCTTCATTATAAGCTTCTTCATAATTGATTATTAGCTGTTTGTTATTTATTAAAGGCTTAATTTCATCTAATTTAGTCTTTAAAATATTAGTGGAATTATTAAGTGATTCCTTAAACTGATTATAATCTTCATATAATACAACTCCTCTAAGCTGTCTTCCTACATTACTAAGATTATCACATATTTCAGCTGCATCAACCGTTACTTTGTTGCTTTCTTCTTTCATTTTTTTCAAAGAATTTCCTACTGAAATTAAGCTAGTAATTCCAATAAGCATTATAACTATTGTAAAAATAATCATTGTGCTAAATCCTTTTTTAAGCTTCTTTTCAACTGATAAACTAACAGATTTTTTTTTCATAGTAAAAATATCTCCTTATTCCATTTATTCATTAGTTTTTCTTTAATATAAAACCTTCCTTTGTCCACTTCTCTTTAATCGTGGTATATTTTAAAAACTTTAGTTCTTTATATACTATTTATAAATTTCATACAATTAAATAAAAATATTTAGTTGAAGTAATAATAAACTAGTAAACATATTACTAATTTTAAAATTTTTATGCACAAAAAAAGGCATTCTTGTCTTAAACAAGAAACACCTTTTTATATTTTAAATATTATTTAAAATATTGATCTCCATATCCATAATGTTCAACAACATAATCAATATCTTTATCACCACGTCCACTTAAGCAAACTAAAATAGATCCTTGTTTCATTTCTTCAGCTTTTTTCATTGCATATGCAACAGCATGTGAACTTTCAATTGCAGGTATAATCCCTTCATATCTCGATAATTTAAAGAAAGCTTCCATAGCCTCTTCATCATTTATAACTTTATAGTCTACGCGTCCTAATTCTCTTAAAAATGCATGTTCAGGACCAACTGATGGATAATCAAGTCCACTAGCTATAGAATATACTGGTGCTGGATCACCATTTTTATCTTTTAACATTATACTTTCAAAGCCATGCATAACACCTTTTTCTCCATACTTCATAGAGGCAGCATGATCTCCTAATTCTTCACCTCTACCTAATGGTTCTATTCCAATTATATCAACTGGTTCCTCTAAAAAAGGGATAAACATTCCTGCTGCATTGCTTCCCCCGCCTACACAAGCTGTAACTACATCTGGTAAAAAACCTGTCATTTCATTAAATTGATCTTTAGCTTCATAACCAACAACAGCTTGGAAATCTCTTACCATAAGTGGAAATGGATGCGGACCTAATGCTGATCCTATACAGTAAATTGAATCCTTATAATTTTTAGCATATGAATCAAAAGCAGAATCTACAGCTTCTTTTAAAGTTTTTAAACCATGTGTTACTGGAACGACTTTAGCTCCTAATATTTTCATCCTAGTTACATTTGGCGCTTGCTTTACAATATCAACTTCTCCCATATGAATTTCACATTCTAATCCAAAAAATGCAGCAGCTGTTGCAAGCGCCACTCCATGTTGTCCTGCTCCTGTTTCTGCAATCAAACGCTTTTTTCCCATAAATTTAGCAAGTAGTCCTTCACCCATACAGTGATTTAATTTGTGTGCCCCTGTATGATTTAAATCTTCTCTTTTTAAATAAATTTGACAATTCCCTATTGCTCTAGATAGTCTTTCGCAATGATAAACTGGTGTAGGTCTACCTTGAAATTCTTTACGTATTCTTCTAAGTTCATTAATAAACTGTGAAGAATGACAAATTGTTTGATATGCATCAGCAATTTCTTCAAAGGCTGGAATTAGTTCATCTGTTAAGTATGCCCCACCGTATTGACCAAAACGACCATTTTTATCTGGATACTTCTTTAAATATGTTCGAAAATCCATTTACAATCCCCCTTATATGCTTTAAGCTTAAAATTTATTTATCTAAACATTTACATATAAAATTATACTATATATACTTTTTATTTACAATTTTCTCTCATATTACTATCCATATTCATTCTTAAATATTTATCATCTATATCTCTAATAAATTTAGAAGGCATACCATTTGATGTTAAAAATAATTTTTCAGTAGCTCTTGTCATTCCAACATAAAGTAACTTTCTTTCTCTAAATTCTAGCATGTCCATATCTTCTTCTTCATTTTTTACTGGACACAATGGCATTACTTTAGCATTTAAACCTGCAATTATAACAACTTTAAATTCAAGTCCTTTTACAGAGTGCATAGTTACAAGCTTTACCTCATCTTCTGAAAAATTTATTTCATCATTATCATTAAAAATTAAACATGGTATATCATAAGCTTGTAAGCATTTCTTAAATTCTTTTAACTGCTTTTTTAATCTAGCAATTATTACTATATCTTTTAATTTATATCCTTCTTTAAGATTTTCATTTATTAAATTTACTATATATAAACATTCTTCAAACTTATTTTCAAAATTTTTATAGGTCGGATAATATCCTTGCTTGTCTATTAAATTAGGTTTAACTAAGTTATCATTTTGTAGTAAATCTTTATGAATATCAATTAAACTGAATGCTGCTTCAGCTATTTGAGCTGTTGTTCTATAATTCTTACTTAATAAATTAGATTTACCAGTCATATCATATCCTAAACTGGCAAATGAACGATTTTTTATTAACCAAGCTTGATGATATATACTTTGAGCTGCGTCTGAAATAAACGTTATACTAGAATATGGTTTTTTATCATACAAAGCCTTTAAAAATTCTAATTCAACCCTAGTTAAATCTTGACTTTCATCTATTAAAATATGAGTATACTTTTCCATAGGATATTGTTTTGCTTGATTTAATGCTAGTAGTGCCATATCTTGAAAATCAACTTTATTTATATTCTGTAAATTACTATTATATTTTAGCAAGACCTCAAATATTGCTCTTCTCTTTTCTGAATTTTTTCTAAGTTTTTGAGGACCATCATTATTTATATTACTTATTCTTCCTATTCTATCAACTAATTGATATTCATCAAGATCTATATAATTACATGCTTTTATCCACATAATCTCTTCTTTAATAAACTGAAGATATTTAGAATCTATGATTTTTACATCTTTATATATATTACCAACAAAATTTATAGCATTAATTAGTTCACATTTACATTCTTTACGTGAAGCAAGGTCTATATTTATATTGTTTTGTTTTTTATATGCATTAAAATAATTAAAAAGTATATCATCAATTCTTTCAACGCATAACTTCAAGCTATTATCCTCATCAAATAGATTTACCTGAACATTAACTTTATCTTTAACTTTATCATATATATTTGACACATATTGTTTAAGTGATTTATTATAAGTTACCATAAGTACTTTGTCATCTTTAAGTGGACAATAATGTCTTAATAATAGTGGAATTTTATTTACTGCAACAGTAGTTTTCCCAGAACCTGCTACCCCTTTTATTAATGAATGACCATTTGGTTTATTTGCAATTATTCTTTTTTGTTCTATATTAAGTTGCATTTCTACCCCTCTTCATCTAATTATTTCTATTTTCTGGAAATTGTATATACTAATTGTACTATAATATGTAACGATATGTAAAGTTTTGATTCATTGTGAATTGAAAGAAAAAGTTATTTATATCTAAATATATTTTTCTGCATAAAAATAACCCTGTTAAATAGATTTTATAGCAGCATTTTTACTTCATCTACTTAACAGGATTCATTCCATCATTATTAAATAATTTTTTATTAAACTTATATTTTTTTGACAAACTCAGATTTTAATTGCATAGCTCCAAAACCATCAATCTTACAATCAATATTATGATCTCCATCAACTAAACGTATATTTTTAACCTTTGTTCCTATTTTTATAGATGATGAACTTCCCTTTACCTTAAGATCTTTGATTACTGTTACAGAATCACCATCATTTAATATGTTTCCATTAGCATCTTTAACTAAATTAGCTTCTGTAGCTTCCTTTTCTGATTCTAAAGTCCACTCATAAGAACATTCTGGACAAATAAAAAGGTTTCCATCTTCATAAGTATATTCTGAATTACATTTTGGGCAATTTGGTAAATTGTTCATAAAATTCATTTCCTCCGTTGTTATTATATTTTAATATGTAAAAACTATTTTCACTTTTTTTTAACTCATGAAAATAGTAATTTGCAATATAACGTGAAAATTGAAAAATTTCTCACAGATTTATATAATATCATAGTATTATTATATTGACAAACCCTTTTCTTATCTTACTTTAAAGTCATTTCTTATATTTTAAATTTGCTTAAAAATATTAATAATACTAATTTACATTCAGCATAAGTTACTTTACAAATTTAATTAGCTTAATTATCAGATAGAATATTGTTTGTCATATAATGCCTACAATAAATAATACTCCAACAACTACTAATCCAAAAAATATATTAAATACTGATAGTTATTTCAAAAAATCATTTAAATTCTTTAAAATAATTATTTTTCCACGTTCCAATTTTATATATTCATTTTTCTCAATGGTTTTTAATTTTCTACTTACAACTTCTCTCGTAGAATCAATCTCAAATGCAAGCTCTTTATGAGTACTATAAATTATTCTGCTATTCTTATTAATAAGCAATTTAATAAGCCTAGTTTCCAATGAATCATGAATCTTTTCTTCTTTCTTTTCTATAACAGTATTAAATTTAAAGTATATGTCCTTATACATATACTTTAAAAAATCGCTATCTTTAAATAAGTATTCTTTTACTATTTCAACTGGAACTATGCATATCTTTGATTCTTGGAGTGCTCGCCCTATAATGTTTAAAGATTTAAAATTCAAAAGACAACTTAATGCTTCATGGCACAATTCACCTTTTTTAATGTCATAAAGATTAGTTTCTTCACCTTCTTCATTAATTCTTTGTATTTTTATTATTCCATTCATTACAAATATGATACCTTCACAAGTACACTTTACAGATGATATATACTCATCTGCATTTAATGTTTTAAACTTTACCTGTTTACTTATTATTTCATTATTTTTTTCATTAATAGCTTTTAAAACTGGGTAAATATCATAAAATACACTTAAGTTATTTTCCCTAATATTTATTGGATTTTTCTCATTTTTCATAAATTCCTCCACTTAAAAATATAAAAATCTATTAAGATTAAAATCTAGATTTCCATTTATTAATTTTATTTTACTTCTTATATATTACCTTAAACTATATAATATTTTATTACAAATCTATGTAACTTAGTCACAATACTTTTAAAGTACTTATTATTTATATAAATTAAATGTAAACAATATATTTATTTTTAATAATTTTACTATTTACAATACTATATATTACAGTCAATATATATTACTATACTATGTTTATAATAATACTATTTATTAAATAGGAGGACACTCTATAAATTTAAACATTAGAGAAGAAAAGAGTGGAGATTATAATATAATCTATTCTGTAATTGAAGAAGCTTTCAAAAGTGATGAATATTCTGATGAAGATGAATTCTTTGTCAAAACTATAGTCATATCAAGCTTCTTATTTTATTTTTTAATTACTATCTATATTTCTAGCACCTAAGAAACAATTCCTTAGGTGCTAATTTATTATTTTTTAAATTATTTAAAATTATATTCTGTAACAATACTCTTTCTATCCATAGTCTTATCATTAAAGTATTCATAAAAAGATAATCCTAAAAAGCTTCCTGTTATGTTGTAAACATTAGTAAATTCCAAGTTTTTAAGAGCTAAAGTTGCATTATAACTTCTTTGACCTGTTCTACAATGAAGATATACTGGTATATCTCTAGGAATTTCATTTATTCTTTCTCTAAGTTCACTTAATGGTATATTTTTCGCATTTTTTATATGACCATTTTCATATTCTCTTCTTTCCCTAACATCTATTATGTATGCATCATTTTCTACAAGTTCTCTAACTTTATCTATGTTAACTTGTTTAAAATCATTGCTTAATAAATTTGATCCAACATATCCTGCATAATTAACTACATCTTTCGCTGTTGAGAATGGTGGTGCATAACATAATTCTAAATCTTTTAAATCCTCGACTGTTCCACCAAATTTTATAGCAGTAGCAATTACATCAATTCTTTTAGTAACATCACCTTTTCCTATAGCTTGAGCTCCTAATATCTTCCCTGTTGGTACTTCATAAAGCATTTTAAAATGTATTGGTGAAGATTTTGGCATTATTCCAACTTTATCATTAAGTATTATATTTACTATATTATAATTTATATTCATATTAAGAGCGTTTATTAATGATTCATTTAATCCTGTTGATGCTCCATTATAATTAAATACCTTTATAGCTGATGATCCTATATATCCTTTGTTTAAGGTACTTTTATTATTTATGTTATCTGCTACACTTCTTGCTGCCTTTTGAGCTGGTCCTGCTAAAGATAGTTTAGTCATAGAATGAGTAAGTGAATTATAAACTTCAATAGCATCACCTACAGCATAAATATTATCATCATTTGTTTTATAATTCTTATCTACCTTTATTGCACCTGTTGCTCCAAGCTCTATTCCAGCTTCTTTAGCTAACATTACTTCTGGTGCAACACCTATTGCCATAACAACAGCACTTGCTTTTATTTTTTTACCTGATGATAAAACTACTGTGTTTTCTTCAAAGCTTTCAACCTTATCTCCTACTATTAAATTTATGCCATTATCATAAAGTTCTTTGTGAAGTATTTGCACCATATCATAATCAAAAGGTTTTAAAATTTGTTTAGTAGCTTCTATAAGTGATACATTAAAATTTGCTTTTCTTAGATTTTCAGCAGCTTCCACACCTACGTAACCACCACCAATTATGGCTACATCCTGACTATCTATTTCTTTTAAATATCTGTTTAATTTATCTATATCAACTACATTTCTTATTGTAAAAACATTAACTTTTTCAATTCCAGGTATATTAGGTACAATAGGATATGCCCCTGGAGATAAAATAAGTTTATCATAATATTCCTTATAAACTTCTCCACTTACTAAATCTTTCACATCTACAGTTTTGTTTTTTCTATCAATTGAAATAACTTCATTATTTACTTTTGCCTTAATATTGTATTGCGATATAAATTTTTCCGGACTCATTAAAACTAATCTATTTGGAGAATCTATTACTCCACTTAAATGATAAGGTAGTGCACAATTTGAAAAAGATACATGAGGTCCCTTTTCAAACATTATTATTTCATCTTCCTCACTGTTTCTTCTAAGTCTTGCAGCTGCTGATGCACCACCTGCAACTCCACCTACTATTAATATTTTTTTCTTCATAATCTCATCCTCCTAATTACTATATGTTATAACTTGATTTTTTAACTTTACTCTACAATATCAGCACTGTCTTAAAACATTAACTTATCTACCTCTTTTTTGAACCAACATAAGAGCCTATGCCTCCAGAAACGTTGATAACATCATATCCCTGTTTTCTAAGACTACTACATGTTCTTGTACTTCTTCCCCCTGATTGACACATTATGTAATATTCTTTATCTTTATTTAAATATTTATTAGGTTCATTTAAAAGCATACCCATTGGAATATTTTTAGCAGATTTTATGCTCCCATTTTTATATTCATAATCTTCTCTAATATCAATAAGTTCAACTTTTCCTATTAAAGCATCAATATCATTAACATTAATTACTTTTCCATTCTCTCTTTTTAAAAATCCAAACATATTCTTCCTCCTGTGTTTTGTATTAATCTTTTATAAAAAATTTAAATATCTATTTCTTATACAAACTCATCTCTAACTTGTTAATTTCATTATAATTAACAGATATATTTTCTACTGTGACTTTATCACTTAGCAATAATTAGAAAATAAGAAAAGTCTAGCAGGCGACTATATTCTCTTTTTATTTTTCAGGGTAAATTTCTTCATCTTTAGCCAAAATTATAATTTAAGTTATCTACAGATTTGAGATTTTTTATAATTTCTTAAATAATAAAAAACTCCTTTAGATATTTTGTGTATCTAAAGAAGTTTTTATTTAATATTTTAATATTAATCTTTTTTATGTGTCTTTTTACTATGTTTAATTCCAGAATTATTAGCTTTCTTCTCTTTTTCTTGTTGGCTTGCACAAGAACAATCATGTTTTTCGCTCATAATATTTATCGCTCCTAAAATAAATTTTTATTATAATTTTATACTACTATTTTGTTCAAGTTCTAAATATTTATTCTTTATTTTTAATTGTATTATTAAAAAAATCCTTTAGATATTTTATGTATCTAAAGGATTTTTTATTTAATATTATTTTAACTCATCATATATTATTTTAGAAAGTTTAGATATGTATTCATCACTAAAAGATGGTGTCATAATTACTATTACATATGGGTCATTTGCATATACAATTGCCACATCATTATTTGCTTCACTATGAATTCCTATTTTGTGTGCAACAGTAACTGGAAGATACTTTGGAATCTTAACATCATCCCAACTAGTATTCTTTAAACTCTCTAGAGCTAGTCCACCTTCTGAGTAAATTTCTTTCATTAATAATGCTAAGTCCTTAGATGAAAGATTATGTGTAAAGTTTATAATTTCTCTACCAAGTATTGATTTTATATAACTTCTGAAATTTTCATCACTTTGGTTAGAAACATAATATGCTAATAAATTAGCTCCTAAATTATCAGAATATGAGCAAGTGGTTTTAAGTAATGTTTCTATAGTGACATCTTCTCCTTCTCTAAGCTGATCTTGAAGTACTCCACTTCCACCTCTTTGATAGGCACCATTCATATTATTTACTGAATCATAATATTTAAAGCTAGTATTAAGATTTATACTTCCTTGATTCAATCTTTTTTGAGTATATAGTATAGCTGATAATTTAGCAGTACTAGCCGCAGGATATATGTTGTCACCATTTATTTCAAATATTTCTCCATTTTCTAGTCCTATACAATATACTCCAACGTTGCTTGTCCCTATATAATCTTTAGCCGCTTTTTCTGCCCTTATAAACTTTCCATTATGCCAAACTCCATTACTAGCAAAAACATCATTTCCAATAGTCGTATTATGCGCCATTTCTCCATTTTCATGAAGATAATACCACTTATCTTTATCCTTTATCCAGCCTATCGCCATTTCTCCGTTATCTTTAAGATAATACCATTTATCTTTATATGAAATCCAACCAGTTTGCATAATTCCATCATTATTATTAAAATAGTACCATTTGTCCGATAACTTTTTCCATTTTGTTGCTAGTTTTCCATCATCATTTAGATAATACAATTTGTTATTATAACTTAACCATCCTATTCTCATGTCTCCATTGGCATTAAAAAAATACTTATCTCCTAAATATTCCAACCAACCGATAGCCATTTTTCCATTGTCTTTAAAAAAATATTTATTATCATTTAAATCAACAAATCCTTCTTTATGTTTCTCTTTATTATAATTTGTTATACTAAAATTGTTTTCTTTTGTTTTTATTTCATCTGCATAAGCCACTGTTGAAAATCCACTTATTAAAGTAAAACATAAACATATGGAAATTATAGATTTTCTTTTCATCTTATTGTTCTCCTAAAATATATTTTATATTTGTTTTCTTGTAGTTTTTTAAGTATTATAGCATAATATTAAATAAAAATCACTTACAGTACAATCCAATCACTATCAGTCCCTTTGAATTAAAATCTTTGTTCTGCTTAATACACTTAAAATAAGGCATTGTAAAATAATATCACAATACCTTATTATCTTTATTTAATTGTTACTATATTTTCGCTATCTTTATAATGCTAGTATCACTTTTTAATATTTGCAATTGTTCTTAATGATTCTTTTAACTTTTTCTTTTCTTCATCAGAGAACTTTTCCAAGAAATCTCTATTTAATTCTTCTATAACTTGTTCTATTTCTTTTCTATGTTTTAATCCATCTTCAGTTACTATAACATTAAAAGTTCTACGATCATTCTTATTATGAACTCTTTCTATTAGTCCCTTATTTTCCATTCTATCTAATAGACCTGTTATAGTTGAACTGTCCAAACTCAATGCTTCTGCAATTTGCTTTGGTAATAAGTACTCTTCATCCCAAAGACATTTAAGTATTCCATACTGTACAGGTGTAACATCAAACTTAGCAAGTCTTGTTTTTAAACTTTGAAATACTACTTGTTGTGATCTTGTAAGTAAAAAATTTATACATTCATTCAACTCCATAATTATCCACGTCCCCACATTATTATCTTTTATTATTTTATTCTAAACAAAAGTTCACTGTCAATTAATACAATATTATAGATTATATGTATATAAATTGTTATATCATATCAATATAACAATTTAATATTTATAAAATTTATAGCCATAAAAAGCATTAAAGTAATTCTGAGTTTATATTTTTTTATCGTGGTACCTTTTTATATACATATCAAAAAATAAAATATACAATTGACAACTTTGGTTAAAACATTTGTAAATTTTATTTTAATTTCTATTTTAAAACAAAACTATAATTTTTCCTTAATTGTCAATTGTTTTATCTAGTATAATATTATCTAAATATGCTTCCACTTATAATTAGCTTTTGTATTTCATTTGTTCCTTCATATATTTGAGTTATCTTAGCATCTCTCATCATTCTTTCAACATTATACTCTTTCATATATCCATTTCCACCTAGCATTTGAACTGCTTCAACAGTTACTTTCATGGCAACATCAGTACAAGCTAGTTTAGCTTTAGCTGCTGAAACTGAATATGACCTTCCTTCTTCTTTGTCCATAGCTGCTTTATATAAAATGTATTTAGCTTTTTCAATTTCAAGTTCTAATTCTGCCATTTTAAAAGCTAAATATTGATTTTTCCATAAAGGCTTTCCAAATTGTTGTCTATCTTTTAGGTATTGTTTAGCTATATCAAATGCACCTTCTGCTATTCCAAGTCCTTGAGCTGCAACACCTATTCTGCCTCCATCAAGAGCCTTCATAGCAATTCCAAAACCTTTTCCTTCAGCACCAACTAAATTTTCTGATGGCACTTTACAATTTTCAAATATAAGCTCTGAAACCTGAGCTGATTTTATACCACATTTATCTTCTACTTTACCTATTGAAAATCCTTCAAATCCTTTTTCAACTATAAATGCTGATAATCCTTTTGGTCCTTTGCTTTTATCAGTTAATGCAAATACTAAAAATGTTTCTGATAATGGTCCATTAGTTATAAAACATTTGCTTCCATTTAATATATAATAATTTCCCTTTTTCTCTGCTATAGTTATACATCCACCAGCATCAGATCCTGCATTTGGTTCAGTTAATCCAAAAGATCCGAATTTCTTTCCTGAAAGTACATCAGGAAGATATTTTTTCTTTTGCTCTTCAGATGCAGCATTGATAATTCCGCCTGAGCAAAGTGAAGTAGTTACAGAATATGATATTCCAAATGAAGCATCAACTTTTGAAATTTCTTCTACTGCTAAAACATAAGATAAATAATCGCCACCAGCTCCACCATATTCTTTTGGATATGGAAGTCCTATAAGTCCTAAACTCCCCATCTTCTTATATGCTTCAATTGGGAACTCACTATTTTCATCATTTGCAAGTACTATTGGTTTAAGTTCATTTTCTGCAAACTGTCTTGCCATTTCTTTAATCATTTCTTGTTGTTTTGTTAAAGTAAAGTCCATTTTAACTCCTCCAATATATTTAATTTATTTTTTTAATCCCATTGGTTTATCATAAAATATTCTTTCATCCATAATTTTAGGTTTTCCGTTTATTTTAGGTTGGAAATCCATTAAATCTAATATATCTTTTTGTAAATCAATACCTGGTGCTATTTCTGTAAGATATAATCCATCATCTTTTAACTTAAATATAGCTCTTTCAGTTATATAAGTAACATCTTGATGAATTTTTCTTGCATACTCTCCACTAAAAGTTATTTGTTCAACTTTATTAATAAACTTCTTAGCTCGTCCTTCTTGTTTGATTGTTAGCTTTCCATTACCTACATCTACTTTTAATCCACCTGCTGTAAATGTTCCACAGAATAATACTTTCTTTGCATTTTGAGTTATATTGATAAAACCTCCGCATCCTGCTATACGAGTTCCAAACTTGCTTACATTTAAATTTCCTTCTTTATCAACTTGTGCAAGTCCTAAGAAAGCTATATCAACTCCACCTCCATCATAAAAATCAAATTGATAAGGTTGATCTATAATTGCTTGTGAATTTATACTTGCTCCAAAGGCTGTTCCCCCTTGAGGAATACCTCCTATTGGACCTGCCTCAACTGTTAATGTCATATATTCATTAATACCTTCTTCATTTGCAACTAATGATATTACTTCTGGAATACCTATTCCTAAGTTAACAATAGTATCCGATTTTAATTCCATTGCAGCTCTTCTTGCTATTACTTTTCTTTCATTAAGTTGTGCTTTCTCCACACTATTTAATGGCACTCTTATCTCACCAGTTACTGCTGCATTAAATTTGCATCCAAATGACTGTTCATGTTCTTCAGGTTTTGAAACAACTACCGCATCTACATATATTCCTGGAATTTTTACAAGACGAGGATCAATAGTTCCACTCTGAACTATCTTTTCAACTTGAACTATAACTATACCGCCACTATTTTTACAAGCTTGAGCTATTGATGTATCTTCTAGTGTTGCTATCTCTCTTTCTAAAGAAATATTGCCATCTGAATCTGCAAAAGATCCTCTTAAAAAACATACATTTATAGGAAAAGATTTATATAATAATTTTTCTTCACCTTCTATATTTATTATTTTTACAATATCTTCTTTTGTCCTTTCATTTAATTTTCCTCCACTAACTCTTGGATCTACAAATGTATTTAATCCAACATGAGTTATTGTTCCAACTCTTTTACCAGCAATATCTCTAAATAATTGAGAAATTGTTCCTTGTGGTAAGTTATACGCTTCTATTTCATTTTCAACTGCTAATTTTCCAAGTTTAGGTGCAAGATTCCAATGACCAGCAATTACTCTTTTAAGCATTCCTTCATGTGCATAGTGATCTGATCCTTTTCCTTTTCCATCACCTTGACCTGCTGCATGTACCAACGTTATATTTTTAGGATGCCCTGTTTCAAGAAATCTTTTTTCTAGTGATTTATTAAGTGTCTCAGGAGCACAACTTCCTACGAAACCACCTGTAGCTAAAACATCTTCATCATTAATTAGTTTTACTGCTTCATCTCCAGTCAAAACCTTTACTTTACTCATTTATATCAACCCCTAAAATTAATTAATATCCTAATATCCTTTAATTAATCTGTCAGTATAAGTACCTTTTTATTAACATCCTTTAAATGAAGATTTTCTTTTTTCTACAAAGGCTGTCATTCCTTCTGTTTGATCTTCTGTTGAAAAACATAATCCAAATAAATTTGCTTCAAAAGCATAAGCTGATTCAGTATCCATATTTAATCCATTATTTATAGATGATTTTGCTAAACTTACAGCATACATTCCTTTTTGCATTATCTTATTTGCTAATTCTCTTGCTTTATCCATTAGTTCTTCCTTTTCATATACTTTATTAACAAGACCTATTCTATAAGCTTCTTTTGCATCTATCATGTCAGTTGTAAAAATAAGTTCTTTAGCAATACCTTTACCAACTAATCTTGGAAGCCTTTGCGTTCCTGCAAATCCAGGTATTATCCCTAAACTTACTTCTGGTTGTCCAAATTTCGCATTTGAAGATGCTAGCCTTATATCACAAGCCATTGATAATTCGCATCCGCCACCCAAAGCGTAACCATTTACTGCTGCTATAACAACTTGTGGCATATTTTCAATATTAGAGAATACTTTTTGAGCAAGCATTGCCATTTCTCTTCCTTCAATAGCGGTCTTATTTTTCATTTCAGTTATATCTGCTCCAGCAACAAAAGATTTTTCTCCAGCTCCTGTTACAATTACAGTATAAATATCTTTTCTCCCTGCTATCTCATTTATTACTTGTCCTAATTCTTGTAATGTTGTTGTATTTAATGCATTAAGTGCCTTTGGTCTATTTATTATTACCTCTGCCATACCATTTTTCTCATTAAAAATAACATTTTTCATTCTCGTTTCCTCCCTAAATTTTAATTCTATAATTTACTAAACATTTGCCTCAATATTTTTAAATTAATTTTACATCCATCTTATCTGTATTTATTTTCCATATTTAAATAATAATTCTAATTATTTAGTTTGTCAACAAGTAATTTGTATATAAACTATTTCTAGTTTGTTTTGCTATTGGGTTACCATAATTTTTCTGAAGTAAATAAACATAAAAATTAGTTATAAAAATCAAGTTACTCAATAGATTTCTAATGAACTATCTTTAATGATGATTTAGTTATTACACTGCACACTTTTACTAAAGATAACATATGAATACTTGCCTATATTCAAGTAATTAATAAAATGTACATAAAAATAAGATGAACATCAACATGTCCATCTTATTTATCTATCTTTTTAATTTTAAATATTAACTGAACATTATATAAAAAAACTTTATAGTTTATCAGCTAAATCTCCAAGCAAAACAGCTGTATTATTTAATTTATCAATTAATGATGTAATTTCTATTATTTCTTCTGATTGCTTATTTGATACACCATCTACATTTCCAACTTTATTATTGATTTTCTCTATTGCACCTGAAATATTTTTTATAACAGACTCTATCTTATCTATTGATTCCTTAGATGAATGTGATAATTTTCTAATTTCTTGTGCAACAACATTAAAGCCTTTACCATGTTCCCCTGCTCTTGCAGCTTCAATTGAAGCATTTAGTCCTAAAAGGTTAGTTTGTGATGAAACACCTTTTATAAAATCCACTATTTCATCAGTATTATAAGCCATTTTATTAGCATTATTAGTTTCTTTCAATATTTCATTATTCATATTAGTTAAATTTTCAATATTAGAAGAAATATTATTTATACCTTCTGATAACTTAGACACAGTTGCTATTAACTCACTTGTAATATCCATTACAGCATTCTTTTTAGAAAGACTTTTTCCAATAGCTATTGATCCAACAACAGTATTATTATCTTTTATTGGAATTATATATGATTTAAAAGCTACTCCCATAAAATCTTCTGGAATAACTTTTACTTCTATTTTACCTCTATTCATCGCTTCTTTTACAAATTTTCCAGCTTCTGAACCTTCTCGTATTTTACAATCTATTTCTTTGCTTCCTTGATAGTATAATACCTTTTCTCTGTCAGTTACCATTATTTCTATATCACTATCAAAAAAAGTATCGATATAAGGAATAACATTACAAACACTATTTAATGCATCATTTCCAAAGTCATTTTTCAACATATAATTCTCCTCTGCTCAATATGTAAATTTATCTATCATAATATTTTAACATATAAAACCTAAAAAGTTCCTTTACTACTTAGTTAAAATTAATTATACTTAATAATCGTTATAAATTATTTAAACTAAAGTTATAAATATTAACTTATTTTCTATACTATATTTAAAAGGTATTTTTATTATTTTTTCCAAGGTAGGTATTACAAATAAGCTCTTCATACTGATATTTATTAGCTATTATATCATGCATATAAGTTTTTTTTATAATAGATTATTATTGACTACATTAATTTTTTATATAACGTCAAAGCGACTTGAATTTCCAAGTCTCTTCAATAATCTATATATTATTTAGTTATATAAAATTATTATATTAGTCCTTCCATGGATGTATCTTTAAGCAACTTTTTAATTATTTTAAATATTCCTTTTTGAATTCTAAATATCCATTTTTTCTCAACTTACAAGATGGACATTCTCCACAACCATTACCTATTATTCCATTATAACAAGTTAAAGTTTCTTCTTTAACAATATTAAGTACACCTAAATCATTAGCCATTTTCCAAGTTTCTACTTTATTAATCCACATTAATGGTGTAAGAATTTCAAACTGATAATCCATAGCCAAGTTCAATGTAACATTTAAAGATTTTATAAATACATCTCTGCAATCTGGGTATCCACTAAAATCACTTTGAGATACTCCTGTTATAATAGTGTTTATTCCTCTTTGCTTTGCAAATACTGCAACAAAGGTTAAAAATAACATATTTCTTCCATCTACAAATGAATTAGGAACACCATCCTTAGGTGCATCTTTATCAACATTTATATCTTGTCTAGTTAATGAATTCGGTGCTAATTGATTTAATAAGTTTAAATCTAAAATATGGTGCTCTACATCGTATTTTTTGCATATATCTCTTGCACACTCTAATTCTAACTTATGTTTTTGGTTATAATCAAAAGAAACTGCTGTAACTTCTTTAAATCTCTTTTTTGCCCAAAATAAACAAGTTGTGCTATCTTGACCACCACTAAATACTACTATTGCTTTTTCTTTATTCATTTATAGTACACCATCCTTTAATATGTATATATATCCTTATTGCCTATAAAGCATCATTAATTTATTATTTAATACTGGATCAGTATTAAATCTTCCTCTTAAAGTAGTTGATATTGTTTTAGTACCTGGTTTTTGTATTCCTCTAGTAGTCATACAGCCATGTTCTCCTTTTATAATAACTGCTACATGTTCTGATTCAGTTACTTTTTGTAATATTTCAACTATATCTATTCCTATTCTTTCTTGAAGTTGCAATCTACGTCCTACCATATCAGCTATTCTAGCTATTTTGCTTAACCCAATAACTTTTTTATTAGGTATATATGCTATTGCAACTTTCATGTTATACATAAGTGCTAAATGATGTTCACAATAACTGAATATTTCTATGTCTTTCATAAAAACTATGTCATTATTATTTTCTTTTATCAATAAATCGTCCTCAAAAGTTGTATTAAACATACTTGCAATTTGATCATTACTGTAACACATTCCTTGAAAGATTTCTTCATACATTTTCGCTACACGTTTAGGCGTATCCTTTAATCCTTCTCTATCTGGATTATCTCCTAAAGCTATTAAAATTCCTCTTGTATGTTCTTCAATTGCTTTTATATCAATTTCCATTTTATACACCTCTCTTGCTTGGTTCCCATATAACCTTATGAAGTTGCATTTGTAAATTAATTTTATTCATGTTGTTTTCTTTCATAAATTCTACTATATCATTCATATTAATTTTTCCGAATACAGGGCTAATATATACATTGGTTTTATCTACAAGGTTATAAGTATCTATTATATATTTAGCTTTTTGTAAATCTTCAATACTACCTGACACAAATTTCACTGTATCCTTGTCAGTTAAATATTTAAAATTCTCCAATTCCATTTTATCTTCCATATCACTTAAAGGAAGTTTATAATCCATCGTAAAACTTGGTGGATTTTCCATAGTTGAAAACTGGTTTATAAATACACTACCGTTAGTTTCTATTTCAATATGAAGTTCATTATCTTTCGATAATAATTCTAATAATTCTATTATTCCTTCTTGAAGAAGAGGTTCACCTCCAGTTAAAGTTATATTTCTAACTTTTGTTGATTTAATATATTCATATATATCATCAGAAGACATTAAGTTATAAGAAACATTTTTTTCATTTGCCCAAGTTGTATCACAATAGCTACAATTTAAATTACACCCTGCAAATCTTATAAATACTGCTAATTGTCCACAAAGTCGACCTTCTCCATTAATGCTAACAAACTTTTCAACTACTTTAAAATTCACTTTAACATCCCTCACTTTCTCCATATACAGCACTATTAGTAGGAGTTTCGTACACCGTAGCTCTCTTTACGTTATATCCTTTATCTTTCATTATTTTAAAGAAAAATGCTGCAAAATTTTCAGCTGTTGGTCTAAAATTAACTTCTATTACTTTAAAATTATCTTGTTTTATACACTTTAAAGTTTCTTCTCTCATAGTTTTTTCTTCTATAATAAGCGCATGATCATAATAATCTACCATTTCTTTAACATCTTTTTTTAAATCTCCAAAATCTATAACCATGCCATCAAGTTGACCACCTTTTATTAAGGTTTCTGATTGTATTTCAATTTCCACCTTCCATCTATGTCCATGAATGTTCCCACATTTCCCTTCATATTTAGCAAGAAAATGGGCACTATCAAAACTATGTTCTGCTTTTAAAATATACATAATTATTTCCTCCAAAAGTCTTTTTTTAACCTATTGAATATTTTTTTCAACGCTATGCTTTAAGTTAATGTTGATATTGTAGTATAAGGGCGAACTGGCATTGAAATTTGCTTTTTAGAACTCTCAATGAAGATTAGTCCAATTAATTACTTGTCACAATCTGTGATTGGGAGCATGCATTAATTGGACGAAGCTTTATTCTAGAGTTCTTAAAGTAAATTTCTCTGTCCATAAGCTTTATACTTCAATATCAACACATTTTTCAACATAGCACCTTAGTCCCATAATAGCAACATCCAATTGCCCCATTAAACTGTGGTTCTTTTACTTCTACTATTTCTTCATAATCATTTTTTAAATACTTCTTTATTGAAGTATTGGTTGCAACACCACCAGTTATAATTAGTTTTTTTCCTCTAAATTTACTTAAAAGAGGACGTAACCTTTTATAAAGAGAATAATTAACTCCTGCACATAATCTTTCTATGCTTACTCCTTCAGCTATCTTCCCAATTAACTCTGATTCAGAAAATACTGCACAAGTTGAATTTAAATCAACAGGGTTTTCTGAGTATTTACTCATTTCATCAATAGATATTTCAAGTACATTAGCCATATTTTCTAAGTATCTTCCACAAGAAGCAGCACATTTTTCATTAAGTTCTAAATCCCCAATAATGCCTTTCTCTACTTTAATTACTTTAACATCCTGACCACCTATATCTAAAAGTATAAAATCTTTTAATTCTGTTTGATAAATTGCTCCATAAATATGAGCTTTTAACTCATTTATAGGAGTGAAAAGTTTTAAATCCGTATTATTTTTTCCATAGCCTGTTGAAACAGCTTTATCAATTTGCCCTATATTAAGTTTTTCTAAATCCACTATTACCTTACCATCAAAACTGCAATAATCTCTATAAAAGCTCATTGTACTTACTTTTTTATTTTTTATTATCTTATTATCCTCCATTAAGACAATTTTAACTTCTCTACTTCCAAGATCTATTCCTAATACTCTCATTTTTTAATCTCCTTTAAATCCAATAGCATATCAAGAAAAGCTTCTAATCTAAGTTTTGTTCTTGCATCTAATGTATTTAATTTATCTCCTTCAATATTCAATATTGGAATATCTAATTGCTTTTTTAATACTATATCCTCAACTGCTCTATGACAAAAAGCTTGAGTGTAATGAATTATTCCATCTAATTTTCTATCCTTGATTTGCTTTTTTAATTCCTTAATTCTAAATTTAATATTATAAGGATAAGTGTAATCATAATATTGCTCAAATATACTTAATGCTTTGTCCGCTCTAGGAAAAGCAAATTCTCTTTGCACTTCATTATATACAAAATGAGCATTTAACTTTTCAGCAAATTCATATATATCACCAGTCATAGGAGGGACACCTATATAGCCTAATCTTAGTTTTTTATTTAGAGGTTCTCTTTTCTTTATATCTTCAACAACATTTTTTAAATCTCTTTCAAAAATATTTAAGTCTCCGTTAAAATCACTTAAACTTACTTGATATAAATGGTTTTCAAATCCACTAGCTTTATTATGTACATGTGTTAATTCATCAATCTCTTTTGATAATCTTCTAATTTCATTTAGCCTTTTTCTAACCTTTTCAACTTCTTCAAGAGTCACGTTAAAGATAGTCATAAACTTTCTTATTTCATTTTCTATATCTTCTTTTTTATGACTATGTGGAAATGAAAATGGATAAACTTTAATTCCTTTCAATTGAAGCACATCAATAAGAACTTTAGTATTAGAACAATCTCCTTCCATAGCTCCAACTATCTCTTTAATGTCATTTTCTATACATGCACCATAAATTCCCTTTATCCAGGCACATAAACTTTTAGGGAATCCATCTCTTTCAGCTATATCTATGTATTTTGAATAATCAGTAGAAGTTATAAAAAGGTTATTTAAGTCTACAGGTGTGTATCCTGCTGCAATAAGTACCTCTACTGGAACTGTTGTTGTTAAGCCTATTTTTTTCATAATCAAGACCTCCTTACATATTGGTAAAGGGCAGAAACTATATATTAATAACTAATTTTTTGCAAATAAAAAAGGGCAAAAACCGCCCTTAAACAAAAAAACTACCTATACGGGTAGTTACGCCCTAGTTTTGTTTATAGACAGGATGGTCACACGAACTGTCTCTATTAATATTTAATACGTATAAAGTTTACTATATGCTCTTTAGTAAGTCAAATTTATTTTATTTTAGACATCTATATTGGCACTTATCGGTGGAATGTTTTCAACAATTGGAATTGTAGGTATTTGTAGTTCGAGTGCATAATCTAAAGATTATTATATTTATCTTTATCTAAAATAACCAATGCTTTTGTTAATTCTTCAATATGCTCTTTTTCCTCTTTTATTATTTCTTTTATAAGCTCTATTGCTTTTTCATTTTCTAAATTTTCAATAAAGTATTCATATAATATGATAGCCTCTAGTTCACCTTTTATAGCATCTCTTATATAAGAAAGTAAATTATGTTTACTTCCTTTACCAATATATTCTTTATATTTTTCCTTTGATGATATATCTAACTGTTCATCAACTTTAGCCTTTAATTCAGCTTGTTCTTTATCTACACTTCTTAATGCTTGTAGAAATAATCCATAATGCTTTTTTTCTTCTTCCATTATATGATGGAATATATCATTTACTTCCTTGTTATCAGTTAAACTTATAAAGGAACTATAATCATTTATTGCAACTAGTTCAGCTATCATTCCTTCTCTAAAAAAGGTTTCAATATTCTTTAAAATCCCTTGTGGTTGTCTATTTGTAGTATAACTCATAAATTTCTCCTTTATTTAATTCCTTATAATCATTTTATTAAAGCAAATATTTATTGTTACAATTATTAGTGACAATTTAAAATTAGGCTATGTTTTAACAGAGCATTGATATATGCATAAGCAAAGTTACATATATTAACACATATTTAAAACATAGCCTTAAATTAATATTTTTTTATTTCTTTCTTAATTAAGATTACTCTTCATCTATAGCTCTTATAACTCTACACGGATTTCCTACAGCTACAGCATTATCTGGAATATCTTTTGTAACAACACTTCCTGAACCAATCACTGCATTCTTTCCTATTTTAACACCTGGATTTATAGTTGTTCCTCCACCAATCCAAGCGCCATCTCCTATTTCAACTGTATGAGCATATTCAAATCCTGCAATCCTTTGTGAAGGTGACAAAGGATGTCCAGCAGTAAAAATATTTACATTAGGACCTATAAGTACATTTTTTCCTATTGTTACTTTAGCACAATCTAATATTGTACAATTATAATTTACATAAGAATTTTCACCCCAATGAATATTGTATCCATAATCACATCTAAAAGGCGGTTCTATATAAAAATTTTCACCTGCATAGCCAAATAGCTTTGTAATTAGTTCATTTCTTTTTTCTACTTCGCTTGGATGTAATGAGTTAAATTCAAAAATTACCTCTTTAGCATATTGTCTTTCAGAAAATAGCTCTTCTCCAAAAGATAAATATAAGTCTCCATTCAACATCTTTTCTTTTTCAGTCATAATTACGTCTCCTTTAAATATATACTATAATTTAATCAGCAAATTTGCTTTATCTACTTTAATATTTTGAAAAATATCTTTATAATGATATTATATTTAATGTAAATAATATATACTTGCAATAAATTGATAATAAATAACACAAAACTGACATTAATGGTGATAAAATGATAAAAGATAATTGTAGAGAAAAAAGAGAACATGGTAGTTTTTTACTACCGCTAGGCATATATAATGTTTCCTTAGGTAATATTGAAAAATCAATAACAGCACATTGGCATAATGAACTAGAATTAATTTTAGTTTTATCTGGGCAATTTAATTTAAAAATCAATGCAGATTCTTATACTTGTAAAGAAGGCGATATAATTCTAATAAATAGCGGATTTCTTCATTATTTTAGCACTGAAGAAAATCATTCTAGCAAATGGAATTCTATTGTTTTCAATATGGAGCAATTAAATAGCAATATTATTGATAATTGTTCCGTTAACTTTATAACTCCTATAATAAATAATGAATTTGAACTTCCAGTAATTATTAATAAAGATTCTCTTATTAATACAGAATTAAAAGATATAATATTAAATATTATTGATACTTATAATTCAAAATATTATGGTTTTGAACTAGAAATCAAATCATTGATTTTTAGATATTTTTCTCTTCTATTTAAATTTAATTTGATAGGAAAGAAAACAAATAATACATGTTTAAATAAAGAAAAAATTGAAAAAATTAAAATTGTACTCAAATACATACAAGAAAATTATAATAAAGAAATAGATATTAATACACTTTCTTCTATATGCCATTACAATCAGTATCACTTTATGAGATTTTTCAAAAAGTACACTGGTAAAACCTGTATTCAATTTATAAAAAATTATAGATTAGAAAAAGCTGCAAATTTAATTTCAAATACTGACTTATCTATAACTGAAATATCATTAGAAGTTGGTTTTAGTAATATCTCTTATTTTATAAGAAGTTTTAAAGAAAAGTATAATGCAACCCCTAAAGAATTCAAAATAGGCTTTAAACAATAAAAAAATAGTAGCTAATTTATAAATTAGCTACTATTACATATATTTTTATATTTGTCTACCATAAGGGGATTTATACTATTATATAGACTCTTTTTTACCTGAATTCATATTTAATAAATAAATTTAACTCATTAGAAAATCTAATATATTCCATCCACTCTTTGTATTAGCCCTGTACAATTCTGTATAGCCACATTGAGAACAAGAAATTGTAATAAACTTCTTATTTTGAATATCAAATATTTTAGCAAAATTCCCACCAGTTGCTTGAAATTGATCACTTTCGTATCTATTACATCCACATTTTGAACAAACATATTGACGTTTTTCCATAAAATCCTCCTTCACTTCATGTGTGAATTATTATGCTATTACATTAACACAAACACATTATATAGTTCCTTAAGTCATCCTTAATTTTATCTTATAAATTCAAGCACTTCATTTAAGTATTTTATAATTTAATAATTCTTTTTATTAAAATCAATTGCCAAATATAATAAATATTTACATTGTAAAAGTCTATTCAATATAGTAATAGTAACATATCATAAAAATTTTACCAAGTAATTTCATATAAGAAAATCTCTAAATATGCTAAAAGCACTTGGAATTATACTCTTTGATAAAAACATTAATATATGATAAAATTAATTTAAACCTTACTTTAAGGATATTCCTGAGAGGAAAGGTAAAAATTTAAAAATGTTCTGAAATAACATGAGGGTTCTACCCAAATGAGAAGGCAAATATATAATTAAGTATGTATCTCTATGCCTTTTTGCATAGAGTTTTTTTATTTTTCTGCCAAATTTATTTTATATACATTTAAAATGGTAGATTAATACAAATTCAAAGTTCAATAATATTATGAATTTTGTTATTTACTTAATATTTAAGAAGGGATGAATGTTTATGGATACAAGAATTGCTTTAATAGGCATAATGGTTCACGATACAACTGTAACTGAAAAAGTAAATACTATCTTGCATGATTATAGTAAATATATAATTGGAAGAATGGGACTTCCTTATAAGGAAAAAAATCTTGCCATTATAAGTATTGTAGTTGATGCTAGTAATGATATTATAAGTTCATTGTCAGGTAAATTAGGTATGCTTAAAGGCATAAATGTAAAGACTATGTATTCAAAAACAAATTAATCCCTATTAACTTTAATGTTGTCAGAACAGCTTTACTAAAATTAATATGGAAAGAAGATGTTTGACATGTATAATGTAAAATCAAATGTAGCAACTGAGTTTATTAATAACGAAGAGATTTTAGAAACTCTTAAGTTTGCAGAAGAAAATAAGAGAAATAAAATTTTAATTAATGAAATTTTAGAAAAGGCAAAGGAATGTAAAGGCCTTTCTCATAGAGAAGCTGCCGTACTACTTGAATGTGATCTAGATGAAAAAATAGAAAAAATACATGATTTAGCTAAAGAAATAAAACAAAAATTTTATGGAAATAGAATTGTTATGTTTGCACCTCTTTATTTATCAAATTATTGTGTAAATGGATGTACTTATTGTCCATACCATCATCAAAATAAGCATATAAGTAGAAAGAAATTAACTCAAGAAGAAATTAAGAGAGAAGTAATTGCTCTTCAAGATATGGGACATAAAAGACTTGCTTTAGAAACTGGAGAAGATCCTATTAATAATCCAATAGAATATGTTCTTGAAAGTATAAAAACTATTTACAGTATAAAACATAAAAATGGAGCTATAAGAAGAGCAAATGTTAATATAGCAGCTACAACAGTTGAAAACTATAGAAAACTTAAAGAAGCTGGAATCGGAACATATATTTTATTCCAAGAAACTTATAACAAAGAAGCTTATGAAAAACTTCACCCAACTGGTCCAAAGCATGATTATGCTTATCATACAGAAGCTATGGATAGAGCTATGGATGGTGGAATTGATGATGTTGGATGTGGTGTTTTATTTGGATTAAATCTTTATAGATATGACTTTGTTGGTTTATTAATGCACGCTGAACATTTAGAAGCTGCTAAAGGAGTTGGCCCTCATACTATAAGTGTTCCTAGAATAAGACCAGCTGATGATATAAATCCTGAAGATTTTACAAATGCAATTTCAGATGAATTATTAGAAAAAATAGTGGCTATTTTACGAATTACAGTACCATATACAGGAATTATTATTTCTACAAGAGAATCTCAAGAAGCAAGAGAAAAACTTTTAAAAGTTGGTGTTTCACAATTAAGTGGTGGTTCTTGTACAAGTGTTGGTGGATACGTTGAAAAAGAAAAAGAAGAAGATAATTCTGCTCAATTCGATGTAAATGACAATAGAACATTAGATGAAATAGTTAACTGGTTATTAGAAATGGGACACATTCCAAGTTTCTGTACTGCTTGTTATAGAGAAGGAAGAACTGGAGATAGATTTATGAGTCTTGTTAAATCTGGTCAAATAGCAAACTGTTGTGGGCCAAATGCTTTAATGACATTAAAAGAATATTTAGAAGACTATGCATCTGAAAAAACTAAAATCAATGGTGAAAAAGTAATAGCAAAAGAAATTACTAGAATTCCAAGTGATAAAGTTAAAAATGTGGTAATTAAACATTTAGAAGAATTGAATGAAGGTAAACGTGACTTTAGATTCTAATATAACTAAAATATGTCCTTATAAAACTAAAAAAATCACCCCATATTTAACTACGGGGTGATTTTTTATCATTGCTAATTAAAAATATACTTATATCTTATTCTAAAATTTATTTTCTTCATATAACTTGATAATTATCTTTTCTTAACTTTTGGGAAGTATTTTGTATGAAGTAATTCATGGGCCTTATGACTTAGTGGATGATCTAAATATTTTTCATAAAGAGCAAGTACTTCAGGATTTTCATTTGATCTTCTAAGTACTTTAGCTCTGTCTATATCATTTAATCCTTCTGCCCTTTTTTCTAAAACTTGTTGTTTATTTTTTCTTATTTTAGGTTGACCACCGCCACCTACACATCCACCTACACAAGCCATAATTTCAATTGCATGAAAGAATTCTTCACCTGATCTTATTTTATCTAACATCTTTGCAGCTTCTTTAAGTCCATGTGCAACTCCTATTCTAAGCTTAAGATCACCAACTTCAAGTTCACAAATTCTAAATCCATCCCATCCTCTAAGACCTTCAAATTCTATATTATCAATTCTTTTTCCTGTCATATTTTCAATTGCTGTTCTAGTAGCAGCTTCTATAACTCCACCAGTTCTACCAAAAATAATTCCGGCACCAGTATATTCTCCCATAACAGCATCTATCTCTTCATCTTCAATCTCTTTTAAATCTATTCCTGATTCTTTAAATATTTTTATAAGTTCCTTTGTAGTAATTACATAGTCAACATCATAATTCATGTCTACTGAAAATTCTACTCTTGATGCTTCATATATTTTAGCAACACATGGCATAATTGCAACTGAAGTTACTTCTTCTCTTGAAAGTCCTTTTTCCTTTGCCCATATCTCTTTTGCTATTGTGGCAAACATTTGCATTGGTGATTTTGCTGAAGAAGGAACTTCTAGCATATCTGCGTAGTTATTTTCTATAAACTTAATCCATGAAGGACAGCATGAAGTAAGAATTGGAAGCTTAACATTTTCATCTCCTGCTAAATATTTTTCAAGTCTTTCTTGAAGTTCTGCTGCTTCTTCCATTATAGTTAAATCAGCTCCCCAAGTAGTATCAAAAACATAATCTACTCCTAGCTTTCTAAGTCCTGCTGCTAGCTTCTTTTCTACATTTTCTCCTGGCTCAAATCCAAAGGCTTCCCCTATCGCAACTCTTATAGCTGGTGCCATTTGAGTAATTACCACTTTATTAGGTGTAGCTAAATCTCTAAGAAACTTAATTATATTATTTCCTGCTGTTATAGCATCCACAGGACATGCTGATATACATGCTCCACAATGAGTACATCTATTATAATCTATATTGTGCTGACTTTTAAATTCTCCATCAATACAATCAACAGGACACGCTCTTTTGCAATTTCCACATCCAATACATTTTTTCGTAATTGTTAATTTTATAAGATGATTACATTGCGCTGTGTAACATTTCTTTTCTTCTATATGTTCTTCTATTTCTTCATAAAAATTTTCAACTATTTCTTCCATTAAATTATGCTTTTGATGCATCTTATCTTTCACATCGGCTGCAAGACTTCTTAAAATATAGATATCTCGCATATCAGATACACCTTTACTTATTCTATCTAAAACCTTAAGCATTTTAGTTATTTCTTTTTTGACTATTTCATAATTTTTATAAGTACCATCTTTAATTTTGGTTAATAAATACTCTATATAGAATTTTCCGTATTGTATTATACAATCTTCTTCTGACAAGATAATAATAGCTCTACTAATATTTTCATAAAATAGTCCAAAATCAAATTCTTTATCTAAACTGCCTTCATTTAGAAAACCACCAAAAGGAATTCCTATTTGAGCAGCTTTAAAACTACTATTATTTACAACACCTCCGCAAAGTTCTAGTATTTCTCTAAGTGTTGCCCCTTCTGGAACTTCTATTATTCCCGGATTATTTATTTTTCCACAAATTGCTATACTTCTTTTTTCATTTCCTGTTATTTCTTTTAATTCATCTTCACTAAAAGTTGAAAATATTGAACCCAATAAACTTTGTATATATGTAGTATTTTTGCATGACATAATATCCACCCCTTAAGTCTAAAATCATATTAAGTAACTTTAAATATTTTATTAAAATGTATTTTATGTAAAAATAATTAATCTTTAGTTATATTATACCTCAACTATTCTACATTCACTAGATTTTATTCAGTAAAAACTTCCTTCTTTTACAAATGGATTATTAAACATTGGCTTTTAAGCTTATTATAAAATGAATCGTCACATATTGGTAGTAATGTTAAAAATTTCTGGTATGATGACCTCAAATTCTACGGAACTATTTATTATGTTTCTAATTCAAATCTTTGATATTTTATATATTTATCTGGTGTATAAATTTAAGGCATTAAATTAAAATTTATAGAAAAAAAATTCTTGAATAATTCTATAATTTCAACTTAAACTAATCTATATAAGTTAGGCACATGAAAGGAACGTTGATAATATGTTTGTAGATAGAAAAGATGCCGGAAAAAAGCTTTCTATAAAACTTAAGAAATTTAAAGATGAAAATCCTATTGTTCTTGCTATCCCAAGAGGTGGAATAGTCACAGCTTATGAAACTATTAAAGAATTTGGATTCGAGTGGGATTTAATTATTCCAAGAAAAATCGGTTCACCACATAATAAAGAAATTGCCATTGGTGCTATATCTTTAGATAAAACTTATATTTTTAATGAAAAATATATAGATATGTTAAATATATCTCAAGAGTATATAAAAAAAGAAGTATTTAAACAAACAGAGGAAATTAAAAGAAGATTAACTAAATATAAAGGGAATGAGAATTTTCCTAATGTAAAAAATAAAACAGTAATAATTATTGATGATGGAATTGCAACTGGTTTTACGATACAAGCTGCTATAAAATCAATAAAAAAACATGATGCAAAAAAAATTATCTTAGCCGTACCAGTAGCACCACAGTATACGATTTCTCTATTAGAGAAAATTGTAGATGAGGTTATATGTCCATTTATACCTAATCAATTTTATTCTGTCGGTTCATATTATAAAAATTTTGAACAAACTACTGATGAGGAAATCTTTAATATAGTACGTGAATTAAGGTAAAAAGGTTACTTAGACAAAATTTAAATTATCTAAGTTAATCTTTTTATCTTATATATCAAAATGCATAATATCTGAAAATAAATTCCAATAAAAATAGAAGTGAGCTGTTACTCACCATATTTTCTACTATATTTGACCTGTACTCTATAATACTACTGTCTCCAAATCCAAGAATTCAAATAAGTTAATCATTCTTCTAATCTTTTGTAAGCTTCCCTATTTGAAACATGTGACATATGTTTACATCTTTCCTTTACATTTTTAAGCTACAAAATTTACCCGTTAGTCTCCACTTCTATGAAGAATCATTTCTATACTTTTATTCTATCCTAATCTAATAGTATCTTAAACATTCATAACTAAATGTAAATAAATTTAATAGTATAAAATTTACTTTAAGTCAAATAATAACTATATATTATTAAGATTGGGAGGTATAAAAAAATTGAATGAAGGATTAGTAGTTTTTGTGCGCTCTATTATTGGATTTTTTTCCCTACTTATTTTTGCTAAAATATTAGGTAAACAACAAATAAGTCAATTAAGTTTTTTTGATTATGTACTTGGAATAACAATTGGATCCATTGCTGCAAGTCTTACAACAGACTTATCTAGTAGAGCTTGGCCTCATTTTATAGGTCTTTTTGTTTGGGCTCTGCTAGGATATGTAATGCAATATATTACATTAAAATGGAGGTATGCTTCAAAATATATAGATGGAGAACCTACAATTATAATCATGAATGGTAAAATAATGGATAGTGCATTGCGCAAAATGAAGTACAAAGTCTCTGATATCATGGGACTATTAAGAATTAAAGATGTCTTTGATTTGTCACAAGTAGATTTTGCAATTATTGAACCAAATGGCCAATTATCCGTACTTAAAAAACCACAATATGAACCTCTAACGCCTAAAGATATGAATATTACTAAAGCACCAACAGGCATAAGTACAGAACTTATTTATGATGGAATCCTTATAGATCAAAATTTAAAACAACTTAATAAAACTGAAAAATGGCTTATGGATCAATTAAAAATGTACCAAGTCAAGGATGTTTCGGAGGTATTTCTTGCAACGCTGACTCCTTCTGGTTCCTTGTATATAGATAAATATGATGATCACACTGTAAAAATAACTGATGTTGGTGATTATAAAGGACCATATTAAGGAGGAAAGCTATTATGAGAAAATTTTTAGTCATAACTATACCTATAGCATCATTAATTCTTTTTGTAGTAATTATGCTTAGTGGTAATATTTTAAAGAAACCATTAGGAAAAAATGATAATATTCCTGAGTCAATACAATTGATTATTCAAGATGTAGAATCAGATAATTGGGAAGGAGCTAGTGATAAAACAGAAAACTTATCAAAAACTTGGAAAAAAATAGTTAAAAGAATTCAATTTAGTTCAGAAAGAGATGAAATAAATTCTTTTGAAGCAAGTATAGCACGCCTTGATGGTGCTATAATGGCAAAAGATAAATCTGCTTCACTTATGCAATTGAAAGAAGCTTATGAGCATTGGGATGGATTAGGTAAATAAACATTAGATTTAAATTCTTCATTATTAGTTTTTATTATGTCCTTATACCATATATAAACTATCCAACTTATAACTTTTTCTTTATAACCACCTATATTTTTACAAGTGATTCACATAAGTCAGAATCACTTGCAAAAATGTAGGTGGTTTTATATTATATATTGTTCTGCATTATCTAAATGTGTTATAAAAATCATAGTTATAATATGCTTTTTAACTACGATTTTTATATTTAAAGTTTATTTATGTAATTAATTCATAGTTTATAATTTCAGAAGAACTAAAATTTATATTAATATACTCCCATATCTATAAAATATAAATTTAACTAGATATGAGAGTATATCAATTATTAATTAACTATTTATTATATTGAGGTTCTTCTTGTTTTACAAAATCAAGTCTTGATTGAATGGTTTGTTCTACATTTTCCATTGTATTTGCAAGTTGATTAAACATTTGTTTTGCTTCTTGATTATCTGTATCTAAAGAAAATGTCTTCATATCAGCACCTAATCCTTTAGCACTAGCTAATGCTGTTTCAAGTTTTGTTCCTGTTGGCATAAAAATTCCTCCTTTATATTTTTTATTGCAATTATATTTTGTTCATAATCAATTTAAATATTCAATTTATTCATAATGAAATATATTCCTTTTAAATCTAGTTTATATTTGATGAATTGTCAAGTTAAGTGCGACACCTCGTGTAAGAATGCTTGAATTGGT
>NZ_CAURTC010000020.1:0-65442 GCF_963527835.1 uncultured Clostridium sp. | reverse complement strand
ATAATTAATAGCCCTACTGAACTTATTGCATTCTTAATTATCAATGAATATCCTGCAATAGAAGCAATAGCATCCGAAAATGTCTTTCCTACAATAGGTATGAAATTATCAACCGCAAATTTAGTTGTTTTTAATGTAACTGCATCTATTGTTTTTGATGTAATTCCTCTTACTGTTAAAACACCAATAAAAACAGTTATTATTATTCCTTGCATCCATAAAGTGCACTGTTTTAAAAATTTACAAAGGTTTGTAATCTTATGATCATTAGATAAATTATTTGCAAATTCTAATACAAATCCCATTAATATAAGTGGAATTATAATATTAGAATAAATTCTCGGTATAAATACTACAACAGCCAAAATAATAGGGTCTAATGTTGCTGCCTCAGTCAATCCTCCTACCATGGCTATCATGGTTATAAGCACCGGCAATAATGCAGCCATAAAATCAACAATATTTAATATAACTTCTTTTGCAACACCTATAGATATAATAAAACTCTTTGAAAGAATCATTATTATCAAAGCATAACATGCATAAAAAGCTACTTCCGATACATTATCATTTGAAAATGCATCTTGTAAATTTTTAATTAGTGAACAGATTATAACTATTGTAACTATTGATATTATAAGTTTTAATACACTTCTAACTTCTTTAAATAATATACTCGTTAGTGCCTTGCTCAAAGATTTTATATTAAAATCACCCTCGCCATTTTTAATATATTCTTTTATATATTCAATGGGATCTAAATCATTCATAAGCTCTACATTATTTTTCATTTTATTTATATACTCATATAAATTATTTATTTGTTTTTGCGTACTATCATCTAAACTTTCTATTGTGATTTCATCCATTATAGATTCACTTTTTTTAGCATCAAAATTACCGCTTGTACTTAAGTTATTTTGTTCAAAAGCATATACTGATTTTCCTGGTATAAAAATACAATTCAATACAGAAACAACAATAATACTTATCAAAAAAAATATTGTACATCTTTTTATTATCTTCATATCCATTTCACCTACATTATCTGTAGGATAGAATTTAATACAGCCATAAGAATTGGAATCGCTAATACTAAAATCATTATTTTTCCTGAAAACTCTACTTTAGTTGCTATACTTGAAGCTCCCGCATCTTTACATAATTCACTTGTAAATGAAGCTAAATAAGCAATTGCTAAAATTTTCAGAATAACTCCAATATAAAATGTATCTATATTAGCTCTATCTGCTACAGTTTTTAAAAATGTAATTATTTCTTGTACTTGACCTATCATGAAAAGTAATATTAAAGTACCAACTGTTAAAGAAATAAATGTAGTCATTTCAGATTTACTATTCTTAAAAATTAAAGTTAGAAATAAACCAACAAATGCCAAAGCTATAACTTTTACTATCAACATAAAATCACCTACATTACGAACATAGTTTTTACTGTGTTAAATAGGTCTCCAATAAGAGAAACTATCATTAATAAGAGTATTACAGTACCTGCAATGTTAGTTATAGCTGCAACATCACCCTTTCCACTACTTGTTAATACCTTATCAAGTATCACAAGTAATATTCCTGCACCTCCAATTTTAAAAAGAATGCTTATATCATGCATAATAAATTCACCACCTAAATTAAAAATATTGTAATCATAGCACCAATGCATATTCCTAAATATCTATATACTTTTATATTTTTTTTGGATTCCTCTTCTGCCTCTTTTAAATTGCTTCTTACATTTTCTATTACTAAATCAAAAATTTTCTCTTGTCCATAAAGTCCAGATTCACCTAAAGACTTTATGAAATCTATTAAAAAGTTCTTATCACTATTTGATAAATAAAACTCTTCTTCTAAAAGAACATACTCACTACTAAAAGCACTATATACACTTTCAGCTTCACCTTCATATAACTTTTCATTTACATTACCTATTAGAGTACTTAATGGTTTCATTGTCTTTTTCTGAATATTGCTTAATGCTTCTGGTAAAGGTGTGCTTCCATATAAAATTTCATTTTGCAATATTATTAAATTTTTTAAAATTTCTTTAAGCTGAATGTATCTTTTTCTAAAAGTTTCACCATATAAAAAACCAATATAAGAAGTAGTTAAAAATAGCATAAAGATAAGTACTAATTTAAGCATATTTTTTCTTCTCCTCTTAATTTATAAACCTTTTCTATAGTGCCTACCCCTTCTCTTGAACTTAAAATAATAGCTCTTTCAAGTATTTGATTATCAATAAGTTCTTTAAATACTTTACGTTTATAAATATCATCAATTGTAAACCCATGAATACTTGTAATTATGTTTACTCCAGAATTAAATGCCATAATTAATGCTTCGATATCTTCTTTAGTGCCAATTTCATCACAAATTAATACCTCTGGTGATAAACTTCTTATTGACATAATCATTCCCTCTTTTTTCAAACAATTATCTAAAATATCTGTTCTAATTCCCAAATCACTTTGGGGAACTCCGAAGTAACAAGCTCCAATTTCACTTCTTTCATCAATTACAGAAACTTTTTTACCATTTAAGTCCAATGACTTCATTCCATTTGATATGTTCCTAGATATATCTCTTAAAATTGTTGTCTTTCCACATTTAGGTGGAGAAATAATTATTGTATTGTAAATTCTATCTCCACTAACTATATATTTCATAATTTTATTAGAACATCCTATAACTTCTCTGCAAAATCTAACATTTATAGATGATATATTTCTAATAGTTTTTACCTCACCATTGCACATAACACATTCGCCAGCAATACCTATTCTATGTCCACCTTTAATTGTTATAAAACCTTGTTTTATATCTTCTTCATAAGCATATAGTGAATAATTAGATATTTTTTGTATTATTGATTTCATCTCTTCCTTAGATGGATTATAATCTACAATTGATTCTCCTTTATTAGAATAAACTATGATAGGTTTATCTATTTTTATCCTTATTTCATAAAGTTGTTCTAGTTTACATTTATATTTAAGTACATTAAATATATTACTCGGAAATATATTTAAAAAATCACTATCATCTTTCATCTCACTTCCTCCTCTAATGTTTTTCTTAGTTATTAATATTTATATAAAAATTAAAATATTACTGTTAAATAAAAAAAGATATGTAAAATTAAATTACATATCTTGAAAATCATATGAAAAATTGTGTTTAAAATACAGTATTCTAGAAGTTATCCACATATTCTTTAGTAATATAATTTTCTAAAGAATAAAAAAAGCCATAGTAAAACTATGGACATTAAATATTTATCCTTTAATATTCTTATTGCAATATGGACACGGAATTTCATTATTATTTTTTAAAGTTGATTGCTCTGCAAAAACTGTATTACCACAATGACAACAAGTAGCTTCTACATACTCATCTTCTAATTCACTTAATTCATCTATTGATACTTCTTCAAAAAGTTCATCTTGAATACCGCTTAAGTCATCATCCATAAATCTAATATTTTCTTCTATAGTTTCTTGATTTACAGTTAATTCTTCAATTTTATTATCCATAGTTTCTAAAATTGACACTATTGATGAAAAATAATTTTTATATTCGTCACTTTCTATTTGGGATAAATTTAGCTTTAAATCATTAATTTGATTCCTTAATTTTTCCATATTTCTCACTTCCTTTTATAAATAAAGTTGCTAAGAAATAACTTAGCAACTTTATTTAGTATTAAAACTTTAAATACATGAAGAAATTAAACTCTTTCCATGTATTCTCCTGTTCTAGTATCTATTCTTATAACATCACCATCATTAACAAACATTGGAACATTAATTATTGCTCCTGTTTCAACTGTAGCTGGCTTTAATGAGTTTGTAGCTGTGTTACCTTTAACACCTGGTTCAGTATATGTTATTTGTAATTCAACAAAGTTTGGTGCTTCTACTGAGAAAGCACTTCCTTTAAAGAATTTTATAACTGCAAACATATTTTCTTTTAGATATTTTATTGCATCTTCAACCTTTTCAGCGTTTAAAGGAATTTGTTCAAAAGTTTCTTGATCCATGAAGTAGTATAGTTCTCCATCTGAATAAAGATATTGCATTTCTTTTCTTTCTATTACAGCTTCTTGTAATTTTTCAGTTGGGTTAAATGTTCTATCTACAACTCCTCCTGAAATTACATTTCTAAGCTTAGTTCTTACAAAGGCAGCTCCCTTACCTGGTTTTACATGTAAAAAATCTGTAACTGTAAACACTTGTCCATCAAACTCAAAAGTTACACCTTTTCTTAAGTCTCCTGCTGATATCATTAAATATCCCTCCAAAATTTATAAAATAATTACAATCTAAATTATTATTTAGATACTAAAGTTCAATTGTTGTAAACTTCGACATAACAATGATATTTTATCAAAAGAAAGAAATAATTGCAATTATTTCTCTCTACTTTACATAAAAAAAGTCTACAAAATAGTCATAAATAGCACAAAAACATTTTAAATCACATTTTTATATTATTTTTTCTTAATTCTATTGTCAATGAACCACTATCTTTATTATGCTCAATTTTATAATTCTTTATATCATAATTTCTTAACTTAGATACGCTTTCTAAAATTTCATCTTTTTCCCCTTCTATTTTTAAAGATATAATCCAACTGCCATCTTGTTGCTTTTCTCCCTCTAAAAATTCAACATTATTAAAATCTTCAAGCTCAGAATTTATATTAGATACATTTTTATAGTCGTTTATAGTCACATTTTCTTTACATAACTCTTCTTTTTTAAAATTTGAATTAAATGTGTTTGTAGTATACAAAATTATACTTTGAAAACATGACATAAAAATTAGAACTATAGCTAATACTTTATTTCCTTTCATTATTCAATTCTACTCCTAATATATAATTAGTATTGTCATTATTTATATTTTTTATATTAATATCATTACTTATTTTTTGTAGTGATTCTATTTTATTTATTTTAAATTCTCCACCATATTTATCTACACACGCACTTTCAACCTCTTCTAAAAATATATTATTAATCCAAGTTACTATATCATCAACATTAATATTACTTTCTTCAACTTTAATTTCACTAATTTCAGCATTACTTGCTAAATTTGATTTATTTTCTTTACAAACATATATATTTTTTAATGTCATTGGTAAAAGTATTAAATTTAATATTATAAATAAAAATTTTATTTTGTTTATATACTCTTCTTCTTTTTGGATTTTTAGGTCATAAAATTTTTTTGGAATGAAGTTCTCGTTTCTTATATATTTTTTCATATAATACGTCCTCACAATTAACATTCATTATTTTTATTTCTTTGTTGGCATTATCCAATATGATTATTTCTTTGTTTTTTATATTCTTATCTATATAAAAAGTACTTTCTTTATTCTCAGCTAATACTTCAAAATCGTTTATTCTATTAATTAGATTATCAAGTTCATTTTCAACAAAAGCACGATTAAACTTTCCATTAACCAATTCAACATAATAATAAAAACTTTGAAAATACACTATACAATTAGAATTTAATGCATCTTTTCCTAATGAATCTATGATTATATCTTTAATAATAAATTGAATTGGAATAACCGTTATGTTCTTTGAGCCTTTAGATAATACATCTAATCTCTTTCCACCCTTTACAGAATAAATTGATACTAAACCATTTTTCTTATCATATTCATAATGATATAATATATCATCATTCTTATGGAACTCCTTATTTAGCTTAAATTCAATATATTCATATATGTGTGATTTTCTTATATTTTCAGTAAAGTGCCTTGAATATAGTTCTTCTTCAATTATTATGAATTCTCTATTTCTGCTCATTAATTTTTCAATTTCTTCAAACTGTTCAAATAAGTATTCTTTGTCCCTATATATAAAGCCATGTTTTTTCATAATTAAAACTGATTTTTTCATAATTCACTTCCTTAATACTTTAAAAACTTTCTTAAATTATCACTGATATTCTAATATATAAACAAGTTATTATTGAAATTTGTTTTACATTATTGACTTTTTTAAATTTCACTATTCATATCTATATTTTTATATACTGGAATTAAAAATATTTTACTTTCCTTAAATATATATTTTAATTCTCTACATATGTTCTTTTCTGTTAATAAATAAAATTTATCTTTTTCTATTTCATACTTTAGTTCACTAATATCATCTTTTATATTAAAATTTTCAATAAAAATTTCTTCCTTCTTCATTTTATTTAATTGTTTATTAAAGTTCAGTAATGATTTCTCTTCATCTGGTAATAAACTATAAATATCTCCATCATTATTATATAGATATGACATCTCATTATTATTTCTCATAACTATAAAGCTACAGCTACTTATAATCATAACTATTGAAAATGTTAAAATTGTACTTATAATAATGTTTCCTTTACTTTTTATATACATCTAATAAATACCCTTCCACTCTTATCAACTATCTTTAAATAAATTAATTTTTCTTTCTGTATGACCTTAAAATCTTTAACTTCTTTAAGTAATATATTAGGGGATATTCGCCCAGGATACTTTGCACCTAATGATTCTTTATCACTTCTAATATTCTTACTTATCAAAACATTGTCTTTGTCCCTATAAAGGATTAAATATGTTTCACCAAATTCTATATCTCTTATTATGTCTTTTTGTAATATTGAATCTAGATTTATATAAAAGTTTTGCATTTTATTATATACTCTACTGATTTCTTGATTTTGTATATATAATTTATAGCTATCAAAAATTAAGTTAGTTGATATAAGAAATATTATTGTTGTAAAGAAAATGTACACCATTGATTCTATAATGGTAAATCCATTTGATTTTTTACTTATCATTCTTCTATTGCTTAAAATTCTTTTGTCTCTAAACATACTCCATCCACCACATTTTTATAAAACTTTCTTCTATATTAACTTGAATATCATCTTTATTAACAAATCCTGTAATTAGAATTTCAAGCTTATAATCATCTTCTTTAATTTTAGAAATCTTAATATCATTTCCTTCTGTTAGGTCTAGAATTTCTTTACTAATTAACTCCTCAAAAAAATCTTCATCAAAACTTAATTTTAGTGGTTCTTTATTTAGTATTTCTTTAAGTTCATTCATTTTAGTATTGTATTTTAATTCATTGGTGATATTATATATTCCTCGATTTAAATCTTCCCTTAATATTCTTTCTTTCAATATACGATTATTATGAATATAAGTACTTGTTGAAAACATTATAATTAAACTCAACATAAATAATGCTGCAATAGCTTCTATTAGAATACTTCCTTTACTTTTCAATCTTATTTCCTTTCTAAAAATTCATATACTTTTAAAAGCCGCTAATATTAATAGGATCAATGCCTGTTGCTATAGTAACCTTATATATATTATTTTTATTATCTTGAAACACTATAGTTTTCCCTTGCTTTATGTGACCATCAGATCTTACTTGTATGCAATCATTTTTACCAATTATTTTAATTTCTTCTGGCAAAACAACTTGTTTAACTGTTTTTTTAGCATTTTCTCCAAATAAAATTCTATTTCTTATATTATCTATTTGAATTTCTCCATTTTTTTTATTTTTCTTACAATAAGCTTTACTATAAGATAATAAATTTTCTACATCATAAAGTGCTGATTTACTTTCTATGTCATTTGAAATGGTAGAATGTATATCTTTTATAGATAACGTTAAAGAAAATATTATTATAATTATTGATAAACTTGCTATTACTTCTATTAATGTAAATCCCTTTTTCTTCATTTAATTGCTCCTATTTTTAAGCTATCAAATAAAGGCAGAATAAAAATCATAAAAAATACTGTTATAAGTATTGATATAAATATTATAAGAAATGGTTGCAATAAACTTAGATATTTATTAACTGTTTTAATTAAAGATTCTTCTAATATTAAACTTAGTTCTTTTAAGGCTTCTCCTATAGAGCCACTTTCTTCTCTCACTTTTATTACTGCAACTGTATATTTAGAAAATATATTTGTATCAGTTATTGCTTCACTTAATGTACTTCCTTTTAATATATCTTCATTAATTTTATTAAGTTTGTCACTTATATGATTAAAATTCATACTATCTGAACAGTACCTAAGCCCATACGAAATATTCATTCCACTATTAACAATAATAGATAATATAAATACAATTATATACTCTAAAAACTTGTTGAAAATCTTAAAATTACTTAATAAACTTATATATCTTTTATCTATTAATCTCTTTATGCTTATAAATGGTATAAAAACTCCCCAGCACATAAAAAATATAAAACTAAAAAGTGGATTTTCTTTTATATAATTACTTAATTCATATATTTTTTCACAACTAAAAGGTGGTTTTATTCCTATTGATAAATAAATACCATGAAAATTAGGTATTACTACTAAAGCTAAAAATACCATTAGAGCTAATATACTTATCATTAATATAATTGGATATGTTAATGAGCTTATAATATACTTATTTATAAATGCTCTTTTCCCATAATAATTTTTTAGTGTCTTTAAAGCTTCATATAACTTCCCTGAATTTTCTCCGATAGAAATTATTCCTATAAAAAACTTAGGATATAATTCTCTTTTTTCATCGAAAGCATTAGATAATGTCATTCCATTTTCTATGTTTTTAACAATATCACTAATACTTCTTTTATATTCTTTAGTTAATATAACTTCTTTTATTAAATTTAAAGCTTCATTTATTTTTATTCCATCTTTATATAATTGTGCTAAGCTTCCAGAGATCAAACTTAATTCATTGTAGTTTATTTTCTTGTACCTTTTCTTAAGAAAACAATCTATTTTCTTAAAGATACTCATTTAACCCTTCTCCTTTCATAAATCTTACATAATCTTCATAGGATATTTGCCCTCTCTTTAATAACTTTTCTAAATCATCTTTCATGCCAATATTAGATAAGCAGTACTTGTCTTTATAGATATCAATTTCGTCATATTCCTTATCTAAGAAATATATAGCACTTATAAGTTTTCTTGATTCATATCCAGAATAATTACATTTTGAGCAACCAGCTCTTTTATATAATTTAATTCCCTTATAAGTATTTTTAATGTCTTCCTTTTTACAATTTTCACATAATATTTTTATTAATCTTTGAGATATTATTCCTACAATCGAATCTCTAAGTAAGTAAGGTTTTATTCCCATATCCTCAAGTCTAAGAAAGACTTCTCTTGGTGTTGATGTATGGATAGTGGTGTACACTTTATGTCCTGTTATTGATGCTCTTACAGACATAGCTGCTGTCTCTTCATCTCTAACTTCACCAACCATAATAACGTCTGGATCTTGCCTTAATATGTTTTTTAAACCATTTGAAAAATTTATATCTAATTTTTTATTTAAACTCATTTGATTGATATTTGGAATGATTGCTTCCACTGGGTCTTCTAGAGTTGTTATATTTATATCTTCTATATTAATTTCTTTCAATATAGTATACAGAGTTGTCGATTTCCCGCTTCCAGTTGGTCCATTAACTAAAACTAGACCTTTCTTTAATGACATAATCTTTTTTATTAATTCTATTTTTTCCTTTGAATAGTATAAATCTTCTAATTTATAGTTAAAATTTTCGCTATATAGTATTCTTATAACTATTTTTTCACCATAAACTACCGGAATAGATGAAACCCTTAAATCATAATTATTATCGTTATAATTTATAAGTATTTTTCCATCTTGTGGCTTTCTTCTTTCTGATATATCCATATTAGCTTTAAGCTTTATTTTTGAAGCTAAAGTTAAATATTCAGATAAAAGCATTTTGTGAACTAGAATTAATCCACCATTAATTCTATATCTTATATCTACCTCTTTTTCGCAAGGTTCAAAATGTATATCACTAGCATTCCTTAAAATAGCATTATAAATTAAAGTATTTTCTATATCTTCATCTTCTACTTTAAATATGATATCTCTTAAATAGTCATAATTTTGTTTACTTATTTCTTTTAAAATGATTTTATTATTATAAATAAATCTTAAGTATTCTTCTGCTTCATCTTTGATTTCATGTCCTAATACAATAGTTGTATTTTTTTCTTGTTTTATAGGAATAACTTTATATTTGTCGGATATCTTTTTACTTATCCTTCTCGAAATGCTTACATCTACATCTCTAATTTTATATTCAATTATATTTATACCTCCCCTCATCATTATTAAGTACTATACCCTCTTCATGTAAATATATTCAAAAAATAGTAAAAACGCCAAAATTAAAGAAGTTACTCTCTAATTTCAGCGTTTTATTTTATTTATTAAATCTTATAAAATCGTAATCACTAGCTTTATCTGATACCAAACTTATTGTCTTATCTTCAGAACAACTATATACTGCTTTCTTTTTTGAGCTATTATCTTTACCTATAAATAAGATTTCTCCATTTTTGTCAATACTTAAACCCTTATCAGCTTCTACTATTGAAGGAAAGTCAAATACTAACCTCTGTACCTTATTTCCATTCACTTTATAAAGAGATTCCTTATCATTATAAGCTTTTCCAACAAAATATATTTCATCATTTTCAATTATAGCATCCTGTAATAACTCAATTTTATCAGTTAATAATACCACTTCATTATTGGATTTATTAAGTATCATTAGCTCTTTATTGTTATCGAAATCCATTTGTAAAAATATAACATTTTCTTTTGAAGATTTTATAAATCCTAAAAATCCCTCATCTATTTTATAAATAAGATTTTCTTTATTATTATCTAAATCATATGTGAAAATTCCATTTACACCATCATTACTAACTCCATAATAAAGAATGATATTTTCATCATACCAATCATATAAAACACCTGATACAGATACTTTAGAATTAATTTTAACTTCTTTATTTTTATCTGTTTCAAATACTTTTAAATGCAACCCTTCATCTTCTATAAAGTATGATATATATTTTCCATTAGGGGATATTTTTATGTCTGTAAATTTCTTATCTTTTACTTCATTTTTTTCTCCGTTATGTACAATATAATATTTTTTATCTTCACTGTATATATAATTAGAACTTGATTCGTCATAAGCTACTACTGCTTTATTTGGTTCGTATAATTTATATTCATCTTTTTCGTAATCATATAAGTTATACTTATCTTCTTCATATTTTAATATTGCACCTTGATTAATTTGTAATTCCTCTGCTACGCTAACAGGTTCATCATTCTTAGCTGAACATCCAAGCATAAGCAGAGGTAGAACAATAAATACTAGAATACTCATTTTTTTCTTTTTTAACACGCTCATTTTTTATCCCCTCAATTAATTTATAGCTATAAAATAATATTTCCTTTACAAATAAATTCTGCTGGTCCACTCATATATACTCCATCTTCTAGAACTTCTATTATAAGATTTCCACCTGGAGCCTTTACAAATATCTTTTCTCCACTTACATATCCTAGTTTCTTTGCAACTACAACTGAAGCACAACAACCGGTACCACAAGCAAGTGTTGCTCCAGCTCCTCTTTCCCATGTATTTACACGTATATGATTTTCATCATTAACCTTTACAAAATTAACGTTTGTTCCTTCTTTAAATAAAGAAAATTTTTCTATCTTTTCTCCTTCTTTAACCTCATATTCCTTATCCTTTTCAAAAATAATAGTATGAGGCACTCCCATTAGTAAACTTGTCATATTATATTTTTCTTTATCTATAATAACTTCCTTATCTATCAATTCTTCTAAATTATTCAATGGTATGTCTCTTCCATGAAAAGATGGTTTTCCCATATACACTTTTACATATTCTACTTTATCATCTCTTAGTATTAATTCTATTTCCTTAATACCATCTCCTGTTTCAACTGAAAACTTAATACTATTTATGATTTTATTTTCATAAATATATTTTCCAAAACATCTTATTGCATTTCCACACATATTTGCTCTAGAGCCATCAGAATTTATAATAACCATTTTTGCTGATGAATTTTCTGATTTTCTAACAATAATTAAACCATCAGCTCCAATTCCAAAACGTCTATTACAAACTTTTTTGGCTAAATCACATTCATCTTTAATTTCACAATTAAAGTCTTCAATAAAAATAAAATCATTTCCTGCTCCATGCATCTTATAAAATTCCATTTTAATATCTCCCCCAATTTATCTTATTTTTACTTAAATAATTATTAGCAATTTAACTTAATGCCCCAATGGCATTTGAATTTAACTTATACTAAATTATTAATAATATCTTAAAATTAACGTTAAATTTAAAAGTTTTTATAAATAAAATATTATTGCTTTGCTATGTAATATGAATATTTGATAATAAAGCAGTTATAATGTTATACTATCTTAAAGGCATTATTTTTTGCCTAGTCGCACTAAGAAAGGACGAATTACAATGGCACTAGACGGTATCTACTTATATAGTTTAGTTAACGATTTAAAAAATTCAATATTAGATTCTAAAATAGATAAAATAAATCAGCCTGAAAAGGATGAAGTAATCTTAACACTAAGAAAAGAACGTAAAAATTTAAAGCTTTTAATATCGGCATCTCCAAGATTTGCTAGAATTCACTTAACCAATTCAACTAAAAGCAATCCTATAAAAGCACCAATGTATTTAATGGTGCTACGTAAATACTTATTAGGTGGTAGAATTACTAAATTAACTCAAAAAAACAATGATAGAGTTTTAGTAATGGATATAGAAAATCGTGATGAATTAGGCTTTAATAGCATTTATTCACTTATAATTGAAATTATGGGTCGACATTCTAATATCACATTAGTTAGAAATAGAGATAATAAGGTTATGGAATCAATAAAACACATAACTCCAGATATTAATACTTTTAGAGTTCTCTATCCTGGTGTTAATTATGTCTATCCACCAGAATCTAATAAATTAAATCCTCTATTATTTGAATATGAAGATTTCAATAATTTTATATCTAATAATTCAATAATTTTTGATGAAAGTTTCTTTTCAAAAACTTTTACAGGTATTAGTAAATTATTGTCTTCAGATTTATATTATAACATTATAAAATCCAATTCATCACCTACTAGAGAAGAAATTTATGAAATTTTTAAGAATTTTATATTAAATCTTAATAAAAATCTTTCATATAATATCTACACTAATGATAGTGGAGTTTATAAGGATTTTTATTTCTTAAAATTATCTTCTTTAGAAGCTAATTTTTCCACTATAGAATATGATGATCCTAATGTACTTATGGATAATTTCTTTTATAAAAAAGATAAACAAGATAGACTTCATAATAAATCTATAGATTTGCAAAAATTAATTATCACAAACATAGATAGATGCAAAAAGAAATCAAAAATTTTACATGAAACTTTAAAAGAATGTGATGAAAAAGAAAGTTCGAGAATTAAGGGTGATTTACTAACATCATATATATATAGTATAAAAAAAGGTGATACTAACGCTTCTCTGTTAAATTATTATAGTGAACAAGAAGAATATTTAGAAATAAGATTAGATCCTTTTAAGACTCCTTCTGAAAATGTTCAAGCTTACTATAAGAAATATAATAAACTAAAAGTTTCAGAAGAATACGCTAAATCTCAGCTTGATAAAAATATTAAAGAAGAAGAGTATTTAAATTCTGTTCTTACTAATATTCAAAATGTAGAAAGCTATTATGAAATAGGCGATATAAAAAATGAACTTGTTGAAACTGGTTATATACGATTCAAAAAATCTGATAAAATCAATAAAAAGAAAAAGACATCTAAACCACATCACTTTAAATCTAGTGATGGTATAGATATCTATGTTGGTAAAAATAACTTACAAAATGATTATTTAAGTTTAAAATTTGCTAATAAAAATTATCTTTGGCTACATACAAAAGATATACCTGGTTCTCATGTTATTATTGCTGAATATGAAATACCAGATAAAACTTTAGAAGAAGCTGCAATAATAGCTGCTTACTATAGCAAAGCTAAAAATTCTTCAAAAGTTCCAGTTGACTATACAAAAGTTAAGGAACTTAAAAAACCAAATGGCGCAAAACCTGGAATGGTAATTTATCATACAAATAAGACATTAATAGTAGAACCAAAAGATTTTGATAACCTTAATTTAGAATTATAAATTAAGCTATTCACGGATTGAATTCTTATAATCATATAATTTTCTGGATACTATTTAAAGAACAGAATGGATGTGTCATACTTTTTTAATTAAAAGTAGCTTAATGAACGTTTTGATTAAAAGTCTTCAAAAATTCTACAATTTTATAAACAAAAAAACGATAACCAAAAATTAACTTTGAGTTATCGTTTTTTACTTATACTATATTTTAGCAAAGTGTTGATATATGCATAAGCAAAGTGGACTTAGGAATACTAAAATGAGTATAGTCCTATTTTAGCTTGCTCCCAATGTAAAATTGTTACAAGCAGTAAATATGAATTAAAAATGAAACTCGACTCCTTTTAGTCGCTGAGTAAGTTCGAGGAACGAAATATAAAAATTCCGACTCTCACTTAACTATTCTCAAAGTCCAATTACAATGCCACTTTTCCTATTGCATATATCAACATTTTTTTAACATAACCTTTATTTAAAATATATATTTAGTCCATTAATTCATTGATTAATGTGTCACCTGGATTTTTAATTTTTATATTATCAAAATATTGATAATAATAGCATCTAATTGTTCCATTATATAACTTTCTATTTTTAGTAGATTTTACTCCTAATAATTTTTCAAATCCTTCAATAGACGTTAAAATATTAAAGTCCCATTCATTAAGTTTTCTCTTCATTTGACCCATGTACTTATAAAGAGGCTCTAATAATTCTTTTTCACCTATTCTTTCACCGTATGGTGGATTTGATATCATGAATCCATGCTTTTTAGAACTTGAAAAGTCCATAAAATCTCTCTTTTGGAATTTTATATACTTAGAAACTCCTGCTTTTTCAGCATTGTCCATAGCAACTTTTAAAACTCTATAATCTATATCATATCCTATTAAATCTATTTCTTTATCTTTAACTGCTTTTTTAGCTCCATCTTTAACCATAGCAAATGTGTTTCTTATATCATCAGACCACTCTTCTGCCACAAAATTTCTATTACATCCTGGTGCTATATTTAATGCTATCATAGCAGCTTCTATAAGTATAGTTCCTGAGCCACAAAATGGATCTACAAGTTCAAACTTATCATTCCATCTTGAAAGTAAAAGCATTGATGCTGCTAATGTTTCTTTTAATGGTGCTATTCCAGCAAGTTCTCTATATCCTCTTTTATGTAATCCAGGACCAGTGGTATCTATTGTTAATGTTACCTTGTCTTTTAAAATAGCCACTTCTATTTTATATGTAGAGCCACTTTCGCTGAATGTTTCAATACCATAATGTTCACTCATACTATCAATTACAGCTTTTTTTACTATAGATTGACAATCCGGTACACTATGTAGTGTTGATTTTACAGATTTTCCTACAACATGCATAATTCCATCTTTAGGTATTATTTCATGCCATTTTACATTCTTAGTTCCTTGGAAAAGTTCTTCAAAAGATGTTGCTTCAAATTCAGCCATTTTAATTAATACCCTATCCGCAGTTCTTAAATGAACATTAGCTATAGCTATATCCATTTCATCTCCTTCAAATGTTACTTTTCCATTTTCAATTTCTAAGTCTTCATAACCAAGCGCTCTTAGTTCTTTAGCTGTTATGCTTTCTATACCAAACGTACTTGTTGCAATTAAATTATACATATTTTGCTCCTTTTATAAAATTCATCTATTAGTTAATAGAATCGTATATTTTTACTGAATCTTCTCCATCAATTTCATTTAACATAACTTTTATAACTTCATTCTTAGATGTAGGTATATTTTTACCAACATAATCTGCTCTTATAGGTAGCTCTTTATGACCTCTATCTATTAAAACAGCTAGTTGTATACCTTCAGGTCTATCAACATCCATAACAGCATCAATAGCAGCTCTAACCGTTCTGCATGTATATAGTACATCATCAACTAATATTACTTTCTTATCCTTTATAGTTGTTCCTATATCTATACTCTTAACTGTAGGATCTTTTTCTAATATAGTAAGATCATCTCTATATAAAGTTATATCAACATACCCAACTTCTACCTTTCTTCCTTCAATTCCTTCAATATGCTCTGCTATTCTCTCTGCTAATGGATAACCTCTTCTTTTTATACCAATAAGAACTATGTCTTCCACGCCTTTATTTCTTTCAATTATTTCATGAGAAATTCTAATTAATGTTCTTTTTATCGCCTTATCATCTAATAAAATTGATTTTAATTCCATAAATTCTTCCTCCTATACTCTTATATTTTATCTTAATCTTTGTAATATTTCTTCAAAATATTGTGGTAATTCAGTTACAAACTCCATATATTCATTTTTAGTTGGATGTATAAATCCTAACTTTTTAGCATGTAGCATTTGTCCCTTTAATTTAAATCTTTGTTTTTTAAATCCATAAAGAGGGTCTCCAACTAAAGGATGCCCAAGTGATGCCATGTGTACTCTTATTTGATGGGTTCTACCTGTTTCAAGTTTACATTTTATTAGTGTATATCCTACATCATATCTTTCTAAAACTTCATAATGAGTTACTGCTCTTCTTCCATCTTGAGTTATTGCAATTTTTAATCTATTTTTTTTATCTCTTCCTAAAGGCTTATCTATAATGCCAGAATCATTCTTAAACCTACCTTCTACTAGAGCATAATATTCCCTATTCATTGAATGATCTTTAAGTTGAGCTGCTAATTTATTATGAGACTCATCATTTTTAGCTATTACTAATACTCCTGAAGTATCTTTATCTATCCTATGTACTATTCCTGGTCTTATGACTCCATTTATACTAGATAAGTCAGTACAATGAAATAATAATGCATTTACTAGGGTTCCATTGTAGTTGCCCGGTGCAGGATGAACAACCATTCCTTGTTCTTTATTAACTACTATTATATCCTTATCTTCATACAATATATGTAAATCTATATTTTCAGATTCAACTTTTAAAGTTTCAGCTTCTGGTATTGTTATTACTATTTCATCACAAGCTTTTAATTTATAATTGCTTTTAATTAATTCACCATTTACCTTAATGTTTTCTTTTTCAATAAGGCCTTGAACAAAAGAACGAGATTTTCCATTTAATATTTCACTTAAATATTTATCTATTCTAGTTCCCTCATTCTCTTTACTTACTGTTAAAATATTTTCTTCCATAAATAATAGCCTTTCTGTAAATATTCTCTCAATATTATAATATAATCTTATATATTACTCAACAAATATATATACATATTACCAAATCTGCTACAATGACTGTATGTTTTTTATTCATACAATAGAATCTTCACATTATAATATGTTAACTCTTATCATTTAAACACTTTTTCCTTTTTATCATTAGATTATGTTTTAATATAATAAATAAAAATACCTTTAAACTGCAATTATACATAACAATTTAAAGGTAAAATAGACTTACGTAATATAAATTTTACTCCTTAGCAAAAAAGCTTTTTATTTCGCTTAAATCCTCAGTAAGTGAATTTTTATCGTAATCGATCAAATCATCATCTGAAATTTCTACTGCTACTTCTTGATCAACAATGTCTTTTTCTTTCATATCACCATCATCAATAGGTTCTGAAACATTGTAATTTTTTATAAAATCTTTTTCTAGATCATCAAAAGTTTCAAGTTGAGTATTCATGAAATTTCTATATTTTGCTCTAAATTTAATAAATTCTTGTTTAACTCTTTCATATTCATCATTAATGCCAATAACATCATTATGAGATTTATCAAGAACTTTTTGAGCAGTTTCATTTGCATTTTTAAGTACTAGCTCTGCTTCTTTTTGTGCACTACTCTTAGCTTGTTCTGCTGCATTTTGTGCTAAAACTAATGTATTTTGAATTGTTGTCTCTATTTGTGAATAATGATCAACTTTTTCTTGCATATTTGTTAACTTTTCTTTTAAATTAGAATGTTCCTTATATAACTCTTCGTAGTTTTCTACTATTTCATCTAGAAATTCATCAACCTCTTCTACGTTATATCCTCTTAATCCTTTTTTAAATTCTTTATTTGTTATATCCATTGGTGTTAATTTCATAAACTCACCTCAACTATGTATATTTTTTTATAATCAGTTTATATTTTCCGCTTTTGCTGCTTCCAATAACTTCTCCTATAATGAATTTTCCAATTCCTCTTATAACAATTCTTTCATTAATTTTAACTTCATAACTTTTATCTTTAATCTTAGTATAATCAATTAAAACTTGACCTTGATCTACTAACATTTGAGCTTTTGCTCTAGATAACTTAGATATTTTTGAAACAATCCCATCAATTCTTAAAGAAGAAACTAAAATAACATCCTCTTTAAATTTTATTTGTGGAAAGTCTCCCTCATTTTGTATTTCAGTAATACGACAAGGAGTCTTTCCAATTTTATCAACATTAGATAATAGAAACTTCACTATGTCTTCATGAATGGGTAAATAACATACATTATCTTCAACTATTAAATCTCCGATTTTATTTCTTTCTATTCCTAGTGACAAGATTCCACCTAAAAAATCTTTATGCTCTAAATTGGAAAACTTAGATTTTCCTTCAACTTTAAGTAATTTTATAGGAAAAGGACTATCATAAATATTATTAAATGAAATCATCTTTCTTTCACAGTCCTTAAAAATACCTTCACAAGTAACTTTAAATTTTCCAGTTTCACAATTTTCCTTAAACCATTTCCACATCTTTGGTGAATAAAAATAATTCCCAAAAACAGGTATGTCCTTATCTAATGCTAGAATATATTTTTCATATAAGTTTAATGCTTCAATTTTATCCTCTTCTGAGAAGTAATTAATTATTTTTTCTTTCATAATTAATATATTATAGATAATATAATAGCCTTAATTATGTCTAATGCAAAAATTGCAAAAATAGGTGAAAAATCCACCATCATATTTGGCATAAACTTATATTGAAGCTTTCTAAATGGTTCTAGCACTGGATAAGTAAAGTTACTTATTATATTAAGGAATTGATTTTGCTTTCCTGGAGAAATCCAAGAAGATATACATTCTATTAGTATAGCTAATTCTAATATTCTAAAAAGTGTACTAATAAAATTCCCAATAATAAATACCATGTTTCCTCCTATTTTGACCAGTTAAACAAAGCTTTTGAACTTAATTCATTCTTTAACTCATTAGTTACTTCTACATTTGATGGAGAAAGGATATAAACACCTTTTTCTATTTGTTGAAGCTCCCCGCCTAAAGCATAGCAAGAACCACTTATAAAATCTAATAATCTTTGTGCTATTTTTAATTCTAATAAAGTAGTGTTTACTAAGACTATTCTTCTGTTTTTTAAAGCATCACAAATTTCAGTTGCTTCTTCGTAATCAACCGGTTTTGTTATTGTTACTTTTGTTGTTGGTGATGTATGAATATTTACAACCTTGCTATTCTTTTTATTTGTGATAACAGGTTCTATCATGTCTTCTGCATCATCATCTTCTGAATCTTCATAATTTTCATCATATTCATCATATTCATCATATTCTTCGTCCCCTAATCCTAAAAATGACTTCATTTTTGTTAATACATTACTCATTATTTTTCTCCTCCTGTACTATAATTTCTTTCTCCAAATATTCCCTGTCCAATTCTCACCAAGGTAGAACCTTCTTCTATTGCCTCATTGAAATCATGAGTCATCCCCATAGAAAGTACTTCCATTTTTATATTCCTATATTCCCTTACTTTTAAATAATCGAATATTTCCTTCGTTTCCTTAAAGTATTTTCTATTATTTTTTTCATCACCTTTAGGAATAATAACCATGATGCCTTTAGCTAATACATGATTACATGTTTCAATAGCTTCTATCATGTCTGGTAATTCTTCTTTTAATATTCCACTCTTGCTTTCTTCTCTACCAATATTTATTTGAATTAGTACATTTGCTACTGTATTATTTTTTTCAAAAACTCTTTCAATTTCATTCAAAAGTTTTATACTAGACAAAGAATGTATTAAGTAAACTTTATCCACTAAATATTTGACTTTATTAGTTTGAAGTTTACCTATTAGATGCCACCTTATATCCTTTGGAAGATTTTCTTCCTTACTAACAAGTTCTTGTACTTTATTTTCACCAAAATCTCTAATTCCTGCTTCATATGCTTGTTTTAAATCCTCTATAGGTTTGGTTTTAGAAACAGCCAGGAGCTCTACATTGTTAGGAATTTCTAATTTTAGCTTTTCTATATTTTCCTTAATGCCCATAGTCTACTCCTTTTACTTATTATTCTCTTTAATATTATTCTCTATAAAAATTAAATTTCCTTTAATAAAGTGTATTAAAATTAAAGTTTTTTAATTTTTTTTAATTATTTTCGTATCTTTTCATAAATTCAATCTCATTGCCAGCTCTACTTGGGAGTAATGTTATTTTATCTTTTTCTTCTATTTCTACATAAAGATTTCTAATTATAAGTTCTTTCACGTGACTTCCATCTTCTAATAATGCCGTCTTTAGCTTTTCTGGATCTCCAATTGCATATATACTAAACGGAGCTGACTCCATGGTGTTATCATCAAATCCTATAAAAGCCCAATTGCATATTACTCCTGTCCATGGAATCACCCTATGATTATTAACACTAATAGCTTCTGCCCCTGCTTTTCGTAACTCATTTAAAACTAATGCCATATCATTATCATGAAATATTTTATCCGCCACTTCAAACTGTGAGTCTTGTTCTAAATTAATACTTGCATCATTTATTTTTAATACTATTCCAGGCCCTTCAACTTGACTTGAACCTACAAATAATTCATAGTCTAAAATTTGCGCTTTCATATCTTCAAGAATTTTATCGTTCTTTTCGTCTTCTTTCATATAGTCATTAATTTTATCTTTAATTTCACTATTATTTTCTTTTAAATTTCCTATTTCTTTATACAAATTAGCTCGTTCTTCTATAGCATCTTTATATTGCTTAGCATTTAGCTCTACAAATGATTGTATTTCTCCAAGATTAATATTTGTTGAAATTGAAATTCCTAAAATTAAAGTCGTAAGAAAAATAAGGAATGTCTGCTTACTTTTATTCACAATTTCACCTACTTTAGCGCGATTTTAATTTTTCCAATAGGAGTCTTCTTATTATAGCAAAATTATTAAAAATTCTTCCACCAAATACTATTACTGCAGCTATGTATATAGGAATTCCAAGTTTATCTCCAAGATATGCCAAGCCTGCTGCAAGCAATGCATTACCAAAAAATCCTGATATAAATATATCTGTTTGAAAATTCTTAGATAAGTTCGCTCTTACTGCACCAAAGACTGAATCTAAACATGCAAGTATTGCAACTGACATATATGGTGAAAAACTTTCAGAAATATTAACATCAAATACAAAACCTAATATGACTCCTATCAATAGACCAATTATTGCAATCAACTTTCTTCCTCCTTATAATACTATTCTTTAACTGCTTTTATAAACTCATTCTTTATAGATTGAGTTGTTTTTAAAATTAATATATCATCACTTGGTTTAACTTCACAATTATAATTAGGAAGTGCTCCATAATCTAAAGATCCTGGAAATGATATTCCTACATTTAATCTTCCTTTATCCCCAATAACATTTATAGTTATCTTATCATTAGGATATATTCTTCCTGATGAACCTATAGATATGCCATTACCCGCTACTTTTATACCTGTTTGTGGTGTTATTCGTATATCATTTATAGAAATTGCTTCTGCTCCTGAATACCAAAGTAAATTTACTATATGAACAAGCTCTTCTTCCCCTAAACTTACTCCGCTTACTCCAGTATTAGATTCAAATATTGATGTTTTAGGAGTTATTGTAATAACTACTCCTGGTCCTTTAACATCAACTATACCCAAATGCATTCTTGCAGTGTCTAACTTATTTTTAATTTCTTTTCCTAAATCGCCTTCTTTAGAAGCTGATTCTTCTAGTGCCTTAAGTTCTTCTGATATTGCACCATTTGACTTTTGCAATTCTTCTTTTTCTTTTCTTAAGCTTTCTAATTCTGCAATAATATTATTTTTATCATAATTGCTTATTTCAGTTGGACCATTTTTATTAGATAACACCTTAAATTGGTATGCTAATAAAAAGCCTAAAAGTGCACATACCAGTGCTACAAAAATTTGTGATTTAGATATTTTCATTTTTACCTACCTTTCCTATTCATGATAATATACAGGTGAACCTCCAAAACTAACATCTATATACCCTTTATTCATTGCTACCTCTGGACTTGATACAATATGAATTATTTTATTCATTTTATCTAATAAATTTTCATCATTTCCTAGTCTTCCTTCTACTTCGCCTATATATACTTTAATGTTAGTTAAATCACGAAGATCTATGGAACTTATATTATATTCAGTTGGATTGTTTCGTACTATATTATAAAAAGTGGTTAATATTTCACTAATTCTATTATCCTCTAAAACTCGTTCTCCGACTTCCCCTTCTTTATATTCAATTCCTTTTATTTCTACTAAATTTCTTCCTCTTAAATCATCGGTTCTTTCAAGCAAAACTAATCTGTTACTTAAAATCAGTTTATTTTTCCCCTCATCTATGTAGTAAATTCCTTCTTTTTCTACTATATTTATATTTATTTGTTTAGGGAATTTTTTTGTTACAGTTACAGACTCAACATAAGGATTTTTTTTAGCTTCCTTTGTCAAATCAGACTTGCTTACAAAAAAGATATTTTCTCCAAGTACTTTTTCGCATCTCTCTTTTACATCTTCACCAGTTATTATTGGATTACCTGTAACTGCCACCTTTTTTACTATAAAAACATTTGATTTAGTAACAAATATTATTACTCCCATAATTAAAAAAAGAAGCGTTATTATTATTTTTTTTATTACTCTTTTACGCTTAGACTTCATAATATATTTATTCGTTTTTTTTACCATGCCCATCCCTATTTCTCTACTTAAATATATATTTAAAATTTATCTTAAAATTAAATTTTTCTTCAATAAATTTCTTATATAATAATACCACTTTGTTTGAATATTTTCATCAACTTTTTAATGGATTTTACATAATAAGAAAAATTTAATAAAATAAGAGTCATAATTATTAAAAAATTATGACTCTTATCTTTGTTTAAGAATATGTTTTTAGGAAGTATTGATATATGCATAAGTAAACTGGACTGAGCAATTGAACTTAGGAATACTAAAAATGAGTATAGTGCCATTTTAGCTTGCTCCCAATATAAAATTAGGATAAGCAGTAAATGTAAATTAAAAATGAAACTCGACTCCTTTTAGTCGCTGAGTAAGTTCGAGGAACGAAATATAAAAATTCCGACTCTCACTTAACTATTCTCAAAGTCTAATTACAATACCACTTCACCTATTGCATATGTCAACGCATAATTTTAAAACATAGCCTAATTTAAATATCTTTTTTTCCTTCTGTCTGACGCGATATATTTAAAAGAATCCCCATAGCCGCCATATTTATTACCAGAGATGTCCCTCCATAACTAATAAATGGCAAAGGTACCCCTGTAACAGGCATAGAACCAGTTACAACTGCAATGTTTATTAACGATTGTACTGCAATAACAGACGTTATACCGATTGCTAATAAAGTTCCATAAGTATCTTTTGCACTCATAGCGACTTTTATACCTCTCCATATAAAGACTATAAAAAGTGTTATTATGCATAAACAACCAATAAGACCTAATTCTTCTCCTATTATCGCAAATATAAAATCATTATGTGGTTCAGGCATATATAATGTCTTTTGTCTTGATTGACCTAAACCAAGGCCCGTAATGCCTCCAGCACCTAGTGCATAAAAAGATTGAATCAGCTGATATCCATTTCCCATTGGGTCTTTCCACGGATCTATAAAATTTAGCATTCTATCTCTTCTATAAGGTTCTCCAACAGTAAATATAACAGCTGCGCTTACCATAAGTGGCGCAACTATGCCAAATAAGTGTTTTATTCTTCCTCCTGCTGAAAAAAGAACAATAAATGTAACTATCATTATTACAGATGCTATGCTTAAGTTTTTCTCAGCTAATACCAAAGCTGCATATATTCCTGAAACAAATAAATATGGAACAATACCCGTTGAAAAATTCTTTATTCCATCACCTTTCATTTCTATGGACTTAGCTAAAAATAAAACCACTACATATTTAGCTAATTCAGATGGTTGAAATGATAATGGACCTATTTGAATCCATCTTTGAGCTCCATTTACCCCTGGAAATAGAAACACAACTAGCAATAGGGGTATACACCCTATCATAAGCCATAATGTATATCTTTTAATTTTATGATAATCAATTGACATTGTTGTACATAAAACTATCATTCCTAAAACAGCCCAAACAAGTTGCCTTTTTAAAAAGTACATACTATCATTGTTTTTAAACATAGCATAATAAGAACTTGCAGAGTATACCATAACAACTCCAACTGCTAATAGCAAAACTACGCTATAGAATATCCCATAGTCCATTTGACCCATATTCTTTTTTTTGAGTTTACTAACTCTCATACACAAATCCTCCAAACTTAATTACTAAGTTAATTAAAATAATGTTATCGTATTACGCTTTGTTTTAATGTATTGTTGATGTTTTAGTATAATACCAACATTTATTTAAAACATAATCTTTCAATTATTTACTTTCAATTAATTAAAGTGCAATAAAGCCTATAATGCATAGTATTAATGTTATTATTGAAAAGACTGTAACTAATTTAACTTCACTCCATCCACATTGTTCAAAATGATGATGGATTGGAGCCATTTTAAATACTCTTTTACCTGTCGTCTTAAAAGATGTAACTTGTATGATAACAGATAATGTTTCTATTACATATATTCCACCAACTATTATTATGAATAATGGCATTTTTAGTATTAAAGCTATTGTTGCTATTGCACCTCCAAGTGCTAATGAGCCTGTATCTCCCATAAATATTTTTGCTGGGAAGGCATTATATCTAAGAAATCCTAATAAAGCACCTGCAAGAGCAATTGAGAATACTCCAACTTGATAATGTCCTGTTTTAAAACCTACTATTGCAAAGAAAGTTAAAACTATAACTGTTACTGATGACGCAAGGCCATCTATTCCATCTGTAAGATTTACTGCATTAGTTGTTGCTGCATAATATACAACTACTAATGGTATATAAAATATTCCTAAATTCAATTTAGAATTCATAAATGGAATTATAATGTCTGTTCCTACATTAGTATATCCATAATAAGCTAACGCAATAGAAAATAGTAATAATAAAATCATCTTTTGATAAGCTCTTAGTCCTAAATTGTCTTTATGGATTATTTTTAACATATCATCTAAAAATCCTATTATACCAAATGCAATCAATGAATATAATATTATCATACCTTCATCAGTTGGTTTGTATCCTATAATAAGCATTGTTACACTTACTGAAATAAAAAATATAAGTCCTCCCATAGTTGGAGTCCCTGACTTTTTCAGATGACTTTTAGGTCCATCTGTTCTTATATTTTGACCAAATTTTAATTTATGCAGCATAGGTATAAATATTGGTCCTAAAACCATTGAAAATGCAAATCCCATTAATAATGCTGATAAAACTGTTGGATTTAATAATTCTTTTATTGTATCCCCCATCTTATACTGCCTTTTTAGGCAGTTCACCTCCTTTGTTATACTATAAAGCTTCTATATTTTTTACTATATCTTCAAATTTTGCTGATCTTGATGCTTTAACCAAAATAACATCTCCATCTTTCATTAAATTACATAGATAATTTTGTAATTCCTCTTTACAGTTAAAAGTCACTGCATTTTTTCCAAAACCACTTTTATAATCTTCTTTAAACTCACCTGTTGTTAAAACAATATCTGCTTTCCCTATTGCATCTTGACCTACCGTTTCATGAGATGACTTAGCATGATCTCCAAGCTCTCCCATATCTCCTAATACAGCAATTTTTCTATTTCCACTATATGTTTTCAAAACACTTAAAGCCGATTTCATTGAATCTGGACTAGCATTATAACAGTCATTTATTATTGTAAAATTATTTTTCTTTATAAATTCTAATCTCATAGAAGTAGCTTCAAAATTATTTAGTCCCAATTCCATTTCTTCAAATGTAATACCAAAGTTTTCTGATATTCTTATTCCTAAAAGCGCATTTAATATGTTATGTTCTCCCACCATGTTTAATTTAAATCTATGACGCTCTCCAGTACTATTAACTGCATCAAAAGAAGTGCTTTCTTCAGTTAACTCTATGTTTTCTGCATATAAATCATATTTTTTATTATATCCAATTTTTTCAATTTTAAATTCATGATCTTCATTCACTTTTTGAAGCATATCATTTTCATAGTTTATTACTAAAGTATTATTTTTTTTAAAAAAGTCTGTTATGCTAAACTTTTCTTTAAGAATATTTTCTCTTGTCTTCAAATATTCTATATGAGATACTCCTACATTAGTAATTATAGCCATATCAGGTCTTGCAATATTAGTTAATCTATGAATTTCATCAAAGTTACTTGTTCCCATTTCAAGAACTGCAATATCATAACTTGAATCTAATTCAAAAATCATAAGTGGTAACCCTATTTCATTATTAAAATTTCCTTTTGTCTTAAATATAGAATATTTCCCACTTAAAAAAGCTGCTACTAAATCTTTAGTAGATGTTTTGCCTGTAGATCCTGTTATACCTACCACCTTTATTCCTAATTTTTCTCTATAGTATTTTGCTAAAGCTCCTAATGCTGTTTTTGTATCATTTACTTTAATAACTGTTCCTTTATCATTTAACTCTTCTAATTTAAAATTCACTTCATCTATTATTGCAACAGTTACTCCAGCTTTTATTGCTTCAACCACATAATTATTTCCATTAAAATTATTACCCTTTAATGCTATAAATAAACTATTTTTATCAATTTTTCTTGTATCAGTTGAAATTTTTTCAAAGTTTCCTTCATTATTTTTTACTAGCAATTCACCATCAATTGCTTTTAGTACTTCATTTAGAGTTAAATCCATAATATATTTCACCTCTTATTATTTATCATCTAATATTTGTTTAACAACTTCTCTTTCATCAAAATGTATTGTTTTATCTTTTAAAATTTGATATGTTTCGTGTCCTTTTCCTGCTATAACTATTACATCATTTTCTTTAGCTATATCCATTGCTTTTTTTATAGCATCTTTTCTATTTTCTATAACTTCATAATTATCTTTTTCTATTCCTACTAATATATCCTCTATTATTCCCATTGGCTCTTCGCTTCTTGGATTATCTGAAGTTACTATAGCTATATCTGCTATATCAGTTCCTATTTTGCCCATTTGAGGACGTTTTACCTTATCTCTATCCCCTCCACATCCAAAGATTGCAATTAATCTTCCTTGCGTAAATCCTCTTGCAGTTTCTAAGATATTTTGTAATCCATCTGGAGTATGAGCATAATCTATTATTATGTCATAAGGTAAATTATAGTTAGTAGCTGTTCTTTCGCATCTACCTGGAACTATAACTTTATTAATTCCATTTTTTATAGCATCCATTGGTATATTTAACTTATAACATGCTCCTATAGCACCTAAAGCATTATATATATTATACTCTCCTGGTATTGATAATATAAATTCTTCATCTTTTTCTAAATTAACTTTAAAGCTTATATTTTTGCTTCCCATTTTTTCGTCAAATGCTTTAAAATTAGAGTCTCCCTTTATAGAATAATCATATATATTTTTTGCTTTTAGTTTATTTAAATCTTTTATTACTTGTTTACCATAATCATCATCATTATTTATTATTCTTATATTGCTTCTCTTAAATAATTTAAATTTAGAATTATAGTAATTTTCAAAAGTCTTATGAAAATCTAAATGATCCCTTGTTAAATTCGTAAAAATTCCAACCTCAAAATCAACTCCATATACTCTATCTAATTCAAGAGAATGAGAAGATACTTCCATAACGCAATATTCTACACCCTTATTAACCATATTGTTAAATAATTCTTGTAATTCTAATGATTCAGGTGTAGTTCTTTCCGTATGAAGTTTTTCATTTCCAATGTAATTTGCTATAGTTCCTATAAGTCCTACCTTTTTACCATTGGATTCTAGAATTGATTTTATCATAAATGCAGTTGTTGTTTTGCCATTAGTACCTGTTATACCAATAATTTTCATTTTTTTACTTGGATTATCGTAATAATTTATACCTATAAGAGCTAGAGCTTTTCTAGTATCCTTTACTTTAATAACAGATATATTTGTGTTTACTACTTCAACCTCATCTTGCATTATAATAACAGAGGCACCATTTTCAATTGCCTTTTGGATATATTTATGACCATCAGTAGCATATCCCTTTATACAGATAAAAATATCTGATTTATTAATCTTTCTACTATCATAATTAACTGAAGATATTTCCTTGTCTAAGCTTCCTTGTACAAGCTTATAGTCTATTCCCTTTAAAATATCTTTAAGGTTCATTTTTAACCATCTCCTTAAATAATATGCTTATTATGTTATTTAAATACTATATAAAAGATTATTTTACAATAATTTAGCATGTGAGCAAAACCCACATGCTAAAAATTTAACTTAAGTATTCTAATTAGTCTTTATAATCTGAATTTAAAGTTAATTTAACCGATGTGCCCTTCGTTATAACTTCTCCCGGATTAACATTTTGTTCTATTACCATACCTTCACCTTGGAAGATAGGTGTTATTCCAATACTAGTTAATAATTGATTAGCATCATCTTTAGAATATCCTCTTACATCAGGCATCACAACATTTTTATTATAAGACCCACTGTTACCTGTGTAAAGATTTATTTCAGATTCTTCCTTTACTGCATATCCTGGATATGGCTTCATATCTACAACAGTATCACTTGATTCATCTATAGAAAAATTTAACTTAGATTCTTTTAACACTTTCTTTGCTTCATCAACCTTCATTCCTCTAACTTCTGGAATAATAACATCTCTAGATATTTGACTTAAATTTTCATCTGAAAATTTACTGTCTAAATAATTAAATATATCAGAGAATAACATTTTAGCTGCTGGTGTACATACTTGACCTGCATAATATTCACCATTACTCGGCTCATCTACTGTTACCATCACAGTTATCTTAGGATCATCTACTGGTGCCATACCAACAAAAGATGATATATACTGTCCAGCACCATAAGTACCATTTTCAGGATTAACTTTTTGAGCTGTTCCTGTTTTTCCTCCAATGTGATATCCTTCCATAAATGTTCCTGCTCCAGATCCTCCAGTTACAACTCTTTCAAGATAACTTCTAAGTTCTGCTGTTTTTTCCTTAGTTGCTACATCAGTTATTTTAGGATTAAATGATTCATCAACTATTTTCACTCCATTATCACCGCTATGAGTAATTTCCTTCATAACATGTGGTTGTATTAATTGACCACCATTTGCAACAGCATTAAAGGCTGTCATATATTGAACTGAATTTACAGTGTTAGTTTGTCCAAAAGCTATAGTTGCTAAATCTGTTTCTGAGATTTTATCAACCTTTTTAACGATCCCTTTAGCTTCTCCTGGTAAATCAATTCCACTTACCTTTCCAAATCCAAACTTTTCAATATATTCACATAACTTTTCTTTTCCTATCATTTCTCCAAGCTTCATAAATCCAACATTACATGAATTTTGAATTATATCCGGAAATTTTTGAGCTCCATGACCTTGTGTTCTCCAACACTTTATATATCTATTTCCAAAATGCAAACCACCACCACATGTAAAATCTGTATTTGCATTTACAATATTTTCTTCTAATCCAGTAATTGCTGTTACGACCTTAAAAATAGATCCTGGTTCAAACGTATCATTTACAATTCTATTTCTCCACATCTTTTGTAATCTTTCTGATTCATTTGCACCTTCAAAATCTTCTGTGCCTTCATATGGAGCGTTAGGGTTAAAATCCGGTTTATTAACCATAGCTAAAACTTCTCCAGTTTTAGGATCCATAACTAATATAGATACTGCTTTAGCTTTGTTATCTTCATATGTTTGCTCAGCTGCCTTTTCAGCAAAGAACTGAATATTCTCATCAATTGTTAAAGTTATATCTTTTCCATCTACTGGAGGTGTGAATTGTGATATTGTATACGGTAGTTCTCCACTATTTCTATCTAACTCTGAAATTTTCATTCCAGGTACTCCAGACAAATAATTATTATATTGTACTTCTACTCCAGTTAACCCTTGACCATCAACATTAGTACTTCCAAGAACATGTGATAAAAAGTTATTATTTGGATAATATCTTTTGGTATCTGGTGATACTAAAACACCACTAATGTTTAAATCCCTTACTTTATCAGCAGCATCTTTTTCAATTCTTCTTATAAGCGTTGCTGAACCAGCATCTGCTCCACTTGGGAGCTTAGTTTCTAATTTTTCTTTTACCTTTTCTGAATCTAAATCTAGAGCGTTTGCAATAACAGGAGCAATATCAGCAGTTGTTAAGGCTTCCTGTCCTGGTTTTACATTAATTCCAACACTACTAAGCTTTTCTCGTCTTTTTTCAGTTAAATCTTGCCTTAAAAAAGATCTTATAGAGTTTAAATCAAAGTCAACTCTATATACATTAGCAGATACAGCTAATTCTTTGCCATTTCTGTCTAATATTCTTCCTCTTCTTGCATCTATTTTTACTTCGCTTGTCCATTGTTCTTCCGCTCTTGCTGCATATTCTTGCCTTTTAGCTATCATTATGTAAGATAGTCTAATGCTCAGCACTAAAAACACACAACTTAATCCTGCAATAATTATAGTCATTCTTTTGCGCATTTTTGCTCTATCTTTATAATTTAGTTTTTTCACTACTTATAACTCCTCCATATAATTTCTATTAGATTAAGTGTCTCTTTTTTAAACTGTAATGTAATTAAAAATCCTCTTATAATTTAGTCTAAAAAATACTTATCTAAGAATATGAAGCTATTAAGTTCTTAAACTTTACTACTTATTTTAAATTAATCAAAAATTATTATCTGAATTTGCTTATAAATTTAGATATAAAACTTTGTTTTTGATTAACTTTAGTAGGACTATTTGTTTCTAAATTTGCAAAATAATTCTCAGAAAAGTCTATTTTTACTATGTCATCTTTAGTAGGTAATGTCATTGATAACTGCTTTTCTGAAGTTTCTTGTATATTTTGTAAAGATCCAAATTTTAAAAGTTTAACTCTTAATGCTTCATTTGTTTCCTCAGCATTATTAATCTCACTATCTATTTTCCCTAAATTCTTTTGCATATTATAAACCTTGGCATCTCCTGAAATAGTCATAAGTCCTAATGAAACTATCAATATAGATATTATAAGAGTACTTTTTCTTGCTTCTATTTTTTCATTTTTTATCTTAATATTCTTGTTCTTTTTAACTTTTCGTAAATTTTGTTTACTTTTCTTTGGTCTACTTACTATTCTTTTTCTCGATGGTTTTACTGCTGTACTACCTTTAATATAATCATATTCTTTTCCTTCCAATTTATTCACATCCCCGCTTAATTTATAACATAATAAAATTTAAATTTTATAATTTCTCAATTATTCTAAGTTTTGCACTTCTACTTCTTGGATTTTCTTCAACCTCTTCTTTAGTAGGTTCTATTCCTTTTCTAGATACTAACTTAACGCTAGGTTTTTTGCCACAAATACACATTGGAAATTCCCTTGGACATGTACATGGATCATTAAGTTCTCTAAATTTAAGCTTAACTATTCTATCTTCTAAAGAATGGAAAGTTATTATAGCCATTCTTCCACCTGGCTTTAATCTATTTACACCATCCTCAATCGTCTGGTTAAGTATTTTAAGTTCTGAATTTACTTCTATTCTTATAGCTTGAAAAGTTCTTTTTGCTGGATGTGGACCCTCTCTTCTTGCTTTTGCTGGAATAGCTGCTTTAATTATGTCAACTAGTTCCATAGTAGTCTCTATAGGCTTATCGCTTCTTCTATTTACTATGCAGTTAGAAATTCTTTTTGCAAATCTTTCTTCACCATAATTTCTTATTATTTTATATAGCTCATCTTCACTATATTCATTTACAATTTCATAAGCTGAAAAATCATTATCTCTATTCATTCTCATATCTAAAGGAGCATCTTTCATATAACTAAATCCTCTTGCGCCCTCATCTAATTGGTACGAAGATACTCCAAGGTCCATTAATATACCATCTACTTTGGGTATATCTAAATTTTGAAGAATATTATCTATGTCATAAAAGTTACTATGAACATATTTTACATTTTCAAACCTTTTCAATCTTTCTTTTGCCGCTTTTAAGGCATCTCTATCTTGATCTATCCCTATTAATAAACCTTCCTTTGATAAACGCTCTAATATATGAGATGAATGTCCTGCTCCACCTAGTGTACAGTCAACATAAATTCCATTATCCTTTATATCTAATGCATCTAAGCATTCATTTAGTAAAACTGAAATATGTTTAAATTCCATATTAAAAACTCCTTATATTCCTAAATTATTCATTTTTTCTGCAATCAGATCATAATCTATATCTGATTCGTTGTAATTAATCCACTTTTCCCGGCTCCAAATCTCGACTCTAGATAATACCCCTATACTTACTATGTCCTTTTCTATGCCTGCATATTCTTTTAAATTTTGTGGAATTAATCCTCTTCCTTGCTTATCTAAATCTACTATACATGCACCAGAAAAAAAGAATCTTACAAATGCTCTTGCATCTTTATTTGTCAAAGGTAAGGTTTTAAGCTTATTCTCCAAAATTCCCCATTCCTTAATTGTATAAGCATAAATACATCCATCAAGACCTTTTGTTATTACAAACTTATTTCCTAAGTCTTCTCTTAGTTTTGATGGAACAATCATTCTATTTTTAGAATCTAGTGAATGTTGATATTCTCCAATAAACATTAATTTACCCTCACCTTAATAATTTACAGCAATTTAAGCTCTATTTCAATCCACTTTAAACCACTTTAAACCACTTTATAATATTTATTCTATATAAATATTATATTTCCTTCCATATACTTAGTTTTTTTGAAATTTAATTAAATTTTTTAAACAAATAATAAAATTTTTATCTTTTTCTTCCATTTTTAAAATCATAGAGCAAATTTCCAAATATAAGAAGTATAAAAATTAATATTAACCAAATCGGACCTTCAACTGGAGATTCTAATGAATTTGTAGCAGCTTTGTATAAAAAATAAAAATATATGATATATACATTAAATAAAACTACATTAATATATTTTTCCTTTTCATTTTTTTCTATAGTAAATTTTACAATTAACTTAACTGTATATATGCTTTTCCAAGCAATTATTGCTGTAATTAAAAATACTAATACTAAATTCATAAAATTTCTCCTGATTTAATTGTTCTTAATATATACTTATTTAAATTTAGTTAAAAGTATCTTAAATAAATAAAAAAATTTTAAAATAAAATTTTAATTTATAGTACCGTCACTTTAATGTATATATTTTCAAATATATTTTTGATATAATTTTATTTATAAAAATTTTCACTTATTTTTGTGGGGGCTTATTCTTGAAAGAAAATATTGAATTAAAAACTATAAATACAAGAAAAATTTATAATCTAGATGATTATAAATACGGTTTAAAGAAAGGCATACCAATTTCACTTGGATATATATCTGTTTCTATCACCTTTGGAATGATGGCTGTACGTGGAGGTCTTAGTTCTTGGATTGCATTATTAATATCAATGACTAATTTAACATCAGCTAGTCAATTCGCTGGTATTAATCTAATCTTTATTTCTGCTTCTTATTTAGAAATAGTTTTAACTATCTTTGTTATAAATATTAGATATATGCTTATGTCATTATCTTTATCTCAAAAAATGCAAGATAAAATACCTTTGTTTAAACGTTTTATAATATCCTTTGGTATCACAGATGAAACATTTACACTCGCATCACTTGAAAAAGATGAATTAACGTCTGAATTTATGTTAGGATTAATGACTCTTCCCTATTTAGGTTGAACACTCGGAACTTTAGCTGCTATAGTTTTAGCATACTTTGGAAAAGATTTGCTTATTGTTGCAGTTTCTTCAGTGTTAGTTATTTATTGTTTAAATGTCTTTGTATAGAAACGTAAAGTAGTTGCACCACACTTTACTAATTAAAAGTTGAAAGATGATAGTTATCTTTAACTTAAGCTTTATCAACTTTTCAAGCTTAAAAAAATCTATACTTGGTATATATGAAAAAAAGTATAAGAAATATTTTTCAATATTGCCTATACTTTTTAAAATTATTTTTTTATAGCTTCTAAAGCTGCTATATTTAATAAACTCCAAGGTTTATTAAAATGTGGTTGGAAGAAGAAATCTGTCATTGCAAGTTCTTCAACAGTCATATTATTTTGAATAACTACTGAAAGTGTATTCATAAATTGTGTTAAATCTAAATTAGATATTATTTGACCACCAAGAGCTCTTCTTGTTTCTTTATCAAAAACTAATTTTAATGATGCTTCTTCAAAAGTTGGCATAAATTCTGGTCTATAATTATCTTTAACCACTACTGATTCTACATTAAATGAAGTTGTACTTTTTGCAACTTCTTCTGTAAGTCCAGTTGAAGCTATACACTTTTCATATATCTTAATACCTGATGTACCTTGAGTACCCATATACTTTAATTTTGGCTTTTCTATATTCATTGCAACTAAAGTTCCCATTCTAACAGCATTTGTTGCAAGTGGAATATATCTTGTATCACCTGCTGGATTATATTTTACTACACAACAATCTCCAGCCGCAAAAACATCTTCTTTGCTTGTTCTCATATATTCATCTATTATAATTGCACCATTAGGTAGTGTCTCTAATTTTCCTTTCACTAATGAAGTGCTAGGTGCAAATCCTATACATAAGATAACTAAATCACCTTCATAAGTTCCGTTATCAGTTACTACATGTGTTACTTTACCATTTTCACCTTTAAAACATTTTACCTTTTCACCTAAAACTAGATTTACATTATGATTTTTAAATTCTGTTTCTGCTATGTTAGTAAATTCTTCATCTAAATATTTAGCCATTATTCTTTTTTCTGCATCAATTAAAGTAACACTTTTATTTTTTATTTGAAAAGCTTCTGCAAGTTCAACACCAATATATCCTGCTCCAATTATAACTACATTTTTTGCATCCTTACATTTTGCTTCAATAACTTTTGCATGATTATAATTTTTACATAAAATAATATTCTCTAATTCTCCACCTTCAAATTTAGGTACTATCGGCCAAGATCCTAAGGTAAGAACTAACTTATCATAATTATCTTCAAGAATTTCTTCTGTATCTAAATTTTTAACTTTAACTTTTTTATTGTTAAAATCTATATCTAAAACGTCGTGCTTCATATTAGTTTTAATCCCAAGAGATGCTAAATTTTCTGGTGAATTATAAAAAAGTTTTTCTGTTTCTGTAACGACACCACCTACACTTAAGGCAATACCACATGATAAAAATGATATGTTATCATTTCTTTCATAAACTGTTATTTCACTTTCTGGATAACGTTCCTTCAAATTAACAATAGTAGCTGTTCCTGCATGAGTACATCCTATTACAACAATCTTCATAATTATATCTCTCCCCATTTTGAATATTATGTATTAATAAATAATTATTATCTTCTAATACATAATACTCCTTATGTGATAAAAGTTAAATACTATTAGTAAAATTTTTTATTTTTATTTTTAATATTAGCATCTTTTCTCTTTTTTATTACTATCAAATAATAATGAAAATAAAATGCTTGTAAGTAATATAATCATGATTATTAATACTGAATTTAATACTGAGATTTCAATTCCAAAATGAATTATTATAAGCTTTACTCCAGTAAACATTAATATAAATCCAACTCCGTATTTCATAAATCTAAATATACTATTCATTTTAGCTAGCACATAATACATACTTCTTAATCCAAGTATTGCAAATATATTAGACGTATATACTATAAAGGTATCTGTTGTTATTGAGAATATTGCTGGTATTGAATCCAAAGCAAATATTACATCTGAAAATTCTATTACTAATAAAACAACGAACAATGGAGTTGCATAAAGAGTTTTATTTTTTCTTTCAAAGAACTTATTACCATTCATTGTATTACTCACCGGTATAATTTTCCTTAATAATTTAACAGTAAAATTATCATGAAATTCTATATTGTCATCTTTGCAAAACAACATTTTAAATCCACTAAATAGCAAAACCACTCCAAAAACATAAAGAATCCAGTGGAACTTATTTACTATAGTAACGCCAAGTAAAATAAATATAAGACGTAGTATCATAGCTCCAACAACTCCATATAATAATACTCTTTCTTGATACTCTTCTCTTATTCCAAAGCTTGAAAATATCATTAAGAATAAAAATAAATTATCTAAACTTAAAGACATTTCTATTATGTAGCCTCCAAAATATTCAATTGCAGCACTTTCACCCTTAAAATGAAAAATAAATAGATTAAATAATATAGATAAAATTATCCAAAAGCTCAAATTACGTAATGATTTTTTTGTTTCCATAAAATAACTCCTTATAAACATTCTTAAAGTATATATATTATTTTTATTTTAAATATATCCTTACATAATAAAAGTTTAATTTTAAAATATAATTTTCTAAAGAAAAAAAGGAACCTTCACTCAAAGGTTCCTTTTAGTATAAAAAATTATGTTATACGTTAAATCTGAAGTTAACTACATCTCCGTCTTCCATTATGTAATCTTTTCCTTCAAGTCTGAACTTACCTTTTTCTTTAGCTGCTGCTTCTGATCCACACTCAACTAAATCATTATATCCAACAACTTCCGCTCTAATAAATCCTCTTTCAATATCAGTATGAATTTTACTAGCAGCTTGAGGTGCTTTAGTTCCTCTTTTTATAGTCCAAGCTCTAACTTCTTGAACTCCAGCTGTTAAGAAACTCATAAGTCCTAATAATTTATAACTTGCTTGAATTAACTTATCAAGACCAGATTCTTCCAAACCATATTCTCTTAGCATTTCATTTTTTTCATCTTCTTCTAAACCAGATACTTCTTCTTCTATCTTAGCACTTACAACTATTACTTCTGAATTTTCAGATGCTGCATATTCTTTTACTGTTTTTACATATTTATTTTCGAAGTTTCCTTCCATAACATCATCTTCAGAAATATTACAAGCATATAAAACAGGCTTTGAAGTAATTAAGAATAATCCTTTTACAAAAGCTTGCTCTTCATCTGTAAATTCTAAAGTTCTTGCTGGTTTATTAGATTCTAATTGTTCTTTAATTTTTTCCATAATTTCATATTCAAACTTAGCCGTTTTATCACCAGATCTTGCAAGTTTTATACCTTTTTCCATTCTTCTTTCTAAAACTTCTAAATCTGAAAAAATTAATTCTAAGTTTATAGTTTCAATATCTCTTATTGGATTAACAGTACCTTCAACGTGAACAACATTTTCATCATCAAAACATCTTACAACGTGAACTATTGATTCAACTTCTCTAATGTTGGCTAAAAATTTATTTCCTAAACCTTCACCTTTTGAAGCTCCTTTAACTAGTCCTGCTATATCATAGAATTCTATGGCTGTATATACTTTTTTCTTTGTATTATACATTTTTTCTAAAACATCTAATCTCTTATCTGGAACACTAACTACTCCAACATTTGGTTCAATCGTACAGAATGGGTAATTAGCTGATTCTGCGCCAGCTTTTGTTATCGCATTAAATAATGTACTTTTACCTACATTCGGCAATCCTACAATTCCTAACTTCATTTATGTACAGTCCTTTCTAACATTTAATACACCTTTAAAAATTATACTCTAGAACGCTTTTCATTTCAACTAAATATGTTTGATATTGTAGTATGGGGCTTGTAGACAGAGGATTTTGGTTCAACATGCCTAAAATAAATAGTTACTTAAATAAAAATCTATATTTAATAGAAATTACCATGATTAATAATTTGATAAAATACAAAGAATATTTAATATGAACATATTCTAAATCTGTAGAAATTTATTATTCTATATAATATTTAGAAAACGTTATATAAAATAGATATATTTTAAGCCAATGTTGATATTTTCGTATAATGGCTTAATTGAATTTTTAAATTCTGTCTGCTAGCTTTATACTACAATATCAGCACACTTTTAAAATATAGTCAAAATAAATAGTTTTAAGATAGAGGGTGACAAATTGAAAAAATATTATAAAAGATCAATTTTAGCTTTATTAGTTTCAGTATTAACAATAAATTCTCTTGCATTACCTATTAATGCAAGATCTAAGAAATCAAAAGAAAATGAGCAAGAAGAATTTATAGAATTTGAGGAAAGTAAAGTTAAAGATATATTTTCATTATTTTCAGATCAAGGAGAGCTAAATTGGTATTATGTTGGTAAAGGTAAGGATAATGTAGCTGAAGGACCAAAAGAATCTGTAGATTTCCTAAAAGAAAATGATGCTTGTTATCTTGGAGATACATCTAAAAAAGTAATATATCTTACTTTTGATGAAGGATATGAAAATGGTAATACAGGTAAAATATTAGATACATTAAAAAAATTAAATGTACCTGCTGCCTTTTTTGTTGTTAAACCTTATATTGATACTGAGCCCGATTTAATTAAAAGAATGGTTGATGAAGGACATTTAGTATGTAATCATTCATCACATCATCCTTCAATGGCATCAATTCATGATAAAGCTAAATTTGAAGCCGAATTTACTGATGTAGAAGAAGCTTATAAAAAGGTTGTAGGAAAAGATATGCCAAAATATTTTAGACCACCAATGGGTAAATATTCAAAAGATTCTTTAAAAATGACAAAAGACTTAGGATATAAGTCCGTATTTTGGAGTTTTGCTTATAAAGATTGGTTGGTGAAAAATCAGCCTGCTGAAAGCTTTGCAATAGATAAAATAACTAAAGGTGCTCATCCTGGATGTATAATGCTTCTTCATGCAGTATCTGATACCAATGCAAAAATATTAGATACTGTTATAAAAAAATTACAAGATGATGGATATGAATTTAAATCCTTAAATGAACTTCCAACAGAATAAAGATATTTAGTCTATTCTTAAACAATGCTTTTAAATATATAAAAAGGGACTATGCATAATTTTTATTCATTATGTATAGTCCCTTTTCTATTTAAGACTATAATTTAAATCTATGTTAAGATATGCATAAGCAAAGTGGACTGAGTAATTGAACTTAGGAATACTAAAAACAAGTATAGTCCCATTTCAGCTTGTTCCCAATATAAAATTGAGGCAAGCAATAAATGTAAATTAAAAATGAAACTCGACTCCTATTTAGTCGCTGAGTAAGTTCGAGGAACGAAATATGAAAATTCCGACTCTCACTTAACTATTTTCAAAATCCAATTACAATGCCATTTTGCCTATTGCATATATAAACATAGATTTAATTGCAAATTATTATTCTTGAAATATAACTGAGTTTACTTCAGTTACGATTATTTCTTTTTTATCTCTAGATTTATTAAGTAAAGTGTCTAATTCCTCTTTTATTTCATTAAAGAATATTTTATCATCTCTTAAGCCATTTAAGTTAACTTTAACATTCATTATTGCACTTTCTATAGTGCAGTGTAATAATACTGCTGACATACCTAGGTCTGATAAAAGCATTTTGTTACCATATTTGCTCATAACATCTAAGTTTTTATAAAATGCAAATGACTCCCTAGCTAATTTTAGTGGTGGCATCATAGCCTCTTTTGCGCCTTCTTTTATAGCATTATTTCTATTACATTTTTCTTCTTCTGTATCTTTAGGAAGTTTATAACATTCCATTAACTTCAAGAATCCATTTCGATCTTCTTCCATTAATTCTAAGCTTCTATATGTAAATTCTTTAGATTGTTCTCTAAAGTTATCTATCATAGCTTTAGTTTCTTCATCTAATTCTTGGTACTTTTTCTTGCCCACAGTTAAAGAATATACCATTGAGTTCAATGCCCCTGATAATGCCCCTAATAATCCTGCTACACTTCCACCACCTGGTGATGCCTTATCACTTTCTACATCCCCAATAAATTCTTTTATTGTTTGTTTATAAAATTCCATTTAAAAATCCCCCTAGTTATTATTGCTTATATTTCTATTATCTAATATAGATATTGTATACCCAAGATATATCCAAAACATAATGGATATAAAACTTATTATATAAACTAAATTACTTTCAAATGCATTAACTCCTAATATTCCAAGTAGCATAGATGCTATTGTAGTCATTTGAAGTTTTTCTTTTCCTCTTAATTTATCTAAATATTTTATTATAAATACCATGATGCTTATTAAAAATACCAACATTAATGCTAATGAAACAATCCCATTTGTAGCTGCAATTTCAAGATAAACATTATGAAGTCCACCATATTCTATTCCTGGTAAATATTCAACTACTCTAGCATTTCTTACTGCTTCTATTAAATCTGAATTTCCTACTCCAATCATCGGATTGTCTTTTATAACAAAACCAGCTGATTTCCATAAAATATTTCTTCCACTTGTAAACCCATGTAATCTATCATCATTAAAAGTTAACAATACACTTGAACATAAAAACGGAATTATTAATAATGCTATTCTTAAATATTTATTTTTTAAATACACAAATATAAATAAGTATATTACAGCAATTATAAGCAAATATGAACTTCTTCCATTTGCTTTCACCATTGTAATTCCTTGTATAATAATATTTAAAAATAATAATATTTTCATCTTACTACTATTATTTTTTAACATTAAATAAATACTTAATACAAGTGCTAATCCTGCTGCTATAGATAAAGCATTTTGATTTACAAAGATTCCAAATGATCGACCTGTTCCAAATACCATATCAGTTGCCTGTATAGTTATCTTCTTATAGTCAACATATAATGATACTATTGACAGTGGTAACATTAAAGCAATATAAAAATATGATATAATCCTCATTTCTTTTATATTTTGTCTTTTGCTTTTAAATACATCTATCGTATATAACGATGTAAATATCATTAAATTAACTATCCATTTTTTGATGTTTTCCGTAGTCCTATAAGCAAATATGTTAAGTGCTAAAGTAAAAATTATAAATAAAATTATTGGAATATCAAACTTGTATACCTTCCTTGTTTTATAATCTTTAAACATCATAATTAATATTAGTAAAATACCCCAAGCTAAAACAATAGTATTTAATTTCTTTATTGCTGGGACATAAAAAAAAATAGTTGCAAATCCTAAGCTAACTAATATATATAGTAATCTAAAATACAATCTGTTATCTACAAAATTGTAAATTTTATTTAATACCTCTTTCATTTACTCTTTTATACACTCCCTTCAAATTCTTCACTAACAAATCTTCAGAATAGCTTTTAATTGTCATATTTCTAATATTATCTTCATCATAATTTTTATAATTATCTTTCATATATTTCAAAGCCTCTATTAATTGTTCCTCATTATTTTTTTCAATAATAATTCCATTTTCTTCAGTTATTATATCTTCAGCTCCACCATTTTTAGCACCAATAACAGGCTTGCCACAAGCTAACGCCTCTATATAAACAATGCCAAAAGTTTCATGTTCTGATGGTAATGCAAAAACATCACAATTTTTCATTTCATTAGCGACTTCTTGCCTCGATAAAGCACCTAAAAAAAATATCTGTTTTTTCATACCTATACTTTTAACAAATTCTTCTAGTGAAGCTTTTAGAGAGCCGTCTCCCCCTATTTTAAGGACAACGCTCTCATTAATAAATGCTTCTTTAAAACATTTTATTAATAATTCTATTCCTTTTCCCTCTTCAAGAAAAGCACATGAAAAAAATGTAGCCTTATTACTTGTTATTTCTTTATGATAATTTGCTTCCGTATTAAATAAAGATAAATCAACCATATTATGAATAACCTCTATATCTCTATTTACATATGCGTTAAGTTCCTTTTTTAAACCATTACCTACTGCTATTAATGAGTCACAACTTTCATAGACTTTATAAATATGTTTTCTATAGCTATCTTTTAAATATTTTGCATACTTTAATGATGAATGCTCTGTTATAACTAATGGTATATTATATTTTTCACTTATATAAGCTGCAGAAATTCCACCCCACATTGCAGAATGAGCATGTATTATATCAACTTTTCCTTCTTTTTTAACTATTTCTTTATATAATTTATCCATTCTCTTATTAAAACTTTTAAACATCAGTGGATTTTTAGGAAAATAATTAAAATCTTTATATCTATAAGTTCTAAGATTCTCTTCAATACTGAAATTAATTTTTCTTTTTTCCTTTGTTTTACCAATTAACGTAAGTGGCCAAATTTCATTATACGCCACTGTAATTTTTTCACCACTACTTGCTAAAGCTTTAAATTGTTCTTTGAAAAAGCTACCATGAACCTTATTTCTCGGTGATGAATACCACGATGGTATTACCATAATATGCATTATAATCACTTCTCTTCTAATATAGTATTTAATTTCTTGACTATGCTATTCCATTCATATTTATAGTCAGGTGCTGTTTTTATATTATTACTTTTATATAAATCTATTAACTTATATATGTTATTTTTTATTTCTTTAACAGAATTACCAGTATTAATACATTTTTCATTCCTCTCAACTACATCTTTAATTGGATCATTATCATCACCATAAATAACAAAAACTCTTGCATTAGTTCCAAAATAATCATATATCTTTGCAGGTATTTGCTTAGAATTTTTATTACCAAATAAAAGTAGTACTTCAGAGTTCAACATATACTTAAGTGCTTCATCAAAAGGTATTCTATTCGAAACTTTTGCTATATCTAAATTACTTAATTTTCTTTTAATCTCAATATCATCTATATTACCAAAAAACAAAATATTAAGTAATTCATAGTCTTCTTTATTTTCACTTTTAATTTCTTCTAGTGCTTCAATAAAAGGATTTATATTTCTTAATTTAGTAAATATTTCTCCTGTATAAACCATATTCAATTTATTTCTTTTTATAAAAGATGGGGTATCTTCTAATGATAATTTATTATACAATTCTTTATCAAATCCCCTGTTTAATATATAAGTAAAATCACTTTTAGATTGAACAACTTTGTATTGATTTAAGTAATCTTTTTTGTTTTCTTCAGTTACAAAAATAAATTTATTAGCTAGTTCAACTACATTCTTTTCCATATTCTTTTCAATCAATCTTTTTAAAACAAAAGAATTTTGACGTGTTGAATCTTTAAGCCACGGATCACTCCAATAAGTTATCCAAGGCACATTCTTAAATCTTCTTTTTATATAATATGCACATAAATGAGAAGATGGTGGCTCATGCATTGAAAATATAACATCAATTTTTTCTTGTTGCATAAGTTGAATTCCATACTTAGCTGCCTTTTTAGCCCATCCATAATACATATCAGGTATTACAAATGCATTTTTAATCTTTCTTAAAAACTTTTTATTTTTTATAGATTCTTTATTTACATTAGCTGTACTTTGCTTTCTAGGAATAAATTTTTTGAATATTGCTCCCCCATCAATTAAATGATATTTTATTTTACTATCCATCATAGAAAATAAATATTCATCATAATATATTGAATTTTTCGGAAAATTCACTGTTAATAAATGTATTTCATTTCCTGGAATTTCGCTTAATTTATTTAAATACTGCAAAGTCTCTATTGCAGCTGAATTATTTATTAATGGAGAATAACAAGCTATAAATAATATTTTCATATGTCCTCCTATTATTTCTTCTTTACTTTGTTTAAAAATAATTTTTTTATCTCCTGTACCTCTTTTATATTAAATAAATTACATAATATAAAATAACTTATAATACCAATAATAGTTCCTAAAATCATAATCACTATTTTTGGTATTTTTCCATCTATTAAATTTATAAATGTAATAATAACTAATCCCATTAAAATTGAATTAATAATTATCTTGAATATTTTAACAAATAAATCTTTATAAGTAAAATTACGTTCTAATTTTGTAATACTAATAAATAATAAAATAGAAGTTATAACCATAGCTATTGAAGATGCTAATGCTACTCCAGATATACCCATAGTTTTTGATAATATTATGCTTAAACATATATTTATGATTACTCCTATAATTCCATTTAAAGTTGTAATCTTAGTTTTCCCCATAGAAAACAAAGTAGAGTTTAATATATCTCTCATTCCAGTAAAGAATATCCCAACTGTATAACCAAGTAAAGCCAAACTTGTTAATTTTACTGCATAATCTGTGAACTTCCCTCTTTTATATATAATACTTACAATATCTTCTTTAAATATTATAACTCCAACTGTAATTGGTATTAAAATTAGAGCTAAATATATAAGAGATTTTTTTAATAACCCTACAAACTCATCTATCTTTTTTGCATTCCTAGCATTAGCCATCATAGGATATGCAACACTTGATATAGATGTTGTTATTATACTATTTATAAAAAATATAAGTTTTTCTGCATACCCTAATGCTGAAATAGAACCAATTTCTAATGATGATGCAATTCTTTTGTCAACTATCATATTTAAAGAATTTGCACCTGCTGCTATAACTACTGGAATTATTAGTATTAAAATAGATTTTAGTCCTTCATCCTTTAAATCAACAAAAAATTTATACTTATATCCGTGGGAAACTAAAGATGGTACTTGTACTAGCACTCTAAAAAAGTTTCCTATAACATTAGCTATAGTTAATCCAATAATATCATAGCTTCTAAAAAATAGTAAATATATAATCATAGGTAAGTTAAAAAACAAACCTAATATTGATGGTATAACAAAATCTTCATTAACTTGTAACAATGATGTAAAGCATGCGTTAATTGACATAAACAATAAATTAATCAATGTAATTCTAGTTAATCTAATTGCTAAAATCGTTGTTTCTGTGTCAAGTCCCTTTCCTAAAGCCATAACTATTTCTTTTGAGAAAATACTAGTTATTAGAAAAAATATAACTGAAATAATAAATAATATGTTAATCACATTATTTGCGAAAGCATACATTTCATTTGTACCATTTTTTGCTTTTATCTTGCTAAGTACTGGTAAAAATGCTGTAGAGATTGCAAGCCCTATAAGCATAAAAATGGTTTCAGGTACAGTAACAGCAATATTATATGCATCCGTATACATACCAGCACCAAAATTATTTGCAATAAGTATATCTCTGACAAAACCTATAACTCTACTTATACATGATACTATCATTATTATTAAAGTAGATTTTAATAAAGTGTTCTCCTTCATATTTATCACCTTTTATTATACCTTAATACTTTTATTAAAAACTTAGGTATAGAAGTAAGTCTTGTTATTCTCCAAGGTTCCTTTGCCACCCTATAAAGCCATTCCAGACCTAAATTTATCATCCATTTAGGTGCTCTCTTAGACATTCCTGAAAATATATCAAAGCTTCCTCCAACTCCCATAAATATATTGCAAGATAATATATCCATATATTTTTTAATAAAATATTCTTGTCTTGGACATCCCATTGCAATAAAAATAGCCCAAGGCTTTTTTTCTATTATTTCATCTATTATTTCATCACAATGATCTAAATCAAAGTATCCATTATGTACACCGCATATATCTAAATTATTAAATTCATTTTTAATATTTTCCGCACATTTTTGAATTACGTCTTCTTTTGCTCCCAATAAATAAATAGATTTATTTTCCAAACTGGCTTTCTCTAAAAGATCTCTCATTACTTCTATTCCAGCTATTTTTTCTTTTACAGGATTTTTTAACAATTTAGAAGCAATAACGGTCCCCACCCCATCAGGAATAATCACGGAATTATCTTCTTTAAAACATTTATTAAGTATTTTATCATTTAATCCATTAAATAGTATCTCTGGATTTCCTGATATAATATTTATCTTTTCAAATTTCTCTATGTATTTCATCAGTTCTTTTTTACTACCATTAAATATTTTAAAATTAAGTATATCTGTAAACATAAAATTCGCTACTTAAATTACAAAGTTTATTGCGTCACGCTTTTCAACTGAAAATTAGAAATTAAGAGTTTACATTTTTTATTGGAAGTCCTTAAATACTTTCTAAAATAATATATTTTAAAATTCCTATATTGAATTTTTTATTCACTCTACACTTTCCACTTTCAATTTTAAACTTACATTTTAAGTAGTTTCTCCTTTCATTATGTAGTATTTTCATAAATATAAACACTTATTATTGATTAGACTATTATATCATATAATAAATCCCTTTTTATGTATTAAAATAATAATTATTTAATACATGCATTGATATATGCATTTTTAAAATGGACTGAGTAATTGAACTTAGGAATACTAAAAATGAGTATAGTCCCATTTTAGCTTGCTCCTAATGTAAAATTAAGACAAGCAGTAAATGTGACAATACTCATTAAGTATTCTCAAAGTCCAATTACAATGCCACTTTACTTATTGCATAAATCAATGCATTTTTAAACATGTTCTATACGAATAACACTATTTTATCAAAAAAAGCAGATTGTTTATCTATGAGCTTTGCACTTAAATTATGAACTTTCTTTTAAAATAAAAATTTAACTATTTAGTTAAAGCCTTTTCTAATTGATTAACAATTTCATCTTCTGGATTTAATTTTTTAGCAATTTCTAAATGAAGTTTCGCTTGTTCATTATCTCCTAAATTCATATAACACATTGTTATGTTAGTACAAATTTCAACATCTCTTGATGCTTCAAAAGCTTTTTTAAAATATTTTATTGCTTCTTCATAATTACCAAGACAAGCATAATTTATACCAAGTTCATTAACTACTTCTAATATACCTGATTCAATGCTTATACTTTGATTTAAATAATATATAGCTTTTTCATAGTTTTCTAAATTTCTATATCCAACAGCTAAGTAATAATATAAAAGTGGGTTTTCTTCAAATTGATCAACTAATGGCAATAACATTTCTATTGCTTTTTCTGGTTTTTCATTTAAAAGCTCTATTGCCTTTTCATATTGACTTACGTTATTAATATCATTAATTATTTGATCTATATCAGCAGTTTTTATTCCACCTTTATTTAAGTATCTATTTATTTCTTCTTTTGCGTTTATAAAATCTCCATCATCTCTTAATATAAGTGCATTATATAAGTAAAGTTCTGGCATATTTCTAAATTTTATCTTACCGTCTTCAATATCTTCTAATAATATTGATTTAAATTTAGAATCCTTCTCTCTTAAGGCTTCCCCTGTTAATAATAAATTTTTAAACACTTCTTCCTCTCTATTATATATATATAATCCTTTTAATAATATATAAGCTTCTTCTAATCTTTCTTCTTTAATTCTATTTGCTATAAGGCTTTTTATAGATTCTTCAGCATTAGCAATATAAGTTAAAATTATACCGTAATCATCATTAAATCTTAACTTTTCATCACATGCAAAGCATATAAACATTCCTTCAATAAAATAATATATAGGTAAGTTCTTCATCTTTATTTCATCATTAACATTAGATGTTATATATTCTGAACTTATAGGCATATATAAATCTTTGTTTTTAAATGTTACATACTCAGGAATATTTATAGTGTTTTTAAATCCCTCTATATCCATTTCTAAAAATAATATTTTACTTAATTTTTCTTTCAACATTGTTTTATAATCCATTATGTTACACCACCTAAATTTATCTTGATAGTACTTAAGAACAAAAGCTGTCTTAAATGATTATTATATCACTTAAAACAGCTTATTTGTAGAATTAATTTAGTTTAATTTTTCATTAATTAATTTCATAATATTTTCTTTAAATTCTGATATTTGTTTTTCAGCATCAGTTAAACTATTTCCTTTAATAGATAAGTAAATTTTCATTTTAGGTTCAGTTCCTGATGGTCTTACTACAAAATAAGAATCATCTTCAAGTATAAATTTTAGTACATTTGATTTTGGTAAATCAATTGATACCTTACTTCCATTTACCACATCTTCATCTGTACTTAATTTATAATCTAATTTTCTAACTACTTTTACATTGTTAATTTCAGTTACCTTACTATTTCTCATAGCGTCTATACAAGAAGCAATTTTTTCTTGACCTTCTTTTCCTGCTAATTCTAAAGATACAAGAGTTTCTTTAAAGTATCCGTATTTTTCATATAATTCTATTAAAGCATCATATAAACTCTTACCATGTTCTTTATAATATAAGCACATTTCGCATATTAACATTGAAGCTATTACTGCATCTTTATCACGAACAAAGTCTCCTGCAAGATATCCATAACTTTCTTCAAATCCAAATAAGTAAGTATGCTCTCCTGATTCTTTAAATTCTCTTATCTTTTCTCCTATATACTTAAATCCAGTTAATACATCTAATATTTCTATATTAAAATCATCAGCAATTGCTTTAGCACCTTCTGTAGTTACTATTGTCTTAATGACTACTCCATTTTGTGGTAACTTATTAGTTTCTTTTAATGAACTTAACATATAATGAGTTAATAATAATCCAGTTTGGTTACCAGTTAAAACCTTGTATTCACCTTTGCTGTCTTTTACTACAACACCAATTCTATCGCAATCTGGATCTGTTCCAAATATTATATCCGGATTTGTATTTTTCGCCATCTTTAAAGCCAATTCAAATACATCTGGATTTTCTGGATTAGGATAAGATGCTGTCGGGAAATTACCATTTGGTTCTTCTTGCTCTTTAACAACTTCTACATTAGTATATCCTAATTCTTTTAATACTCTTCTAACTGGAACATTACCTGATCCATGAATTGGAGTATATATAACTTTTAAATCCTCAGCTTTTTCACTAACTAATTCGTTTCTAATAGTTAAAGATTTCACTTTTTCCATATAAGCTTTATCTAATTCTTCACCTACATACTCAAGTAAACCTTTTTCTAAAGCATCTTTTTCATCTATAGTTTTAATTTGTGAAAAATCTTCAATTTGGTTAACACAAGTTATTATTTTATTAGCTTTATCATCTGTAACTTGTCCTCCAAATTCATCATAAACTTTATATCCATTATATTGCTTTGGATTATGTGAAGCAGTTACAACTATTCCACCACTACATTTTAATTCTCTTGTAGCAAAAGATAACACTGGTGTTGGTCTTAAACTTTCATATAAGTATACTTTTACATTGTTAGCGCATAATGTAAGTGCTGCTGCCTTAGCAAATTCTTTTGACATATTTCTAGAATCATATGCAATTGCAACTGCTGGTTTATTAAAGTTTTCATTTAAGTAATTAGCAAAACCTTGAGTTGCTTTTGAAACACTGTATACATTCATTCTGTTGCTTCCTGCACCAATTACACCTCTTAATCCACCTGTACCGAATTCTAAATCTTTATAAAATCTATCTTCTATTTCTTTTTCATCACATATCGCTTTTAATTCATTCCTTGTTTCTTCATTTATACTCTCAGAATTAATCCATGAGTTATATTTTTCTTTATAATCCATATATGTTCCCTCCCATTTGTATAAATCATTTGTTAAACATTTATACTAACTTAACAAAATTTTACTTAATACTTCTATTATTATACAATACTTAACTATAATAAAAAATACTTTTTTTAATATTTTATAGTATTTGACAATAAATTTTTCCAATTACTAGCATTTATTATTTTTTATGCTCATTCTTTATAGTAGTAATTTCTTCTATTGTTAGCCCTGTAGCTTCTGATATTTCATCTATTTCAGTAAATCCCATAAGATCTTCTGCTAAAGATATTATTAATCTTTTTACATTATCCTTAACTCGACTTGGCAAATCGGAAAATTCATCTAAACATTCTGTCAAATCTAATGACTCATCATAATCAAAATCATCTTCATATAAGTTTAAAAATTTTTTTCTTTTTAATTTATTTTCAAAATACTCATTTAGATATATTAATTTCTCATTATTAGGTTCTATATCTTCTTCAGAAAATACTTCTATTCCTTCTTTTTCTAACAAATAAGCTGTAATTCCCATTCCATCTATTTTATTTCCTTCGAAGCTCCCATCATATACTTTATTAACACCACATGATGGACTTTTTTCTTTTAAAATTGCCTTTGTAGCATTCACTTCTTTAGCTATCTTTAATGTTTCATATGCACCTTTTACAAATTGATTTGTAACATCTACACCATCTTTTGTAATTGCTATTCCATGTCCATTTAGTATTTCCTCAGCAGAATTTTTTAATTCCACTGGAGTTCTAGGAGTACTTAATCCTCCAAGTTGTTCAGGACATACCAAAATAGCTTTTCCTTTTCTAAATAATTCAGCACATTTTTCATTTAAATTATTTTCTCCACTATATTTACAGTTAACTCCACATAAACATGCACTTATAATATACATGCACTCACCTCAAAATTTCTTCATATTTATTTTTTTATCTAACCATTTTTAAATATATGTTGATCTTTTGTTATAAAGGCGAAGTGGCGTTGAAATTTGCTTTTTAGAACTCTTAAGTAAGAGTCAAAATTTTATATTTTGCTACTCGAACTTACTCAGCGAATGTACATGAGTCGAGTTTCCCTTTAGCCTTACAATTAATTGCTTGTCAAAAGTAAGTGTCCAAATTTTATATTTGGAAACACGAACTTTCACACAGTACAATGTTTCATTGGGAACATGCATTAATTGGACTAATCTTTATTTTAGAGTTCTTAAAGCAAATTTCTCTGTCCATGAGCTTTATACAAAAGATCAACATGTTAAAACATCACATTATTTTAGTTCAACTATTGTTGCACCATCTCCACCTTCACCATAGCCACCTAATCTATAATTTTTAACATGTACATGTCTCTTAAGCATATCATTTATTGCTTTTCTAAGAATTCCAGTACCTTTTCCATGAACTATTGTCACTTCTCCAAGATTGCCCATATAAGCATCATCTAAATATTTATCTACTCTATAACACGCTTCTTCTGCATCTAGACCTCTTAAATCTATACGATTTTCAACTTTACTGAAATGTAATTTTAATTCTCTCTTTTTCTTTACCTTTTCAACTTTAGATTGTTTAGTTTTTCTCAAGTCTTTTAGCTTAACTGAAATTTTCATAATTCCAGCTTCAACTTGTACTTCTCCTCTATTATCAGGCATAGAAATTACTACAACAGTTTGATTTAAAGATGGTAAAAATGCTTCCATTCCTAAAGTTACCTTTTCAAGTACTTCACCGTCATTTTCTTTCATCTTATATAGATTCTTTTCTTTTTCTTCTAAACTATCTTTAAGTTTTTTACGTTCTTCTTCTAATCTTTGTCTTCCTCCACTTGCAATACCAAGCTTTTCAAGTTCTCTCATGGCTTTTAATATTTCATCCGCTTCATCTTTTGCATTAGCTACTATCTTTTTAGACTCTTCTCTGGCTTCCATATAAGCTTTATCTTTAACTTTTTCAAGTCTTTCAAGTTTTTGTTCGTATTTCTTCTTTAATTCATCTGCTTGATCTTTAATGACTTTTGCATCTCTTGCATCTTTTTTAGCCATAATACTTTTTTCTTGAAGATTCTTTATTAAACCCTCAAACTCTAAATTTTCTTTAGACATATAATTTTTTGCACAGTCTATAACTTCTTTTCCAAGTCCTATTCTTTTAGAAATCTCAAAAGCATTAGATTTTCCTGGAATTCCAATTAATAACCTATATGTAGGTCTTAAGGTATTAATATCAAACTCTACAGATGCATTTTCAACTCTATCCTTTTCTAATGCATATGCCTTTAATTCACTATAGTGAGTTGTTGCTATTAGTTTTGCACCTTTGCTACTTAAATTTTCTATAATAGCTATTGCAAGTGCTGCACCTTCTGCTGGATCAGTTCCTCCACCTAACTCATCAAATAAAATAAGTGATTGTCTGTTATCATATTCCATGATGTTTACTATATTAGTTAAATGTGATGAGAAAGTTGATAAATTTTGTTCAATACTTTGCTCATCTCCTATATCAGCAAATACTTCCTTAAAAAACGATACAGATGAATTAGAACTTGCAGGTATAAGAAGTCCACTAAGAGCCATTATATGAAGTAATCCTACTGTTTTTAATGTAACAGTTTTCCCCCCTGTATTAGGTCCAGTTATCATTAAAGTATCAAATTCATCACCTAAAATCACATCTAAAGGTACAACTTTATCTTTTTCAATTAAAGGATGTCTACCAGACATTATGTTAAATATTCCGTCTTCTCTTACCATAGGTTTTATTGCATTTAATTCGCATGCATATTTTCCCTTTGAAAAAATAAAATCTAAATTAGTAAGTATTTTAAAATTACTCTCACAGTGTTCTGCATTCATTTTCACTTTTAATGATAATGCTGCAAGTACCCTATCTATTTCAGCTTTTTCTTTTAACATAAGTTCTTTTATTTCATTATTTAAATTAACTAATCCCATAGGTTCTATAAAAAGAGTAGCTCCTGTTGAGCTCTGATCATGTACAAGTCCTGGTACTGAACTCTTATATTCTGCCTTTACTGGAATTACATATCTATCGCCTCTTATTGTATATAAAGAATCTTGTAAATATTTTGAATTACTTCTTACTATTGAGTTTATTTTTTCTCTAACTGAAGAATTCTTTTCTTTTAAGCTTCTTCTTATATTATATAAAGTAGTACTAGCATTATCGCTTACTTCGTCTTCTGATAAAATAGATTTCTCTATTTCTTTTTCCAAATCATTAATAGGCATTAATATATACGCTAAATCTTCTAACTTAGGAAAAGACACATCTTGCTCTTCTCTTTTAAAAAATTCTTGCATTCTTCTAGTTGCTGTAAGCATTCCTAATACCTTTAATAGTTGCTCTGGAGTTAATGTTCCTCCCTTTTTAGCTCTTTGAAGTATATCCTTTATATCATAAAGCCCTTCTATTGGTGGATTGCCCTTCTTCATTAATATTTCAAGTGCCTCATTAGATTCCTCTAAATTATTATTTATTTCATATGTATTATCATATGGCATAAGCTCATCTACCAATTTCTTGGCAGAACTGCTATATGCATACTTTTTAAGTATTTCTTTTACTTTATTAAATTCTAAAACTCTTAAAGATCTCTTGTTCATTTATAGTTCCCCTCTACTCTACACCTCGTTTATAATGACCTTTAGTATAGCTTCTATTTTCACTTTTTTTAAGTTTTTTCATTTCTTCTAAGATTACTTTAACCTCATTATAAGTTTCATCTTTAAAGTCAACTCTAAACGTAGATATATTAAATGTTTTTAATTCTTCAATTTCTTCTATTAAATTTAAAGCAAGCGAATTTAATATATGACTTCTGCAGCTATTATCACCTAACACTTTAAATGTTTCATTTTTTCTATCTACCAATGTAAATTCATCTCTCATACAAGCACCATTACACTCTTTTGAGTTAGATTTATTTCCAAAGGTACTTCCAATTGGACAATATTCACTAATCATCAATTCAGCTTTTCCATAAATTCCAACTGCAACATTATAATCAACACTCTTCATTATCTCTTTAATTTCTTTTCTATTTAACTCTAGACTTAATGACGGAACGTCTATATCTTCTCTATAAAAATCTAATGCTTCTTTATTGAAAAGATTTAATTTATAATCTCCTATTATAAATAATCTATCTTTATATAAATTAACTAATCCTACATTAGATGTTATTAACCCTTTTATATTAGGACTAACTTCATCTATTTGTTTAACTATATTTTTAAATTCTTCTTTGATTATATTAGGAGTCATAAAATACAAGTTTTTATTTTCTATATTTTTAAAGTCACTTATATTTAATGCACCTTTATGTTTAGTATATGATATATCTAATGCTATATTTTGAACAGCATCATCTTCTAATAAAGCTTTTAATTGTTCTTTATTTATACAACTATAAATATATCCTAAGCTTTCACCAAACTTTAAGTTTTTATCCAAAATATCACCTTTAAATCTTCTTCGTCTATAAGAAGACGTTTCTTGCTTTAATATTTTTTCAAATAACTCTCTTCTTAAATTATTTAAAGAAGATATTCTTATAAATCCATCTTCAAAAGTATTAAACAATACTTTTTCAAATTTATATGGTATTTCTCCAGATTTCATTAAACATTCTTCTACTCTTTTTATATCTAATGGTGATTTTTCTGCTGCTTCAACACTATCACCTGAAACTTCATATTCTCTTCCCTTGAATTTAGTTTTAAGTTTTAAAGGAAAACCAACTTTAAATTCTAATTCACCTTGTAATAATACTTTTCTTTTATATGGCTTTACATAATCCTTTAATTCATCATATAATTTTTTATCAGACATTCTATATATTAAGTCACCTTTTTTATAACCACTAGGTGTTAATTTAACTTTATCACCTTTAAAAGCTTCCTTTACTTCTTTGCCATTAAGTAATATTTTCCCTAATACAAATCCTTCATGCCCGTATCTTATTCCATCACCAATACTTATGTTTCCCTCTAATATAATTTCACTTTTATCAAGTGCCTTACCTACAGGAATTCCAGTATTTTTAGGGAAATTATAACTCATCATATCTTTTCCTGTGTTTTTATATAGATATGCTTTAGAAAAACCTTCTCTATTAAATAGCTGAGCTAACTGAGTTCTTCCCTTTTTTAAATCAAATTTTTGTTTATAAATAACCTTATTAATTGCTCTTCTATAGGTATCTACAACACCTGACACATACTCAGGTCTCTTCATTCGTCCTTCTACTTTTAAAGATGCTGTTCCACTTTTTATTATTTCTTCTACATCATCAATTAAGCACATATCTTTTGGACTAAGTAAATATGCCTTTTTAGGTGCAGTATTTTCGCCCTGTATTATATATTCCATTCTACAAGGTTGAGCGCATCTTCCTCTATTTCCGCTTCTTCCACCTATCATAGAACTCATTAAGCATTGTCCTGAATAGCATACACAAAGTGCTCCATGTACAAATATTTCTGTTTCTACACCTAAATCTTTTGATATGTATTTAATTTCATTTAAAGAAAGCTCTCTAGATAAAACTATTCTAGATAATCCTTTTTCAGTAAAATACATTGCACTTTCACCATTATGTACTGTCATTTGAGTTGATGCATGTAATTCAAAATCTGTATATGTTTTTTGTATTAAATTAATAAGTCCCGTGTCTTGAATTATTAAAGCATCTACCCCTATATCATAAAGGTATCCTGCATATTTTAAAGCTTCTTTTATTTCACTTTCTTTTAACAAAGTATTTATAGTTACATACACCTTAACTCCATAGCTATGTGCATAATCTACAGCTTTCATCATCATTTCATTATCAAAATTTGATGCATATGCTCTTGCCGAAAACTTATTTCCGCCTAAATAAATAGCATCAGCTCCTCTATTTATAGCTGCTACTAAGCTCTCCATACTACCTGCTGGTGCTAACAACTCTATTTTTTTCATTAATTTCCTCCTGAGTGTTTTAATTAGCCTTGTTTTTATGAATATTAATTCTGCATTAAAACAAAACATCATACTTTTATTATTCTTAAAAACCTTTAAAAACTGCTATTAAAAATAGCAGTTTTTAAAATTGTTATAATTCTATTATATTACCCTACTTTTTATGTGAAAGTGGAGCTATAACTTTTTTCGTTTTACTATTTAAAAATTGTTGGCTTTTTAGCGCTGCTAATTCTATTTCTACAGTTAATAGTTTATCCTTTAATTCCATAACTTTATACTTAGATGTTCTAAGATTATTATTTACATTTTTGCTTCTTTCCATAAGTTTACTCTTATAATTGTTTAATTCTTCAACTTTATTTTCTAATTCCACTACAGAAGCATCCTTTTTACTTAAAATATTTTTTAATGTCTCTAAGTTTTTCTCTTTTTCATCTACATTAGCTTTTAATTTTTCTAATGACTTTTCTTTATCGTCTAAGATACTTTTTATATCTATTAATGATTTATCTTTATTACTTAAATCATCTCTTAATTCTTCTATTTCTTTATATTTTATATTTATTGTCTTTTTATTATTATCTTCATTAACAATTAACTTAGAATACTTATCTTTTAGACTTTTTAGTTCCTCATTTACTTTTAAATTTTCTTGTTTTATTTTGTTTTTCTCATTATTTATTGAATTAATATTATTATTTAATTTTTGAATATTGTCTTCTAATACCTTCTTATTTTTTATTTCCATATTTATCTTGGAATTTAATTTTTCATTTTCTCTATTAATCTCTTCTATTTTTTGTTTAAAAGTTGTAACTTCTTTGTCAGTCTCATAATAAAGATCACTGATATTTTCAAGCTCTTCTTTACATTTAGTATACTCTTCTTGAAGAACTTGTTTGTTGTTCTTTTCATTTAACATCAATGATGTTAACTCTTCTATCTTACTTTGTAACGCTAAACAATTATCTTCTAAAGACTTACTTTTTTCAGCCAAGATAGAATTTTCTTCTTCTAAACTAGCTCTAACTTTAATTGTTCTTTCAAGTTCTAATGAACTTTCTGTATTTAAAATATTTAAATCATTGAATCTTTTGCCTAAATTAGTACATTTGTTTTCTAAAGAAGAAACTTTATTTTCTAATTCTTTAACATTTCCACTTGAAACTTGTAGTTTATTTATTAATTCCACTTCTTTTCCTTTAGATTCATCTATCTTTTTATTAAGGAATTTATTTTTTTCTTTTATTTCTACGACTTCTTTATTTAATACATTTTTTAAATTGCTAACTTCTTTTAAATTATTCTCTAATTTAGTATTCTTTTCTAATAATAAATTTTTTTCTTTTTTTAGATTAATTGCTTCTTCCCTTAAAGTAGTAAGTTGTTGTTCTATCTCTGCATATTTTTCTTTTAAAGATTGCTCACCATTTACTAATTGTTCTTGAAGCTTTGTTTTCTCTACTAGTGTTGTTTTTAAATCTTCATTTAACTTGTCTACTTTTTGAATCAATTCACTTTTTTCAGTTTCTATATTTTTCTTCTTATTAATGGCATTTCTTAAATTAAAATCACATTCGTAAAGTTCATCTGCTATATTTACTGCCGCTAATACAGTTGCAGCACTAGTGCTTAACCTAGAGTTTTTACTCATTATCTCTTTTACTTTACTATCAACAAAATCAGCTAAATCAACTAAATATTGTTCATTTTTATCACCTTTTAAGTTGTAATCCATACCATTTATATTAACTGTTACCTTAATCATAAATTACACCTCTTAAAATTTCTTTCTCATTATTTAATTATATTCTATATTCACTCATAACACAATTATATTGGTACATACTTATGATATAAAAATATTTACTTTTTTCTTACTTTTTTTAATGCTAAATGTCTTTTTATATCTAACATTAAAATTTGATAATTTTTGCAGTCGAATTATTAACACTAAATCTTAAATTTTTACTATTAATAATATTTATGCTATATAAAAATTATAAGAACCAAGAGATAAATTTTAAAATTTCATCTCTTGGTTCTTATAATCTTTATTAATACAAAACATTATAATTTATGTTTTAAATTATTAGCATGTTCCTTTATAATTTCACCTTGTTCTGTCATCTTACCTTTTATCTCTCTTGCAGTATCTTTTATTTCACTCTTGATTTTTCTTGCAGTATCTTTTATTTCATCTCCAAATGTTTCCATAATATAATTTCTCCTTTCAAATAATAAGTTTCTACATTATAAGTTTGTGCAAAGATATAAATATTATTAATAAATCTGTATATTATTTATCAACACACATAATTAAATTCCATTTAATTGATACAAATTGAAAATTTCACCATTTAGATGTATAATTTAATAATTATTTTTTAGTTCTGTTTTAAATATAAGTTGACATATGCAATAAATAAAGTTACGTATGCCAATACCTTGCTAAAACATAGCCTTATACTTAAATACAATTAATTGATTTAATTATTAACAAAAGGAGATCGACGATGAAATTAAAAAATAAATTTATACTTATGTTTTCTGCATATTCAGGACTCCCTAAAGAGATCTATATACTATTTTTAGGCAAAATAATAAAATGATATATTTAGCACTAACGGTGCTAGATACTTTGGTTTTTTGAGCAGTTTCAATGGATTAATCGTTATTTTATTTACTCCAATAATAACAAGTATAACAAAGAAATATAGAATGCTTTCCATTATTTCAGCAGGAGGACTTTTTTATTCATTAGCCTTTGGTCTTTGTTGTTTTGCCTCTAATATCTTTTCATTTTTTATTATTGTGACTATAATGACTATAGGGGAAATATCAATTGCCACAAACGCTCAAACTTTTATAGCTAATTTAAGCTCCTCTTCCCATAGAGGAAGAATAAATTCAATTTTGCCTTTATTGTATGGAACTGGAAATGGTATTGGACCTATAATCATGAGTAGAATGATTTCAAGAGTTGGAATAAAACAAGCCTGGTTAATTGTCAGCTTAATCGTTGGAATAGGTGGAGTACTAATGTATTTTCTCAATTGTATTAATATATCTTCATATAATAAGAAGTAGTAAGACTCTAACTTCTTACTTTTTAGTTTTGATTGATATGTTTTTTCCATCAGATATTAAGGTTATTTCTCCTTGTAAATCTGTTCTATAAGTTTTTATACCATTTTGTGATATTTTATTCATAGTTTCTTTATGTGGATGACCATAACTATTATCCTTTCCACAACTTATTATCCCATATTGTGGAGAGATAGCTTTTAGAAATTCATTGCTTGAAGATGTTGTTGATCCATGATGCCCAAATTTTAATACATCAGCCTTAAGATCTTTTGAATATTTAAATAGAACTTCGTCTTCTACCAATGTTTCTGCATCTCCAGTAAAAATTAACTTTTTATCTCCAAATGTTAATTTCATTATAGGAGAATAATCATTAAATTCTTCGTAACTACTTTTCATTGGAGAATATACCTCTATTTTAGCTCCAGAACCTAAATCAAAATTCATTCCTTCTTTTATTTGTTGCACTTTTAGTCCTTGTTTTGAAACTGAAGTCAACATATTTTCAAATGTCTTTGTTGTATGAGTAACTTTTGGCATATAGAAATTTTCTACCTTATAATTTTCAAATACTTTGCTCATTCCACCTATGTGATCTTCATGTGGGTGAGTCGCAATTACCATTTCAAAATCATCTATATTTTTTTCTTCTAATTGCTTTAATAAATGATCCGCTTCACTTCTTGGACCTGCATCTATTAATATATCAAAATCATTAACCCTTATATATACAGCATCCCCTTGTCCAACATCCAGATACGAAACCTCTAAATTTCCACTTACATTGCTTAAATTTCCTACATTATCTACCTTGTTGGAATTAAAGTCATTTCCAAAAACAAAACTCATAAGCCCTATAAGAGCAAAAAGTACTATTGTTATAAATTGAGCTTTTTTATTCCCCTTATTTTTTTTCATACTCTTTTTAAAAGCTTTTTTTAATTCGTCATTATTATTACCCAAATTATTCCCTCCATCTTAAGAATTTAAATTCTTTTCATCACTTTGTTAAACTGTTTTTAAATAAAGATATGTCACTAAATATGTGCTGATATATGCACTAGTAAAGTGGCATTGCATATATCAACACACTAATAAAACATAAGCTATTATTCAAAACATACGTTCGCTAATTTATAGTATAAACTAATAAAGTTATCAAATAAAGACTTTTATTTGATAACTTTATCTAATTATATTATTTTTGGCTATGTTTTAAAATATGTTTATATATACAATAGGCAAAGTGCCATTGTACATTACTCCGTTCACTTTGCTTCTGCATATATCAACACATTACTAAAACATGTCCATATTTTTAGTCATTTTTAATATGAACGTCCATTTGAGGATATGGTATACTTATTTTTTCATCCTCAAACTTAATTTTAACTCTTTCTAATAAATCATAATATACATCCCAATAATCTTCTGTTTTTGTCCATATTCTTAAAGCAAAATTCACTGAACTATCTCCATGTTCAGATAATCCTATAAAATACTCTGGATCTTTTAATATTTTATCATTACTTAAAGCAACTTCTTCTATAATGTTCTTAACCGTAATAACATCTTCATCATATCCAACTGAAAACTGTAGATCAACTCTTCTTTTGTCCTTAGCTGTATAATTTATTATACTATCATTTGCTAATTTACCATTTGGTATAAGTATCTGTTTATTATCTGTAGTAAGTACATAAGTATAAAATATCCCTATTTTTTCAACATTCCCTGAATGTCCTACTGCATCAATAAAATCGCCTATATTAAAAGGTCTTATCAATAAAATAACAACCCCACCAGCAAAGTTAGATAAACTGCCTTGAAGAGCAAGTCCTACTGCAAGACCAGCTGAGCCTATTAAAGTTACAAGTCCAGTAGTTTTCATTCCAACATAATCCATTATAATCATTACAAGTAATACTTTTAATGATATATTTATAAAAGCATTTAAAAACATTGTCAATGTGACATCAAATTCTTTTCTTTTAAGAATTCTGTCCATAGTTTTAATAATTTTATTTACTATTTTCCATCCTATCCATAAGGCTAATAATCCAATTACTATTTTTAATCCACTTAAAGCTAGCCAACTATATACTTTATCTAATATTACTGATAATATATTCATTTTTCCCCCTTGATTTATTCATTAGTTTACTTATTATTATACAAATCTATATACTAAAATTCTATAAGTAAGTTATGCCAAGGAGACTTAACATTTTAGTCTACTGTTTAATTTCTTTATTCTAGTATATTTATTTCTTGATTATTAGCATCGATTTTAACTTTAGCTCCCAAAGGAAGCGTAAGTGTTGGTAAACAATGGCCACAGCAAACATCATATAGTGTTGGTTTTCTTTCTGGCACTATTAATTCTTCAAATATTTGAATTAATGATAAGCTTTCTCTTCCCTTTGGTGGTAAACAATCAGTCCATTTTCCTAAAATTATTCCACTTGCATCTTTAAATTTATTACACTGCTTTAATTGCATAATCATTCTATCAATTTTGTATGGATATTCATCAATCTCTTCTAAAAATAATATTTTTCCTTTAGTATCTATTTCATACTCAGTTCCTAGTGTTGAGCAAATTACTGAAAGATTTCCACCAACTAATCTTCCTTCAGCTTTACCTTTAAATAAAGTTCCCATTTTTGTATCTTCTGCATTTTTTAATTTGCCTAATGGCTCTGAATCGAATATACTCTTTTTAAAATAATATTCCGTGTAATTATCTAGTCCCCTATACATTTCTGTTGCTGGCATCGGTGCATGAAATGTTATAAAATTGCATCTTGCATTTATTGCATTATGAATAGCTGTAACGTCACTATATCCTGAAAATACTTTAGCATTCTTTTTTATCATATTGTAATCCAGCTTGTCTAGAATCCTTGTTGCTCCATACCCTCCCCTTATTGCAAAGATTCCAGATATTGATTTATCACAAAACATTTTATTCATATCATCAGCTCTTATCTCATCACTTCCAGCTAAATAACCATAATGAGATTTGCAACTCTCACCAACTACAACTTCAAATCCAAAATCATGCATTGCTTTAATTGATAACTCTAATCTTTCTTCAGTTGTTGGACTTGATAATCCTACAAGAGCTATTTTATCTCCTTTTTTTAGTGCTTTAGGTCTTCTCAATATATCTCCACCTTCTATAATTACTTTAATATCAATATATTTAAACTTAAGTTCATTTATCCTTAAAGTGTTAAATTTAATTGTATAATGAGGAATATGGTGCAGCATATGATTATTTTTATCTTTAGGATTAATTTCTTAATCTTTAAATGGGATTATAATTTTAGTTATCCACAATTTTTTAAAATATACTTTTCTAAATATTCAGAAAAGTATAGGTCTAGCTATAATCCCATACTTTAACATATTTAAAAGCTAAAAGCTATATATATTCCAACTTTCAGCCTTAGAAATTTTTATACTTTCCTTTACATAAAAAAAGGTGTCTTAGAATTCTAAGACACCTTTAATTTTATATTATGCTATTAACTTCCAAGAATCATCGCTACCTGGAATTGATTTAGTCCACCATTTAGCTTCATACATTTTTCCATTATAATTAACCTTATCACCTTCAACATAAATAGATCCTTCTTCATAATCTACAGATCCGTCTTCATTTGGAATAACTTCCTTTTTCCAAGCCTCTGATTTGTCAGGATTTTCTCCCTTAACCCACCACTTAGCTGTGTACTTGTTACCTTTGTAGATTACAGTATCACCTTCTAAATATATTTTGTTTGGATCATAAGTATCTTCAATTTCTGATACTTCTTTAACTGTAATGTAGCATTCCTTAACATCCTTAAGTCCTTCACTATCTGCAACTGTATAAGTTAAGTTATATTTACCTGTTACTTCAGTATTAACGTCACCTTCAACTTTAATCTTTGAAGTTAAGTCTCCATCTTCCTTATCTTTTGCAGTAACACCTGCCATCGGATCAAATTTATCTCCAACAGCAATTATTTGGTTCTTAACTCCAGAAATAGTTGGCTTAGTATTTGCTGGTGGATTAACTTCTCCGCCTTCATTACCACTACCAAATTGCTTAAAGATATTAGTAAATTCGTATTGTGATGATACACCTCTATTGCTTTCTAACATGGCATCCCTATTCATTGACCAGAATGAAGCCATTCCTAAGCCTTTTTCTATAGAATGATTTACTAATAACTTAGACCATTCTGTAGTAAATATTGGATGTGCTTCGTTTTCAAATCCTATAGACGAAGTAGTACCTATCTTGCCATAAGCTTCTTTATCACTTAATTGAATGTTTGCATATTTCTTGAAGTAATTCTTAACTTGATCCTTAGTTGAATCAATTGCTCTAATTGATCCAGTACCATAGTTTTCACCTGGTAATAATGTTCCACTTCCATAGCACATAGTCATGATGTTTACTAATTTAACATCAACACCATTTGCTAAGTAAGCTTCTAAAAGATCTAGTTGTACTGAAGTTAATCCACTTGGTAATACTGGTAGTGTTAATACTATGTCTACTCCAGTTTCATCTTGAACATTCTTTATTGCTTTTGCATTTGCAATATTATAATTCTTATTTTGAGCTCCACCTTCTATATCAAGGTCAAGTATTGTAAGTCCATAACCTTTTATAATTTCTCTATAAGTATTAGTTAATACATCAACATCTTGAGTTACCTGCCAAAAAGCTGACCCATTTAAACCACCTAATGAAATAGTAACATCTCCGCCCATTTCGCGTAGATCTTTTATTGACTTCTTAATACCATTGGTATATTGATCGTTATCTTTATTTTGTTCATTTAATACTTGGTATCCGCCCCAGCCCCATTGAACTTTACCATCTTTAATCGTATTAGATATAGGTTGAATAAAACCTAGGTTAAAGAATTCAACTCCAGTATCTTCTGATATTTTAGCCAGGTTGGCTGCGCCATTATTAGAGTATCCTGGTTTAGTAACCCAAGCTACCATATCAATGAATGGTGCGTTAACTTGCTTTGGCCATTGAATACCTTGTCCAACGCCAAAATCAGCATCATTTTCAGCTACTGCAATTACACGTTGTTTTTCTGCTTTTAATCCTTCTGAATTTTTAACTGTGTAAGTTAAGTCTGCCTCTTCATTGTCCTTTGCAAAGGCTGTCATACCTGTATACATAGGTGTGAATGACATACCTACCATCACTGTACATACAACAGATGTTGCAACCATTGTCCTTAGTTTGTAATTTTTCTTTAAGCTCATAAATATTTTCCTCCTATTAGAAATTTTATTTAAAATTTCAATAAGCAGCTAAAGTTTTTCTTTAGGCACATAAAAGAAAATAATAGATCAAATATGCATGGTATATTTGATGTTACACAAGGAGGCAAGTTTAGTTAATATCGAGTTATTAGCTGAACTTGACGACACAGTATGATGCAAAATAGATAAGCATACTGGTCTATTATTTTTGAAATGTGTCTTAGTTTTTTTAAAACAAAGAAAATCTTATACAATTAATAAATTAATATTAATCGGCAACTGGCTGGCATGGAATTTCTTCTTTAGCCCCTTTAGCTTTGCGTCACTAGATTTCCCTAGCTATGCCTATTGAATTTTATTGAAAGTTGTATACATATAATTATTGGCATTTTTCTAGTCTATTTACACTTTAGGATAATCTGTAAAAGCACTTTAAAATGTATTATCCCAAAGTAACAAATATCCTCTTGAAAGTAACAATAAAATAACAATGTCTACATAATTCTTATCGTATGAAAACAAATTAACTTTATAGCATTACAATTTATTCATATTTTATAAAATGCCAACAAAAGACAAACCCACCGTTTGCCAATTATATTTTACAATCATAAATTAAATTTTAAGCTTTGTTTTAAAATCATTCATTAAAATAGGATGTCTTAGAATTCTAAGACATCCTTAATTTTATATTATGCTATTAACTTCCAAGAATCATCGCTGCCTGGAATTGATTTAGTCCACCATTTAGCTTCATACATTTTTCCATTATAATTAACCTTATCACCTTCAACATAAATAGATCCTTCTTCATAATCTACAGATCCGTCTTCATTTGGAATAACTTCCTTTTTCCAAGCCTCTGATTTGTCAGGATTTTCTCCCTTAACCCACCACTTAGCTGTGTACTTGTTACCTTTGTAGATTACAGTATCACCTTCTAAATATATTTTGTTTGGATCATAAGTATCTTCAATTTCTGATACTTCTTTAACTGTAATGTAGCATTCCTTAACATCCTTAAGTCCTTCACTATCTGCAACTGTATAAGTTAAGTTATATTTACCTGTTACTTCAGTATTAACGTCACCTTCAACTTTAATCTTTGAAGTTAAGTCTCCATCTTCCTTATCTTTTGCAGTAACACCTGCC